>CAUSWE010000007.1:0-51118 GCA_963535215.1 uncultured Granulicatella sp. | reverse complement strand
TAGACCTTCAGAGTTACATTTTGTGGATTATCGACCTTCAGATATTAAGAAATACTTCCAAGTATTTAATTTTTTTCTTTCTTGCTCTAATATCAAAATTAACATATATCGCTTGAATAATGAACATTTTTTTCAATTAGGGAAAACATTAAAGTTTTCAGAAACAGAATTGAGAAAGTATTTTTATGTAAAAATACCTGAACGTCTTTTTTATGGTTTAGTTAGGGATGATAAACAGATTGATGGTTTGGATATTGTTATGGATGATAGTACAGAATATCGAACTCTAGGTGTTTTTGAAAAAATATCAGATCAGATGAATGCTCATTCGTTGTATAGAGGAAAAAGTTACCATGTTAACTCTGTTATTGGAATTAACTCTAAAAATTCTAGAATTATTCAGTTGTTAGATGTTATTCTGGGAATAGTTGTGTATCTACTTGAAGAAAATTATAAGGACTTGAAATCTTATCAGAGTATTAGTAAGCGCGATTTTATTTATAGACTTTTATTGAGTAATGATAATTTTAGTCTTTTGGATAAAATGATTTCTATATTTACTTGGGACAGTTCTGATATGGATTATCTTAACAAATTAGAAGTAGCTACTATTTTGAATCTATTTTTAGTTTTTTGTAATAAAAATGATTATACAGATATGCTAGCTGTTCAGGAATTTTATCTGAAATTTCAATCTAATTTAATGACTTTAGATGACTTTGATAAAAAAACACGAGTTCATCTCCTGAAAAATAATCTTCAAAATCCATATAGTCCGGACAGAGAATTGAATAATTCGTTAGTAGATTTATTTCTAGGGCATTTGAGTCAATTGGAGTTCAAAGATAGAAATAAATATTTAAAATAAAACTCTCATCATAGGAGTCTATGTATAGTTACATTTAATGAATGAAGCAAATTATTTGGGACATTTTTACTTGTGTTTCATTGAGACATTATCACTTGTGTTTGACACACATGGTACATATGTTTGATTCAATCAATTGACATTTTAAAAAAAAAATAATAAAATAATGTTACTAGAAATTGTTTAACTGACTACTTTCTTCCCCACTGTCGGGAGGCTGGTTTGCAGTTATTATTAGAAGCTTTCTTCCCCACTGTTGGGAGGCTGGCTAAGATAAGAAGAAGGAGCATCATAAATGTGCTCCTTTTTTTGTTTTGTCCTTTTTACATACACTAAAATAGAATTCACCATTAACCCTATAAATGATAGAACCATATTAAAAAGCGTCAGACTCTCCTCTAACGCTTTTCGTAGTTTTTGATTAATTTATCAATTTCTTCTAGTGATTTTACAAAATAGATTTGCTTTCTATCTTCCTTGCTTAATAGATTTGTCGTCACCATATGATTGAAAAAAGCCTCTAAATGGTCATAATAGCCTTCCATATTGTAGAAAATACAAATTCCATTCGTTTGACCAACTCTTACCCATGAAACAACTTCTGCAATTTCTTCTAGTGTTCCTGGTCCTCCGGGAAGTGCAATATAAACTTCACTTAATTCAATCATTTTGTTTTTACGCTCTGACATCGTTTCAACAATATGAAGTTTTGTAATATCTTTTTTAGCAATTTCTCGCTCTACAAAAAATTGTGGCATGACACCAATAACTTCTCCACCAGTTTGTATAACAGCTGAAGCAACAACTCCCATTAAGCCAGTATTTCCTCCACCGTATATAAGTGTGTGGTTCTTCTTCGCTATCCAGTTCCCTAGTTCTTCTGTTCTTTCATCAAAAGTTGAAGCATTACTCTGACTAGCGGCACAATAAACTGCAATATTCATAAATTCTCCTTATAAAAAAGAGCCGTAAAATCTTACGACTCGATTATTATTATTTAAATGCTGCAATAATTTCTTCTGCAATATCTTTTGAACAGATAACTCCTGTAGTCTTTTTATTTGGTACTAAGAAGTCTACTTCTTTTCCATCTACTGTACTATAGTGTAAATCTAATTCTTTTGCAATTACCATACCAGCAGCAATATCCCATGGTGCTAATAATGTTGATACATAAGCAACAGATTTTCCTAATACTACTTGAATATGTTCAATTGAAGAAGCTCCATAAGTACGAGTTACCATTGCTTTACGAATCATAGCTGCTTCTTTTTCATTCGCCTCTAATAACATAAATCCATTCACGTTAATAGAGCTATCACCAATACTGTGAACTTCTGGTTTAGATAAGCGACGACCATTGCAATAAGCACCATAATCTTTAATCCCATAAACAAAACGATCACGCATTACATCATAAATATAACCTAATAAACCAACGCCATCTTTATATAAAGCGACCATGATTCCAAAATCTTCTTGACGTTTTACAAAGTTTAATGTACCATCGATTGGATCAATTAACCATACATATCCGTCCATTGAAGTTAATTCGTCACCGAATCCTTCTTCACCCATAATTTTATGTGTTGGGAATTGTTCACGAATTTTTGAAATTAAAAATTGCTCGATTTCTTTATCAACATTCGTTACTAAGTCATTACGACTAGATTTTGTATCCACTGTAATTGATTCGCCAAAACTATGACGAATTTTGTTTCCAGCCTCCATAATCCAATCATTGACTAATAAATGTGTTGCAAATAAATCCATAACTAACATCCTTTCTACTGTTCCATTTTAATTCTTTTTGAAGCATTTTTACTCATTTGAACGACACGGTATAAACTATATCCAGAAACCGATTCAAATTCTTTACCAAGTCTTTTTTCTTCACCAATACTTTTTACAATCGTTTTGAAATCTTTATATCGTTTGATAAATAATTCTGTTTCAATTCCACGTTCATAAGCATCTTCAACTGCATTCCATAATGCAATAACTGTTGACATCTCTTGGTGAGTCCAATCCAAGTCTAATGGATAACTATAATTTGCCAAATAAGTCCCTCCTCAAAAAAGTACACCACTTAGTATACACCTTTTTCATAAAAATAAAAAGGCTTATTCTTTTCTCTACTAATCTAGAGATATACGAATATTTTTCCATTTTCCTGATTTAAATCTAAATAGAATAATGAGCCATCGAATAAATTGGTCAATAAATACTGCGTACCAAGCTCCTGCTAAGCCAAGATATAATAGATTAACAAATACATAACCCAAACTAACTCGAATTAAGACCGAACCTACAAAAATGGCAATCAATGGCCAAACGGTATCCCCAGCTCCTCTTAGTGCCCCAGAAGTAATTAATTGATGACTTTGGAACGGTTGAACAAATGCTACAATTGTTAAGGCAATCATTGTATTTTGAATAATTTCAGGCTCTGTAGAATAAAATTCTGCTAAATTTTTCGAACCGAAAAAGATAAATAATGACATCCCGATGGCAATGACAAAACCAATTCGTTGACACATTCTAGTATACATTCTTGCCAATTGTTCATTTTTTGCTCCAAAAGATTGTCCCATTAAAGTTGAGGCAGTTATCCCAAAGGCTTGAGCAGGTGAATAAGTTAGATTTAAAATATTTAATGAAATTTGATGAGCTGCATAAACATTTGTCCCCAATCCAGAAACAATATTTAAAAATGAAATAATTCCCACTCTTAATGCTAATTGTTCTAAAGCAGTCGGTAATCCAATTCGGATTAAATCTTTCATCATTTCAAAACGAAATTCAAATTTTTCTTTAAAATCTAAATATAAAACACTCTTTTTAGACAATACATACCGTAAGTTTAACGACATGGCAATCACATTACTTAACGCTGTTGAAATAGCAGCTCCAGTTACTCCAAGAACTGGGAAACCAAATAAACCATATATTAACACAGCATTTCCAAGGACATTTAAACTATTCGCAATTAAATTATTACGCATCGGAATTTTCGTTTCGCCAATCCCACGTAAAGCAGCTGTCATCGTAAACGAAAATGATTGAAAAATAAATCCTAGCATAATGACACGAAAATAAGCTGACCCTACTTCAATAACAGATACATCTGCCCCTAAAAAAGATAATACATAGGGTGCTAGTAAAATCATCAACACTGAAATAGGAAGTACAAATCCTAGCATTGCAAGTAACATGACGTGTTTTAAAACTAAGCTAATATTTTTATATTTTTTTGCTCCATAATAACGAGCGATGATGGCTGTTCCTCCAACATTCAACGCTTGAACAAAACTCAATCCTAAAAATACGGGTTGATTTGTCATCCCAACAGCAGATACTGCTTGAGCTGCATGTTCAGGAATTCGACCTACCATCATCATATCGACCATTCCGAATAAAGATCCTAATAACACTTCAATAAAAACAGGCCATACAATATGAAAAATATTCATTCTTAATTGTGTTTTATTAAACTTCTGATTTCCCCCTTCTTCCATGACATCTCTCCTTCTTTTCAAAATTACACTCTATTCTATACCCATTAGAGATGATGTGCAACAGATATCCACTGAAACGAAAAGTAGGAAACAGCATTTGCCGTTTCCTACTTCATTGTGTTTCTTTAAAGAAGAAATTTCCTACTCACTTTTCTGTCAGTATGATTATTCCTCTTCTTCTTTTTTCTTTCCTGGAACGACCATTCCCAATCCTGTTAGTATAGAAGCTGCTGCAGCTCCAAAGATTGCTAATTCGTCTCCAGTACCAGTATTTGGTAATTCATTCTTACGTTGTTCTACAGTTGGTGATGGGTTCACTGTCTCTTGTGACTGTGCAATTGCACGATATACATGACGTACATTGCCATTTGCATCTGTTTCTGTGCGAACAAATTCATATCCTGGAATAGTTTCATGCGGATGTTGACCCTTCTTAGCTGGTTGAAGCGGCTTACCGTTTGCATCTACAAATAAAGTTTCTTTATCATTCACTACAGGAGTTTCTGAACTTACTTTACGATAGATATGAACTGTATTTCCATCTTTATCTACTTCACTACGTTCATAGATATAACCGTCAATTGTTGAATGTTCTTTCTTACCTTGTTCTGGTGATTTAATGTTATTACCGTCTCCATCTTTCCAAATTGTTAATGAATCCTTTTCCTTACTTGGTGTTGATGGTGTTGGTGGTGTTGGTGGTGTTGGTGTAACAGCACGAACAGTTGGTGTATAAGTTTTCTCAATAGGTGTACCATTAATATCTTTAACTTGCACCGTTACTCCAGTAGCTTTACCAACAAAGTCTTTTTCTGGTGTGAATGTAATAACATTATTCGTTAATGTATATGTTCCTTCACCTGGAACTTTTACTTCCGTAGAAGGATTTCCATTTTTATCCACTAATGTTAATGTCGATGGATTTAATGCTACTGTTTCATCACCTTTATTGAAGTTTACTGTTGATTTATCTTCATCTTTCTTATCGAAGACAACTGCTGAAGTTTGTGGTTTTCCTTTTGCACCTTCTGTTTCTGATCCTTCACCTGTTGGTAATACTTTAGCTACTATTGGTTTGTACTTCGCTGTTACAGCTGTTCCGTTCTTATCGACACGTTTAACCGTTACTTCTGGGGCTTCTCCAACGAAGTCTTTTTCTGGTGTGAATGTTACTGTTCCATCTTTGGCTACTGTATATGTTCCTACTTTATCAAGTTTCTTAATTACATTTCCATCTTCAAATGTTGCTGGTGATTCATCATCCATTGGTACTTCTGGATTTCCAGGTGTGAACACTGGTGTTCCTGTCTGTACTTTGCCTTGAAGTCCTGTTGATGTCGTATCTGTTCCTGTTGGTGTTACTTTTGTAACTGTAGGTTTGTACTTCGCTGTTACGGATGTTCCATTCTTATCTACACGCTTAACCGTTACTTCTGGTGCTTCACCACTGAACGCTTTGTCCGGTGTGAATGTTACTGTTCCATCTTTGGCTACTGTGTATGTTCCTACTTTATCAACTGTCTTCGTGATGTTTCCATCTTCGAATGTTGCTGGTACTTCATCGTCCATTGGTACTTCTGGAGAACCTGGTGTGAACACTGGTTTTCCTGTTTGTACTTTTCCTTGAAGTCCTGTTGATGTCGTATCTGTTCCCGTTGGTGTTACTTTTGTAACTGTAGGTTTGTACTTCGCTGTTACTGATGTTCCATTTTTGTCAACACGTTTAACCGTTACTTCTGGTGCTTCTCCAGTGAATGCTTTGTCCGGTGTAAATGTTACTGTTCCATCTTTTGCTACTGTGTATGTTCCTACTTTATCAATAGTCTTCGTGATGTTGCCATCTTCAAATGTTGCTGGTGACTCATCATCCATTGGTACTTCTGGGTTTCCAGGTGTGAACACTGGTGTTCCTGTTTGTACTTTTCCTTGTAATCCTGTTGATGTCGTATCTGTTCCCGTTGGTGTTACTTTTGTAACTGTAGGTTTGTACTTCGCTGTTACGGATGTTCCATTCTTATCTACTCGTTTAACCGTTACTTCTGGTGCTTCTCCAGTGAATGCTTTGTCCGGTGTGAATGTTACTGTTCCATCTTTTGCTACTGTGTATGTTCCTACTTTATCAATAGTCTTCGTGATGTTGCCATCTTCAAATGTTGCTGGTACTTCATCGTCCATTGGTACTTCTGGAGAACCTGGTGTGAACACTGGTTTTCCTGTTTGTACTTTTCCTTGAAGTCCTGTTGATGTCGTATCTGTTCCCGTTGGAAGAACTTCTACTACATTAGGTACATATTTTTGCTTAACGACTTTACCATTAGCATCTTCAACTTGTACTGTTACACCCTCAGTTCTACCTTTGAATGTCTTAAGTGGTGTAAATGTAATCACGCCATCTTTTAATTCATAAGTTCCAACATCT
The DNA here is from genome assembly GCA_963535215.1 of uncultured Granulicatella sp. Lineage (GTDB taxonomy): Bacteria > Bacillota > Bacilli > Lactobacillales > Aerococcaceae > Granulicatella. The sequence continues at coordinate 44,313 of CAUSWE010000007.1, read as the reverse complement.
GGTACAGTAACTGTTGTCACTTTATCTCCAGCTGCGTTCACTAATGTTAAAGTATCTTGTTTAAATGTTACTTTTTCGTGACCAGTGTCAAAGTTAACAGTTGTTTTATCTTCTTCATCTTTTTGATTGAAGACGATTGGAGATTTTTGAGCAAATCCTTGTAATCCTGTAGTTGCTGAATCAGCACCGGTTGGATTTACTTCTGTAAATGTTGGTGTGTAAGTTGCTGTTGCTGGTGTTCCGTTCGCATCTTTTACTTGTACAGTTACCGCTGGAACTTCTCCTACATATGACTTATCTGTTGGAGTGAATTTCACTTCTCCAGTTGGTACACCACTTGAGTCTTTAACAAGTGTGTAAGTACCAATTTCTTTACCATCTTTACTTACTGTTAATGATTCTACTGGATTTCCATCTGTTCCTAGCAGTGTCATCTTAGTTTTATCAATCGCTACAGGTGTATTTTCTGTTCCTGGTTCTTTACCTGGTTTGAATGTTACACTTCCTGTTTGTTCAACACCTTGTGGTCCTTCTGAAGTTCCATTTTCAGCTATTGGTACGATTGGTGTAATCACTGGTGTATACGTTGTAGTTGCTTCTGTTCCATTTGTATCTTTACCTTGAACGGTTACTGGTTTTAGTTTTCCAGCATATGTTTTATCTGTTGGGGTAAATGTTACAACTGGTTTTCCTTCTACTACTTTAATTGTATAAGTACCCACTTCTTTTGTTCCATCTTCTGACATTGCTGGAACTGTATCTAATGGTGTTTTACCTTCTTGTCCACCTAATAGTTTGTATGCTGTTGGATCCATTGGTACTGATTTTTCTGCAGTTCCAATTGTTGCTTTACCTGGTGTGAAGGTTACTTCTGATTCTTGAGGTGATCCTTGTACTTTCGTTGTTGATGCTGGTGCTGCGCTTGGTGTTACTCCTACAACACTTGGTTTGAACGTAGCTGTTGCAGGTGTTCCATTCTTATCTTTACGAACGATAGATACTGCTGTTGCTTCCCCTCTGAATGTTGGAAGTGGTGTGAACGTTACGACACCATTGTCATCAATTGTATAAGTTCCTTGGTTTTCAACTACAAGCGTTGTTACTTCTCTTTCGTCTCCAGTCTTACTTGGATCGATTAGTTTCGCTTTGCTTGTCGCTTCAAATGGTACAGATACTTCTTGATTATTTACAGTATTCTTACCTGGTGTAAATACTGGTGTTACTATTTGTTTTGCACCTTGAATATCACTTGTTACTTGGTTATCACCTGATGGTACTGCAGCTTTTACAACTGGTGTATAAGTTGCTGTTGTTGGTGTTCCATTACCATCTTTTGCTTGTACTGTTGCTGGTACTGGTGTTCCTGAGAATCCTGGTTCTGGAGTAAATGTAACTTCTCCTGTTGCAGGATTAATTATATACTTACCTACTTTTTCTCCACTTGCATTTTTAGCATCAATTTCTGTTGCTTCAATTGGTTGATTATTAGCTGGATCTACTAATTTCGCAGGATTTGTTGCACTTACTGTCATCGGAATATTTTCATTTCCTGACTTGAAGCTTGGTGTTCCTGATTGTGATGCACCTTGGATTCCTTCTGAACCTGCATTTGTTCCAACCGGTCTTACTTCAGTCACTGTAGGTGTATACGTAGTTTTCGCTACTTTACCATTCACATCTTCAGCTTGAACACTTACTCCTGAAGCTTTTCCATGGAAGGTTGGTAATGGTGTAAATGTAATCACACCGTTATTTAATTCATATGTTCCTTCGTTTGGAACTGTTACACTTGTAACTTTTTCTCCATCAGCATTCACTAATGTTAATGTACTTGGAACTAAGGCTACTTTGTCATTTCCTTTATCGAAGTTAACAGTTGTATTATCTGCTTCATCTTTTTCATCTAAAACAACACGTGATGTTTGTGGTAATCCTTGGAATCCTGTAGTTTCTGATGGTTTAGATGTAGGATTTACTTCTGTAAATATTGGTGTGTAAGTCGCTGTTGCTGGTGTTCCATTCGCATCTTTTACTTGTACCGTTGCTGATGGAACTTCTCCTACATATGACTTATCTGTTGGAGTGAACTTCACTTCTCCAGTTGGTAAGCCACTTGGATCTTTTACAAGTGTATAAGTACCAATTACTTTACCATCTTTACTTACTGTTAATGATTCTACTGGTGTTGTTCCATCTGTTCCGCCTAGTAGTGTCATCTTAGTTTTGTCAATCGCTACAGGTGTATTTTCTGTTCCTGGTTCTTTACCTGGATTGAATGTTACACGTCCTGTTTGTTCAACACCTTGTGGTCCTTCTGATTTTCCATTTTCTGATGTTGGTACGATTGGTGTAATTACTGGTGTATACGTTGTAGTCGCTTCTGTTCCGTTTGTATCTTTACCTTGAACGGTTACTGGTTTTAGTTTTCCAGCATATGTTTTATCTGTTGGGGTAAATGTTACAACTGGTTTTCCTTCTACTACTTTAATTGTATAAGTACCCACTTCTTTTGTTCCATCTTCTGACATTGCTGGAACTGTATCTAATGGAGTTTTACCTTCTTGTCCACCTAATAGTTTGTATGCATTTGGATCCATTGGGACTGATTTTTCTGCAGTTCCAATCGTTGCTTTACCTGGTGTGAAGGTTACTTCTGATTCTTGTGTTGCACCTTGTACTTTCGTTGTTGTTACTTTAGTTGCGCTTGGTGTTACTCCTACAACATTTGGTTTGAACGTAGCTGTTGCTGGTGTCCCATTCTTATCTTTACGAACGATAGATACTGCTGTCGCTTCCCCTTTGAATGTTGGAATTGGTGTGAATGTTACTACACCATTGTCATCAATTGTATAAGTTCCTTGATTTTCCACTACAAGCGTTGTTACTTCTCTTTCGTCTCCAGTCTTACTTGGATCAATTAGTTTTGCTTTGCTTGTTTCTTCAAATGGTACAGATACTTCTTGATTATTGACAGTATTCTTACCTGGTGTGAATACTGGTGTTACTGTTTGTTTTGCACCTTGAATATCACTTGTTACTTGGTTATCACCTGATGGTACTGCAGCTTTTACAACTGGTGTATAAGTTGCTGTTGTTGGTGTTCCATTACCATCTTTTGCTTGTACTGTTGCTGGTACTGGTGTTCCTGAGAATCCTGGTTCTGGAGTAAATGTAACTTCTCCTGTTGCAGGATTAATTATATACTTACCTACTTTTTCTCCACTTGCATTTTTAGCATCAATTTCTGTTGCTTCAATTGGTTGATTATTAGCTGGATCTACTAATTTCGCAGGATTTGTTGCACTTACTGTCATCGGAATATTTTCATTTCCTGACTTGAAGCTTGGTGTTCCTGATTGTGGTGCACCTTGGATTCCTTCTGAACCTGCATCTGTTCCTACTGGTCTTACAGGCTTAATAATTGGAGTATACGTTGTTTGTACTTTTACATTGTTTGATCCTGTTGCTTGTACAGTTGCTGGTTCTACTTCACCTGTATAAGTTTTATCCGTAGGTGTAAATGTTACCTCTCCTGTTTGCGAATCAATTGTATATTTACCAATAACTTCTTGAGTATCCTTTTTGTATGCTGGAATTGAATCAGTTTCTGTTCCATCTTTTACAAGTTTATAACTATTTGGTTTAACAGTAACTGTTTTTTCAACTCCATTTATCTCTACGCTTTCTGGTGAAGTAAATTTTGGAGTTCCTTTTTGAACTAATCCTTGAACATTTGTAGAATCCGCCGGAGTTTTTTCCAACTCAATTGGAACAATAATTGGTTTGTACGAAGCTTTTGAAGTTATTGTCGTTCTATCATTATTATCATTTAGGATAGTTATCGTTCCTTGTACTTCAATGGCAGGTACATCACCTACATATGACGGTACTGGCGTAAATGTTACTTTTCCATTTGCATTAATAGTAAATGTTCCTTTTCCATCTACTGTTACAGAATTTGTTAGAGCTTTAGTACTTGGATCTATCAATTTACGTTCTGTAACTGCAGCATTTGTTACTCCTTTTGGAAGTTTAAATGTTGGCGTTGCTTCTTGTGGTAACCCTTGAATATTCATTGTTTGTTTATTTTCTGGTGTTACTTTTAGTGGCGTTACACTTGGTGTATAAGTCGCATCTTTTGTTTCGCCATTTTCGTCTGTAGCACGTACCGTAATTCCTGTTGTTGGACCTGTAAATCCTGGTTTTGGAACAAATGTCACTTCTCCAGTTGCTTTATCAATACTGTATGTTCCTTGATTTTCTACTTCAACTTCCTCTACAGGCGTATTATTCGTAGGATCAACTAATTTGTATTCTGTAATACGAACATCTGGGGTTGAAATCGTGAACGTTGGTGTGCCAGTTTGTGTTTTCCCTTGTAGTGCTTCTGAAGTTTTATTCTCACTAGTCATTGAAACGTCTGTTACTGTTGGTGTATACGTTGCTGTAGCAATTGTTCCATTTTTATCAACACGTTTGACAGTCACTGCTGGAGCTACTCCAACAAAGTTTTTATCCGGCGTAAATGTTACTGTTCCGTCTTTTGCTACTGTATAAGTACCTTTTCCTGCTATAACAACTTTTCCGTCTTGATCAGCACCTTCTAAAGTTGCTGGTACTTCATCATTCATTGGAACTTCAGGCACTCCACCATTGAATACAGGTTTACCAGTTTGAACTTTTCCTTGTAATCCGCTTGAAGTAGTGTTTGTACCTGTTGGTGTAACTGGTGTAATGATTGGTGTATAAGTTGTTTCTACTTTTACCCCATTTGATCCTGTTGCTTGTACAGATACTGGTTCTACTGCTCCTGAATAAGTTTTATCCGATGGTGTAAATGTTACTTGTCCTGTCGCTGAATCAATTGTGTAAGTACCAATTTGATCTGTTGTTCCTTTTTTGTATGCTGGAAGTGTATTAGTTTCAGTTCCATCTTTTACAAGTTTGTAACTATTCGGTTGAACCGTAATTGTTTTTGGTGTTCCATCTACATCTACAGTTTTTGATTTGAACGTTGGTGTTCCTGTTTGTGTTAAACCTTGTAATTTAGTTGATGTTGCTGGTTCTTTATCAATCTCAGCCGATACGATAATTGGTTTGTATGTTGTAGTTGAAGAAATTGTTGTACTTTCGTTTTTATCATTTCTAATGATTACAGTTGCTTTTACTGTAATTGGATCTACATCACCTTTGTATGTTGGAAGTGGTATGAATGTCACTTTTCCATTTCCATCAATTGTGAATGTTCCTTTTCCTTCTACTTTTACACTATCTTTTTCTGTTTGATCAGCAGGGTCCACTAGTTTACGACTTGTAACTGTAACGTTATTTGATTCAGCTGGAACTGGGAATGTTGGTGTTCCTTCTTGAGTTTCCCCTTGGATATTTGTTGTTGTTGCAGGTTGTGGAGTTATTGTTAATGCAGTTACTTTTGGTTTATATTTCGCATCTTTTGTTTCTCCATTTTCGTCAGTAGCCTGCACTGTGATTCCAGTTGCTGGTCCTGTGAAACCTGGTTTCGGAATGAAAGTAACTTGTCCAGTCGTTGGATTAATACGATATGTTCCTTCATTTGGAACTTCAATTTCATTTCCTTCTACTGGTGTGTTTCCAGTTGGATTTAACAATTTATATCCTGTAATACGTACTTCTGGAGTTGAAACTGTAAATGTTGGAGTTCCTGTTTGTGTTTTTCCTTGTGGTGCAGAAGACTCTTTATCCTCACTTGTCATTGTAACGTCCGTTACTGTTGGTGTATAAGTTGTTTCAACTTTCGTTCCATTCGCATCTTTGATTTGAACTTTTACAGGTTTTGCCGGCCCTGTAAATGTTTTCTTAGGTGTGAATGTAATTGTTCTATTTGTTTTATCTAGAACATATTCACCATCATCTGTTGTAAGAGTAGGTACTTCAGCTCCTGCATCATTCAACAATGTTAGTGTATCAGGGTTAAGGTTAACTCGTTCTCCATTAGGACCTTGTTCAGTTCCTTTGCTGAAGTTCACAGTTTTATCTTTATCAGCATCTGTTTCTACTGTATCCAACACAATTCTTGATACTTGTTTTTTACCTTGTACATCAGTTGTTGCTGATGGTTCTTTTGTTGGTGTTACTGGAGTGATAGTTGGTGTATACGTTGTTTGAACTTTTACTCCATTTGATCCAGTTGCTTGTACATCTACTGGTGCTACTGCTCCTGTATAAGTTTTATCTGTTGGTGTAAATGTCACTTGTCCTGTCGCTGAATTGATTGTATACGTACCAATTTCTACAGTTGTTCCTGCTTTATAGGCTGGAAGTGATTCGCTTTCTACTCCATCTTTTACAAGTTTATAGCTATTTGCTTGAACACTAATTGTTTTTTGTACCCCATCTACTTCAATTGTTTTCGGTGAAAATGTTGGTGTTCCTGTTTGTGTTAAACCTTGTAAGTTTGTTGATGTTGCTGGTGCTTTATCAATTTCAGCTCGTACAATAATTGGTTTGTAAGAAGCTGTTGATGTGATTGTTGTACTTTCGTTTTTACCATTTGTAATGGTTACAGTTGCTTTTACTGTAATTGGAGGAACATCTTCTTTATAGGTTGGAACTGGTACGAATGTTACTTTACCATTTCCATCAATGGTAAATGTTCCTTTACCATCTAATGTTACTGTATCTTTTGGTGTGTTAGTTGGATCAGCAGGATCCACTAATTTACGACTTGTCACTGTTGCATTCGTTGATTCAGCAGGAATCGTGAAGGTTGGTGTTCCTTCTTGAGTTTCCCCTTGGATATTTTTCGTTGTTTTACCTTCTGGAGTTACTGTTAATTCAGTTACTGTTGGTACATATTTTTTCGTAACAATTTTTCCATTTTCATCTTCAACTTGAACATTTACTCCTTCTGCTGTTCCATGGTAGGCTGGCGCAGGTGTAAATGTAATCGCATTGTCCCCTAATTCATAAGTCCCTACATTCGGTACAGTAATTGATTTCACTTTATCTGAACCATTTAGTAATGTAAGAGTTTCTGGTTTTAGGGCTACTCTTTCATGACCTGTATCAAAGTTTAAAGTTTTTCCATCTTCTTCCTCTCTTTGATTGAAGACGATTGGTGATTTTTGCGTCAGTCCTTGTGGTCCTGAAGTTGCTGAATCTTTACCTGTTGGAGTAACTTCGATAACTGTTGGTGTATATGTTGTTTCTACTTTTGTTCCATTGGCATCTTTGATTTGTACTCTTACTGGTGTTGCTGGTCCAACAAATGTTTTCTTTGGCGTAAATGTAATAGTTTTGCTTACTTTATCTAATACATACTCACCTTGGTCTGTTGTGACTGTATTTGTTTCAGCTCCTGAAGCGTTTAGTAATGTTAATGTTTCTTTATCTAAGTCAACATGTTCTCCAGTATTGCTCACCTGTGGGCTTCTATAAAAGTTAACCGTTTGAGTTTTATCGGCATTCTCTTCTACTGTATCTAATACAACTCTTGATACTTGCGCTTTCCCTTGAACATCCCTTGTTTTTCCTTCTTCTGCAGTTGGAGCTACTGGGATAATTCTTGGAGTATACGTAGCTTCTGTGTCAACTGTAATATCATTATCATCTTTATCATGTGCCACCACAACTGGAACCGACACTTTAACAGGTTTTACTTCACCTTTATAATCAATATTAGGTGTAAATGTTACTTCTCCTGTTTCCGGAGCTATCTTATAAGTACCGACTTTATTATTATTTGGATCTAAGGCATCTACAACCGCAGAATCTGCAAGAGCATTCGTTCTTGGATCAATCAATCTTGCGGGGTGTTTTACTGATGCAGTAACCGGAGTATCCGAAGTTTCTACAGTAAAGGTAGGTTTTCCTTTTTGTGAGAATCCTTGTATTTCACTACTTTCCACATTATTTGGAATAGGCTTAACTGTTGGAATTCTTACTTCAGGAATATATAGTCCATCCATCGTATTTAACACATCATTTACATTCGGAGTAACAGCATCATCATTTGTTCCCCAATCTGTCGTTGTTTTATTCGTGTCTTGACGACGAATCGTAATCCCGTTCGCTTTTCCTACAAAGCCTTTTTCCGGAGTAAATTCTACATCGATATCTTTTGGATTTGTTGCATTTGGTGTAAATTTATACGTTCCTTGACCTTTTACAGTATAAGTATTCTCATCTGATAATGTGATTATTTTACCAGTTTTGTTGTTAATATATACTGGTGGTACAGTAGTATCAATTTCCGCATCTACATCATCTGTTCTATAAACATTTTTACCTTTTGGAGTGAAATGAACTGTTGTACTTTGTTTTTCTTTCATCTCACCAATTGTAGTTTTCTTCTCTCCTTTAGGTGGGTGTGTTATCTTCGCATTAAAGTCTTCTACTTCCCCTGAGAATGCTAGTCCCGTAGGATTCATTATTTCATCTTTACTTGTTGCAATACGAACCCTAGTACCAGCTTGAAGTAACTTTCCTGCGTCTTTTTGTGTTTTATTTTTAAAATGTAAATTTACATCGCCATCTTGTGTGATTTCTGCAATATCAGAAGCTTCATCTTCATCAAACTTTCCATTGCCATTAAAATCAATCCATGAACGAATATATGCCTTTTCAGCACCACCTGTGTGCGCCTGAATATTTAAGGTATAATACCCAGCATTTGAGATATTTGCTTTGATAATGCTTCCTTCGCTACCTTTTAAACTATCAGGAAGTAATTGATTGACACCTTCATCTGCTGTACCGGCATCATCATCGCCATGCCAGTTTTTAGTGACCTTATTATCCGTATCAGGTCTTTCACTACCTAAATATGGTTGTTTTACTATAGATCCACTCAATCCATCTCTTCTATTCATTGTGTGGCTTGCTTCACCATAACTTTCAGGAGCATCCCCTTCATCAAGAGGCAATACCCCCATCATAGCTGCTTGTGAACCAGTTGAGAAAACATACATTCCAACTTCTGTTGCATTTTTTGTCATTACTACTGGCACACTATAACTCCTAGCTGTAATCCCAGGACCAAATACACCAGAACCTAGACCACCTGTTTCTTGATCTGGGTTAGTAAAGAATTTAGGCACTATCTTATTACCATTTCCTACATTGTAAATAGCATTAGCATTTATCTCATTACCAGCTGAATCCGGAAGTTCTTTATAAGCTTCTGTATAATAATTTAGTGGTTGATATCTGTGAGCATCCGATCTATTTTTCTTTAAGTCAATAATTTGTTTCCATCCACTACCATTAGTTGTAAAGGTAATTATTTCTCCACGGTTTGCACTTTCTGCATCGGCCATTACTACCGCTGGACGAACGGTTTTTCCTTTATAACTACCACTTACTTCAAATTGAATCCCAATATTAGCTCCACTATCTTCTGCTCTAATAGAGGTTTTTCTTCCTTGCGTATTAATCCCATTATCTCTAATCTCAGACCATTGATCCTGAGCTTGTGCGGTAATTCTTACACGAGTGTTATCAGTTCTATTAATCCATCCATTAGTTGCATTTGGATTAAATGTTGCTTTTTCTTCATCTGTTGCACCATGGGCTTCCATACGTTTTCTATAAATCTCTGTCGCTTGGAATGGTTTTAATGATTTAACCGTCAACTTAATGCGGTAGTTAGGCATAATTTCTTTCTCGTAAATTGAGCCTTCTTTTAAATAAATATTTCCATTTTCTACATCAACATTTGTCCAATTTTTTGGATCTGAAAAGTCTAACCATGCAATTTGACTTGCAAGCCCTTCTGCTACTTTTCTTTCTGTATACGGAGGTCTTGTAACTGTTTCATCTTCTTTAGCATCTTCTACATCTGCTCCAATCCCTGTCGTTGTTGAAGTTGTAGCACCCCCTGCTGGTTCAGTACCTGTTCTAAAACCAGTTCCATTTCTCAGCATTTTACCATTACGGCGGTCTTGGTTTTTATTTATTTTAGGCATTTCTTCTGCTTTAATCGATTTTAGAATGTTTGTTAATGAACTGATTTCTTTTGCTTTCGCATCTACTTCTGTTTGAGTCGCTGTATTAGCAGAAATCAATAATTTTGCTTCTTCAACTAATTTCTCCGCTTTTTCAATTTGTGATTTTTGTTTTTCATTCGAACGGATACGATTGATTTCTGTTTCTAATGCGGTTACTTTTTCTTGTAATTTAGTTGTTTGAAGGGGAACAACCGGTTTTACTTCAGGCGTTTGAGGAGTTGTTGGTTCAACTTTTTTCTCCTCCACTGACGGAGTTGCCGGTTTAGTTTCTATAGCTTTTTCCGTTTCCACTGGTGTAGAAACCTTAGCGTTCCCCGTTTCTACTGATTTTTCTGTAACAATATCTTCTTTATTAGGCGTACTTTCACCTGTTGGCTTAATCGTTATCTTTTTATCATCTAAAACAGTATTTTTAACATTCACAACATTTTCAGTTGCTGTTACTTCACTTGCTTCAACATGATATCCAAAAAAGAACCCCGCGCCGACTAATACACTAGCGGCACCGACTTTTAATTTTTTAATCGAATACTTTTCAAATTTTCGACCAGACTTTTGCTGGTTCAAATAATGATTGTTTTTACTTACCATAATCCACCTCAAAATAATATAGAAATTCACTTTATACTCTACTATTTATTTACTATTCTGTCAATCGATAACGCTTCATTTTACAATTCTCTTCACTATTTCTTGTTATAGTTTTTATTATTTATCTATTCATTAAAACTGAATTTTAAAACGATTACAAAATAATGAGGGATAAGAGCTTTCTTTCTGTGATTGATAAGTCAAAAAAACAGGAAATAGCCATGCTATTTCCTGTTTTTTCATGTTTCTCATAAGTTATCTTCTATTATAAATGAGAAAGACTATTCTTCTTCTTTTTTCTTATCTGAAATCGAAAGTCCTAATCCTGTAATAATAGATGTTGCTGCTGCAGAGAAGATAATAAATTCTTCTCCAGTACCAGTATTAGGTAATTCATTCTTACGTTGTTCAACAGTTGTTGATAGTTTCACTGTTGTTTGAGATGTCGCAATACGACGATATACATGACGTACATTGCCATTTGCATCTGTTTCTGTACGAACGAATTCATATCCTGGAATTTCACTTGGGTTTAGTAAGCCTTCTTCCGTTGGGTGAATCACATTTCCAAGTTCATCTACCCAAGTTGTAGTCGCTTGAACTTTTTCATACACGTGTTCTACATCGCCATTTGGAAGTTTCTTAGTTCCTACTATACGGTATCCTGGAATTGCTTTACTTTCTTTCGTACCTTTTTCTTTTGATACTACATTCGGAATTGGATTTCCATCTTTATCTTTATAAACTGTTTCAATCGGTCTGTAGATATGTCTTACCGTTCCATCTGGATCTGTCACAGTTTCCACATAGACATATTCTGGAATATCTAAGATTGGTGACATTCTGTCGTATTCAAATCCTGGAATTGGATTTCCATCTTTATCTCTGATAATTCCTTTTTCAGATGGTTTGTTCTCTTTAGATGTATTGTTCCCTGTAGATTCATTTTCTCCACGAGGAGTTGAAACTTTTTGATAAACGTGAATTGTATTTCCTTTTTCATCTTTCTTCGTTTCTTTGAAAGAATAGCCATGGATATCTTTCTTAGGTAGAGTTCCATCTTCTTCAGGTACAACTGGTGTATTATTCTTATCTACAGTAATTGGATTTCCAGCTTCATCTACAAATGTTGTAACTGGGCGAACTGTTGGTGTGTAAGTTTTTTCAACTTTTGTTCCGTTCGCATCTTTTACTTGAACAGTAACTCCTGTAGCTTTTCCTGCAAAGTCTGGTTCTGGTGTGAATGTAATAACATTATTCGCTAATGTATACGTTCCTTCACCTGGAACTTTCACTTCTGTAGTAGGTTTTGCATCTTTTCCTACTAATGTAGTCGTTGTTGGATCTAATGCTACATTTTCATGACCTTTATCGAAGTTTACTGTAGTGTTGTCTTGATCTTTCTTATCAAACACGATTGTTGATGTTTGAGGTTTTGCTTTTGGTCCTTCAGTTTCAGCATTTTCACCTGTTGGTGTCACTGGTGTAACTGTTGGTGTGTATTTTGCCGTTACTGGTGTTCCATTCTTATCTACACGTTTAACTGTTACTCCTTTGGCTACGCCAGAGAATTGTGGTTCTGGAGTGAACGTTACTTTACCGTCTTTGTCAACTATATATGTTCCTTCTCCTGGTACTACAACTTTCCCTTCTGGATTTGCACCTTCTAATGTTGGTGCTACTTCTTCATCGATTGGCACATTTGGGTTTCCTGGTTTGAATGTTGGTGTTCCCTCTTGTGTTTCTCCTTGGATTCCTGTTGTTTCTGCAGCTGTTCCTTCCGGTGTTACTGGTGTAACTGTTGGTGTGTATTTTGCCGTTACTGGTGTTCCATTCTTATCTACACGTTTAACTGTTACTCCTTTGGCTACGCCAGAGAATTGTGGTTCTGGAGTGAACGTTACTTTACCGTCTTTGTCAACTATATATGTTCCTTCTCCTGGTACTACAACTTTCCCTTCTGGATTTGCACCTTCTAATGTTGGTGCTACTTCTTCATCGATTGGCACATTTGGGTTTCCTGGTTTGAATGTTGGTGTTCCCTCTTGTGTTTCTCCTTGGATTCCTGTTGTTTCTGCAGCTGTTCCTTCCGGTGTTACTGGTGTAACTGTTGGTGTGTATTTTGCCGTTACTGGTGTTCCATTCTTATCTACACGTTTAACTGTTACTCCTTTGGCTACGCCAGAGAATTGTGGTTCTGGAGTGAACGTTACTTTACCGTCTTTGTCAACTATATATGTTCCTTCTCCTGGTACTACAACTTTCCCTTCTGGATTTGCACCTTCTAATGTTGGTGCTACTTCTTCATCGATTGGCACATTTGGGTTTCCTGGTTTGAATGTTGGTGTTCCCTCTTGTGTTGCTCCTTGGATTCCTGTTGTTTCTACAGGGGTTCCTTCTGGTGTTACTGGTGTTACTGTTGGTGAGTAAGTTGCTGTTGCTGGTGTACCATTATCATCTTTCGCTTGTACGGTTACCGGTGTTGGTGTTCCATGGTAATCTTTGTTCGGTGTAAAGGTTACTTTTCCTGTCGCAGGGTCAATTGTGTATGTTCCTACTTCTTTATCGCCTTCTTTTGCAGGGATAGTTGTTGTTTCTACAGGATTTCCATCTACTACGAATTTCGCTGGGTTTGTTGCACTAATTGTTATCGGAACAGTTTTTTCTACTGGATTTTCTTCAGTACCTACATTTGCTTTTCCTGCTGTGAATGTTGGTGTTCCTTCTTGTGTTGCACCTTGGATTCCTTCTGTATTCACATTTTCACCTTTTGGTGTTACTCCAACTACTTTTGGTGTGTAAGTTGCTGTGGCTGGTGTACCGTTTTTATCCTTACGTACGATTGATACTGGTGTTGCTTCTCCTGTAAACGTTGGAAGTGGTGTGAATGTTACAACACCATTGTCATCAATTGTATATGTTCCTTGTTTTGGAACTTCTAATGATGTTACTTCTGCTTCTTCCCCTGTTTTACTTGGGTCAATTAATTTCGCTTTGCTTGTTGGTTCAAATGGTACTTCTACTTCTTCGTTATTTACAGTGTTCTTACCTGGTGTGAATACTGGTGTTGCTGTTTGTTTTGCACCTTGTACATCAGTTGTTTTTTGTTTATCAGCTGTTGGTACTGCTGGTTTTACAACTGGTGAGTAAGTCGCTGTTGTTGGTGTTCCATTATCATCTTTCGCTTGTACGGTTACCGGTGTTGGTGTTCCATGGTAGTCTTTATTCGGTGTAAAGGTTACTTTTCCTGTCGCAGGTTCAATGGTGTATGTTCCTACTTCTTTATCCCCTTCTTTTGCAGGGATTGTTGTTGTTTCTACAGGTTGTCCATCTACTACGAATTTCGCTGGATTTGTTGCACTAATTGTTATTGGTACTGTTTTTTCTACTGGATTTTCTTCAGTACCTACATTTGCTTTTCCTGCTGTGAATGTTGGTGTTCCTTCTTGTGTTGCACCTTGGATTCCTTCTGTATTCACATTTTCACCTTTTGGTGTTACTCCAACTACTTTCGGTGTGTAAGTTGCTGTTGCAGGTGTTCCGTTTTTATCCTTACGTACGATTGATACTGGTGTTGCTTCTCCTGTAAATGTTGGAAGTGGTGTGAATGTTACGACACCATTGTCATCAATTGTGTATGTTCCTTGGTTTGGAACTTCTAATGATGTTACTTCTGCTTCTTCTCCAGTTTTACTTGGATCAATTAGTTTCGCTTTACTTGTTGATTCAAATGGTACTTCTGTTTCTACGTCATTTACAGTGTTCTTACCTGTTGTGAATACTGGTGTTGCTGTTTGTTTTGCACCTTGTACATCAGTTGTTTTTTGGTTATCAGCTGTTGGTACTGCTGGTTTTACAACTGGTGAGTAAATTGCTGTTGCTGGTGTACCATTGTCATCTTTCGCTTGTACGGTTACCGGTGTTGGTGTCCCATGGTAGTCTTTATTCGGTGTGAATGTTACTTTACCTGTCGCAGGGTCAATAGTGTATGTTCCTACTTCTTTATCGCCTTCTTTTGCAGGGATAGTTGTTGTTTCTACAGGATTTCCATCTACTACGAATTTCGCTGGGTTTGTTGCACTAATTGTTATCGGAACAGTTTTTTCTACTGGATTTTCTTCAGTACCTACATTTGCTTTTCCTGCTGTGAATGTTGGTGTTCCTTCTTGTGTTGCACCTTGGATTCCTTCTGTATTCACATTTTCACCTTTTGGTGTTACTCCAACTACTTTCGGTGTGTAAGTTGCTGTTGCAGGTGTTCCGTTTTTATCCTTACGTACGATTGATACTGGTGTTGCTTCTCCTGTAAATGTTGGAAGTGGTGTGAATGTTACGACACCATTGTCATCAATTGTGTATGTTCCTTGGTTTGGAACTTCTAATGATGTTACTTCTGCTTCGTCTCCAGTTTTACTTGGATCAATTAGTTTTGCTTTGCTTGTTGGTTCAAATGGCACTTCTGTTTCTACATCATTTACAGTGTTCTTACCTGATGTGAATACTGGTGTTGCTGTTTGTTTTGCACCTTGTACATCAGTTGTTTTTTGTTTATCAGCTGTTGGTACTGCTGGTTTTACAACTGGTGAGTAAGTTGCTGTTGCTGGTGTACCATTGTCATCTTTCGCTTGTACGGTTACTGGTGTTGGTGTTCCAGAGTAGTCTTTATTCGGTGTGAATGTTACTTTTCCTGTCGCAGGGTCTATTGTGTATGTTCCTACTTCTTTATCTCCTTCTTTTGCAGGGATTGTTGTTTCTTCTACAGGATTTCCATCTACTACGAATTTCGCTGGGTTTGTTGCACTAATTGTTATCGGAACAGTTTTTTCTACTGGATTTTCTTCAGTACCTACATTTGCTTTTCCTGCTGTGAATGTTGGTGTTCCTTCTTGTGTTGCACCTTGGATTCCTTCAGACTTAGCATTTTCTGATGTTGGCGTAACCGGAATAATCGTTGGTGTATAAGTACCAGTTAATGTTTTCTTCGTAATATTACCATCTTTATCATGAGATAGTTCAACTTCAGCTGAAACGGTTACTGGCGCTGGAACTCCTTTGAAGTCTTTATTCGGAGTGAATGTTACTTCTCCAGTTTCTGGTACAATTGTATATGTACCAATTACTTTATTCGTTCCTTGTTCTAATGCATTAACTGTTGTAGCTGTTGTTTCTGTACCAGTTGCTGGATCAACTAATTTCGCTGGATATTTCGCTGATGGAGTAACCGGATTTTTTGCTGTTTCTACGTTAAATGTCGGTTGACCTTTTTGTGGTAATCCTTGTAGATTTTTACTTTCAGCATTATTTGCACTAGTAGTAACCTCTCCCGGAACTCTAACTTCTGGAATATACATTCCGTCCATTGAGTCTAAAACACTATTGATATTTGTAATACTTGGATCATTTGTTGGATTAAAGACACCCCAATCAGTCGTTGTTTTATTCGTATCTTGACGACGGATAGAGACACCGTGTGCTTTACCGATGAATCCATCAGCTGGTGTAAATTCTACTTTTACATCAATGCCATTTTCAGCAACGATAAATTTATATGTTCCTTCTCCTTCTACTGTATAAGTATTATCAGAAGTTAATGTAACTTGTTGACCAGTTTTATTATCAAAATACACTGGCGCTACAGTTTTATCAATCTCAACAGCAGGATTTCCATCAAGATAAACATTTTTCTTTCCTTCAGCAATTGTAAAGTGGATTTCATCTTTTTGTGTTTCTTTAATATTACCAACAGTTTCTTTCTTTTCCCCTTTTGGCGGATGCGTAATTTTTGTTTTGAAGTCTTCTACTTCACCACTAAAAGCATTACCTGTTGGTTTTTCAATTTCAGATTTATTCGTTGCGATACGAACTCTTGTACCAGCTTCAAGTAAATCTCCTGCATCTCTTGAAGATTTATTTTTAAACTCTAAAGATACTTCACCGTCTTTTGTAATTTCTGCGATTTCAGAACCTTCATCTTCATCGAATTTACCATTGTTGTTAAAATCAATCCATGAACGAATATAAGCTTTTTCTGCTCCACCTGTATGTGCTTGAACATTTAATTTATAATAACCTTTTTTAGAAATATTTGCCTTGATAATATTTCCTTCACTATCTTTTAGATTATCAGGAAGTAATTGATTGATGCCTTCATCAGCATCGATATCCTTATCATCACCATACCAATCTTTAGTAGTGCCTGTATCCATATCTGGTCGTGTACTTCCTAAATATGGTTGTTTTACTTCACCTCCCGTTACACCATTTACAGTATTAATCGTATGAGATGCTTTTCCATAACTTTCAGGAGCATCTCCTTCATCAATTGGAATCACACCCATCATAGCAGTTTGTATCCCTGATGATAAAATATACAATCCAACTTCAGTTGCATCTTTCGTCATCAATATTGGAAGACTATAACCACCAGAAGAAGTTACAGGACCAAATACTCCTGTTCCTAGACCTCCCATTTCTTGATCCGGGTTAGTCATATATTTTGGAGCAAATTTAGTTCCATCAGCTAACGTTAGAAGATCTCCTCTCATTGCACCTAATAACTGACCTGCATTATTTTGACTTCCTGATTGCGGATAATCTTCATGTCTTAAATTATAATTATTGATTGGTTTATAAGGTGTAGGTGTAAATGTTCCTCCTACAAACCTTTCTTTTTTCAATTCTAGCACTCGCTCCCAAGGGCTACCATTTGTTGTTAAAATAATATTTTCTCCATGGTTCGCACTCTCGGAATCATTCATAATAACTGCTGGACGAATGTTTTTCCCCTTATAAGTTGCGCTAATTTCAAATTGTACCCCAATATTTGACCAATTACCTGCTCCAATTGCTGTCTTTTTATTTCCTGTATTAATTCCATTATTTCGAACTTCAGACCATTCACCATCTTGTTGGTCAGCTGTTACTCTAGAAGGTCCACTGCCTTCGCCAAAATGTTGGTTTGTAGCATTTGGATTGAAAGTTGCTTTTTCTTCTTCTGAAGCATTAGCTGCTTCCATACGTTTTCTATAGATTTCTGTTGCTTGGAATGGTTTTAACGATTTCACTTTGATATTAATTTTGTACCCTGATATAACTTCTTTAGTATAGATTGAACCTTCTTTTAAGTAAATCTTTCCACCTTCGTTATCTACATTTTGCCAGTTATCAACATCACCAAAATCTAACCATGTAACTTGTTTAGTGAATGCTTCTGCATCTTCTCTCTTTGTATATTCACCTCTTGCTACAGCTGGTGTACTTGTCGCATCCACTACATCTGCGCCAACACCTGTACCAGCTGCTCCACCTTCTCTGAAACCAGTTCCTTCTTGCATCTTTTTACCATTACGGCTATCAGTGTTTTTATTTTCTTTTACTGTTTCTTCAGCCTTCATTGATTTCAAGATAGTAGTTAAGGAGCTAATTTCTTTAGCTTTTGCATTTACTTCTTGTTGAGTAGCTGTTTTTGAAGTTTGCAAACCTTTTGCTTCTTCGATTAATTTTTCAGCTTTTTCAATTTGTGACTTTTGTTTTTCGTTTGAGCGGATACGATTAACTTCTACTTGTAATGCACTCACTTTTTCTTGTAATTCAGTTGTTTGAATCTTTTGTTCTACTGGAGTTTCTACAACTTTTGTAATAGGCGTTGAAACAACTTCTTTTTTTGGAGTATTTTCAACAGTTGTTGGTTTGGAAATCTCCTGATTTACTGAATTGTTTTGTTCAGTTACTACAACCGTTTTAGGTTCTGTTACTTCACTTGCTTCAACATGATAACCAAAAAAGAAGCCAGCTCCAACTAACACACTAGCTGCACCAACTTTTAACTTTTTAATTGAATATTTTTCAAATTTTTGTCCCTTCTTCTGCTGAAGAAGATACTGATTATTTTTTCCTATCATTATTTCACCTCATATTTTATATTAGTATAATATATAATATCATAATCTTTTAATATTCACAAAGAACATGCTTTGTATATGTAATAAATTCTTTTTTCCGATATTCTCAATTCACAATCTTATTTTTTCGTTATAAAGATAATATTTCACTAAAAATATCTATTATCAATAAAAAACTAGATACGATAGAACAAATATTTAAATTTCACAATTTCTAGTAACATATCAAGGATTTATAATTTTATATAACACATTTTTAACTTGTTATATTTTTATCATAGAATATATATAGTTAACTTAATAACAAAGTTTCCCCTATTTATAGTGTTAATCGAAACAAAAAAGACCGAGTAAACTCGGCCTTTTAAACGTAAAATTTATTAAATATGAATTGGCATTCCTAATACTAATTCAGCAGTATCCATAATTACTTCAGCTAATGATGGATGTGAGTGGATTGTTAATGCGATATCTTCTGCATTCATACCTGCTTCAACAGCTAAACCTAATTCTGCGATTAAGTCACTTGCATTTACCCCTGCTACTTGAGCACCAACGATTACATTATCGTCTTTTGTTGTAATTAAACGAACAAATCCTTCTGTAGCATTTAATGAAATCGCACGTCCATTTCCGCCTAGAGGGAATTTAGATGCTTTCACTTTTAATCCAGCATCTTTCGCTTGTTGTTGAGTATAACCAACAGAAGCTAATTCTGGATCTGTAAACGCAACAGCTGGCATTGCACGATAGTCAACAGCAACTGGTTTACCTGAGATTGCTTCAGCAGCAATTTTACCTTCGTAACTTGCTTTATGTGCTAATGCTGCACCAGGAACGATATCTCCAATTGCGAAAATATTTTTAATATTTGTACGTCCTTGGTTGTCTACTTTTACTAAACCACGTTCAGTCATTTCAACACCTACAACGTCTAATCCTAATTCATCAGTATTTGGACGGCGTCCTACAGCAACCATTACATAATCAGCAACGATTGATTGTTCTTTACCATCTACTTCGAATTTAACAGTTACGCTATCACCATTATCAACAGCTTCTTTAGCCATTGCAGAAGTAATAACTTTAACACCTTTTTTAGCAAAATCATCTTCTACTAATTTCACCATATCTTTATCGAACATAGAAAGAATACTTGGAGCACCTTCTAAAATTGTTACTTCAGAACCTAAGTTAGCATAAGCTCCACCTAATTCTGAACCGATTACTCCACCACCGATAACAACTAATTTTTTAGGAACATCTTTTAATCCTAAACCACCAGTTGAATCGATGACGCGTCCACCAAATTTGAAACCTTTGATTTCAATTGGACGGCTACCAGTTGCAACAATTGCATGGTTAAATGAATATGTTTGAGCAGCATCTTCTGTCACAACACGTAATGTATGCTCATCAACTAAGAATGCTTCCCCACGGATGATTTCTACTTTATTTTTCTTTAATAAGTACTCAATACCAGAAGTTAATTTTTTAACAACTTGGTTATCTTTCCATTCTTGAGTTTTAGCAAAATCTAATACTACTTCTTTTGCAGTAACTCCGAAAACTTCAGAATGTTGAGCTTCTTGATAATGATGTCCTGCAGAAATTAATGCTTTAGATGGAATACATCCAACATTTAAACACACACCACCAATATATTCTTTTTCAATAATCGCAACTTTTTGTCCTTCTTGAGCTGCACGAATTGCAGCAACGTAACCACCAGGGCCGGCACCAATTACGACTGTATCTAGTTCAATAGCGAAATCGCCTACTACCATCTTTTTCACCTCTTAAAAGTTTTCAATAGCCATACGACGTAGACCAAACGGTTTACGTCGTACTACTAAATTTATAATTAAGCTTCCATTAATAATAATTCTGGATCAGCTAATAAACGTTTTAATTCGTTCATTGCTTTTTGAGCAGTAGCTCCGTCCACGATACGGTGGTCGAAACTTAATGATAATTTCATGTTACGTCCGATTACGATTTCATCGTTTTCGTTAATAACTGGTTCACGAACGATTGTACCTACACCTAAGATAGCTACTTCAGGGTAGTTAATAACTGGAGTAAACCAGCCACCACCTACTGAACCAATATTTGAAATTGTAATTGTTCCATGTCCCATATCAGCTGCAGTTAATTTACCTTCATGCGCTTTAGCTGCTAATGCATTAATTTCATCAGCAATTCCAAACATGCTCTTAGTATTTGCATCTTTAATATTTGGAACGAATAATCCTAAATCTGTATCAGTTGCAATACCGATATTGATGTAGTTTTTGTACACGATTTCTTGTGTTGCATCATCAATTGAAGCATTTAATACAGGATATTTCTTCATTGCTACTGCTAATGCTTTAACAACATATGGTAAGAATGTTAATTTAGTACCTTGTGCTGCAGCAACATCTTTGAATTTCTTACGGTGATCCCATAATTTAGAAACTTCAACTTGATCATGTAATGTTACGTGAGGAGCTGTATGTTTGCTATTAACCATTGCTTTAGAAATTGCTTTACGCATTGGAGTTAATTTCACACGTTCTTCACGTTCTGCTGAACCTACAAATGGTTTAGCTGGTTCTGGTTTAGCTGCTGGCGCTGCTGGAGCCGCTGGTGCTGATGCAGGTGCTGCCGCTTGAGCTGCTGATGCTGCTTCTACTGCAGGAGCTGCAACTGGTGCACCACCGAAGTTATCGATATCTTCACGAGTTACACGTCCGCCTTTACCAGTTGGAACAACTGCTGTAATATCAACACCTTTTTCACGAGCGTATTGACGTACTGAAGGCATTGCTAATACTAATTTACCAGGATTGCTTGCTGCTGGAACTCCAGTTGGTTGTGCTGGTGCCGCTGCTGGAGCTGGACTAGCTGCTGGAGCCGCTGGTGCTGATGGCGCTGCAGCTGGTGCAACTCCTTCTGCTGCGATTTCCACAATAACATCTCCTACACGTGCTACTGTCCCTTCAGATACTAAAACTGCAGTAATTGTTCCACTTACTGGAGATGGAATTTCTTCTACAGATTTATCATTTTGTACTTCGAATAAAATATCGTCTTCAGCAATTGTGTCGCCTACTTTAACATCAATTTTAACGATTTCACCTTCTGCAATTCCTTCACCAATATCTGGTAATTTGAATTGGAATACACCTGCTGCTGGAGCCGCTGGCGCACTTGTTGCTGGAGCCGCTGATGCAGCTGGAGCTACTTCTGCTGGACCAGAACCATCATCGATAACTACGATAATGTCTCCAACACGAGCTACTGTTCCTTCTTGAACTTTAACTTCTAGTACTTTACCACTTACTGGAGATGGAATTTCCTCTACAGATTTGTCGTTTTGTACTTCGAATAAAATATCATCTTCTTGGATTGTGTCACCGACTTTAATGTCGATTTTTACGATTTCGCCTTCTGCGATACCTTCACCGATATCAGGCATTTTAAATTGGAAAGCCATGCTTGTACATCCCTTCTTAATTTTTACTTAAATATTCTAAAGAGCAAATCACCTTTGAAGGGCTTTTTGCTCTTTAGTGAATGGTTTTACGAATTAAAAATTATAAGTTTCGCGAACTTTTGCTTCAATATCACTTGCATTTGGTAACCAATCATTTTCTGCTTGACCAAATGGGAAAATTGTATCTGGTGCTGCAACACGTCCAATTGGAGCTTGTAAGTGTAAAATAGCACGTTCTGAAATTTCAGACATTACCATTGCGCC
This sequence comes from uncultured Granulicatella sp., assembly GCA_963535215.1. Classification (GTDB taxonomy): domain Bacteria; phylum Bacillota; class Bacilli; order Lactobacillales; family Aerococcaceae; genus Granulicatella. The sequence continues at coordinate 22,090 of CAUSWE010000007.1, read as the reverse complement.
AATACCTGCTTGACGTTGAGCTTCTTGAACAACTACTACACGTCCAGTTTTTTGAACAGATGCTAAAATTGTATCTAAGTCTAATGGAGAAACAGTACGTAAGTCGATAACTTCTACAGAAATGCCTTCTTTTTCTAAGTTTTCAGCTGCTTTAACTGATTCACGAACCATTGCTCCGTAAGTAATAATTGAAACATCTGTACCTTCACGAGTTACAGCTGCTTTTCCTAATGGAACTGTATAGCTTTCTTCTGGAACTTCTTCACGGAATGAACGGTATAATTTCATATGTTCTAAGTAAACAACTGGATCATTGTCACGAATAGCTGAAATTAATAAACCTTTTGCATCATATGGGTTTGAAGGAATAACGACTTTCAAACCTGGTGATTGTGCTACTAAACCTTCTAAGTTATCTGAGTGTAATTCTGGTGTGTGAACCCCACCACCAAATGGTGAACGGAATACGATAGGCATTTGACGAGTTCCACCCATACGGTAACGGTAACGAGCTGCTTGAGCAACAACACTGTCCATTACTTCAAATACGAATCCAAAGAATTGGATTTCTGGAACTGGACGGTAACCTTCTAATGCTAAACCGATAGCTAAACCACCAATACCTGATTCTGCTAAAGGAGTATTAAATACACGGTCTTCTCCAAATTCATCTTGAAGTCCTTGAGTTGCACGGAAAACTCCTCCGTTTTTACCAACGTCTTCACCGAAAATTAGGACATTTTCATCACGTTTTAATTCTAAAGCCAATGCATCCGTAATGGCTTGAATCATTGTCATTTGTGCCATAATTATTTATTCTCCTTTGCTTCAAAGTAATCAAGTTGTTCTTGGATAACGTTTGTTGGTTCTTCAAACATTGTCTTCAAGAAGAATGAAACTTTTTGTTTTGGTTGTTTATCAGCTTCTTTGATTGCTTCTTTAATTTCTTCTTTAGTTGCTTCAATAACTTCATTTTCTTTTTCTTCAGACCATAAGCCTTTAGCTGTTAAGTAGTTACGGAAACGAATTAATGGGTCTTTCTTAGCCCATGCATCTTGAATTCCTTCTGGTTGATAACGAGTTGGATCATCCCCTGATAATGTATGAGGACCATAACGGAAACAGATTGTTTCGATTAATACAGGACCATTTCCTGCAACTGCATATTCACGAGCTTTTTTAGTTACGGCATAAACTGCTAATGGGTCCATACCATCTACTTGAATACCTGGAATACCAGCAGCAACAGCTTTTTGTGCTAAAGTTGTAGCAGCTGTTTGTAATTCACGAGGAGTTGAGATAGCCCATCCATTATTTTGAATGAAGAAGATAGCAGGTGATTTGTATGCACCAGCATAGTTAATTCCTTCATAGAAGTCCCCTTGTGAAGATCCACCGTCACCTGTATAAGTAACAGCTACATTTTTCTTACCACGTTTTTGTAATCCTAATGCAACACCTGCTGCTTGAACATATTGTGCACCAATGATAATTTGTGGTGGTACTGCTTTTAATGATTCTGGGTACATATTACCTGCAACATGTCCACGAGACCATAAGAATGCTTGTGATAATGGTAAACCATGTTTTACTAATTGTGGTACATCACGGTAACCTGGTAATAATACATCACCTTTATCAATTGCTTTAATTGAAGCTAATTGTGAAGCTTCTTGACCTGCTGTTGGAGCGTAGAAACCTAAACGTCCTTGACGGTTTAACGCTGTTGAACGTTCATGTAAAATACGTGACCATACCATATCAGTCATTAATTCGACTAATTCATCATCAGATAAATCTGGTACTAAATCTGGATTTACAACTTTTCCTTCTTCATCTAATACTTGAACCATTTCAAAATTCAAGTTATCTGGTGTGAAAAGTGAATCGAGATCGAATTTTTTCTTCGTTGCCATACTTTTTGTTTCCCCTTTTCTTTAAGAAATTGTGCTTCATAACAAAAATGAAGAAACAGAATTTTATTTCTGTATCATTTCTATTATTTTCATATACTAATTTACCATGCTTTTTTTACTTATGCAAGTAATTAAGTTCGAGTTTTATTTTTTATTTTTTGTGAATAGTATTACAAAAAAATCTTTATAAACAATACATTTATCTAGAACATTTTGTGCAATATTTTTATCATTTTTCATATGAATTGAAAATAAATGAAAATTCCAGTTCAAATTCTGTGTTATATACTGTTAGAAAAACTGTGTTAATATTTTTAAAACAGCTTTACTTGTTCAAATAAATGAAGCGTCTGTTCAAACTGAGAAACTGTCAGACCAATTAAACGAATGGATTCATTATTATATTCTTCCATCAATAGATGATAGGCTTCTATAGATATTTTTTCTTTACTCTGGACATAGTTTTCGAGTGTTTTACTTCTAGTTTTTGTCTCAAAATCACTTTGTTTTAATTTAATCGTAATTGTTTTAGCAGCTAGTTTATTTTTCTTTAACCATTTTGATATTTGTTCAGAAAATTGCTCTATATATTTCTGTAGTACTTCTTCATCTGTTGTGTCTTCCAATAAAGTTTCTTCTTTACCGTAAGATTTTCTTTCCCGATACAATGTTAATTGATCATTAGATTGTCCTCTTACTTGTCGATACAGAGCTTCTCCTTGCTTTCCAAAATGTTCTATTAAATACTCTTTTGAACAATTCAAAATATCTTCCCCAGTAAATAATTTTTTCTGATGTAATTTTTTTGCAGTTGCTTGTCCTACACCAAAAAATTTTTCAATAGGTAAAGTTTTAATAAATTCTGGAAATGATTCTTGATCAATCACGGTAATTCCAGCTGGTTTTCTTTGACCGGATGCAATTTTGGCTAAAAATTTATTAAAAGATACTCCTACAGAGCAAGTTAATCCTACCTCTTTATAAATAGCTTCTTGTATTTCTCTAGCAATGATCGTAGCAGAAGTTTGTTTTTTTGTATTCTCTGTAACATCTAGATAAGCTTCATCAATCGACATCGGTTCAACTAAAGGAGTGTATCGATGAAATATTTCTCGAATTTGTAAACTCAACTCTCGATATCGTTCAAAATTTGGAGGAACAATAATGGCTTTGGGACATAATCGTATAGCCTTACTCGTTGGCATTGCAGATCGTACTCCAAATGCTCGTGCTTCATAAGAACAAGTTGCTACCACTCCACGCTGATTAACTTTTCCACCCACAATAATTGGTTTTCCTCTTAAATGTGGATGATCCATTTGTTCTACCGAAGCAAAAAAAGCATCCATATCAATATGTAAAATTTTACGCATTCGTTTCCTCCTTCCTTTTGTACATTCGAACATTCGTTCTTTCAGTGTAGCATTCTTCCTTTGACGTTTCAAATCTGATAATAGTTCAGGCAACATTTTCAGTTGAATAGGTGTTCTATTCTGTTAATTGAAATGAGGTATTTGTACATCGAAAATTATTCGATTAGTTTCTAATTTTAAATTTATTTGTATTGTGTTATAATAGAGACAGAAAAAGGAGTTGAGCTACCAACTCAACTCCAATGTAGAACCGTTAAAAAGACGGTGGCTCGTATAACAGATTTAATCCGTCCTACTCGCTCAAAAGTGGGGACGGATTATTTTTTATTCTTGTCTTTGAAGATTTTATAGCACAAGCCAAACTAAAAGTGGCAGAACAAAATGCTCTACCACTTCACTTTTATAATTCAACTTCGCTATTTTCAGGTGTTACAATCGAACTTACTCCAGTAACATTGAAGTATTCTTCGCAACGTTTTTTTAATGCTTCCATTGCAACTGTTGCTCTTTCAGCTTGATCTTTTGTCACAGATTCCATTATAAGAACTGCATTCGTTGTTTCTTCTTGCAACATTGTTCTTTGAGCTTCTCTCCAGTTCAAGCAACGACAGACAGCCCCATCATTATCAAAGTGGCAAATTTCGCCTTCTAAAGCTGGTGAATCTTCTTCAGCACCTAATGGGAAGAAACTTTCTCCTCCTTTAGCTTTGCCTAATCGTAAATCTCCTTGGATTTTATCTAAATCTTCTCCCCCTAATGGAACAGCATATTCAATAGAAATACTATTATAAATATCCACTAATGGAGTAATTAAACGGAATGTATGTCCTTGAGACACACGTTTTAACAATGCTTCAATAGAAGAACGAGCTCCTTTTTTTGTTTTGAACTTAGAATAGGCTTGTCTCCATTGTTGAATAACAAGATTATCACTAAACACTTCTTCAGTAAAATGAACTTTAGCTTTTTGACAAGCTTCTTGTAAAATTCCTTCAAAATAAGGATCTTCCGTTTCATCTACAGTATTATTAATCTCTTTTAATACTAATACATTCACTTGACCTTCTGGAAATAATTCCCAAAATTCTGGTTCTACGATAAATTTTGCCATTTTTCATTCTCCTATTCTAATTCTTCAAATCTCTGTTTCATTGTTGCATTATTTTTGACAAGTTTTTTTACAGTTAAATCAGTTGCTTTATTATTCGCTAATCTTAAATTGTTCTCAGATGATAACAACGCATCTTTTATTTTTTGTAAATGCGAAATTGTTTTATCAATTTCATCAATTGCTGTTTTGAATTTCTTACTCGCCAATTCATAGTTTTTAGAAAACGCAGTTTTAAACGCTAGCAAGTCTTCTTCAAAATGCGTAATATCTAATTGTTGCTCTTTCATTTGCGCTAATTCTTGTTTATATTTTAATGAATTTAACGCTGCATTTCTTAATAATGTAATGATTGGAATAAAGAATTGAGGTCTAACAACATACATCTTTTCATATACATAACTGACATCCACAATTCCATTATTGTATAGTTCATTATCCGCTTCTAATAAAGATACTAAAATTGCATACTCACAATTCTTCTCACGTCGATCTTTATCCAACTCTTTAAAGAAATGTTCATTTTTCTTCTTCGTTGCTGTTTCATCATTTTCATTTTTCATCTCAAACATAATGGATAAAATTTCATTCCCAAAATCATCATATTCTCGGTAAATATAATCGCCCTTACTTCCTGTTTTAGCATCATTATCTTTTCCAAATTCAGCTCTTGGAAAAGCCGTCATTCTCAACTGATTAAATTGAATCTCACAATGTTGTTCTAAACTTTCACCGACCATTTTTGTCGATTGTTTTGCTTTAAAATCTTTATAAAAGGCAATCGTTTCGTCTTTTTGACGTAATTCTAATTCATATTTTTCTTTTAAAGCAGCTGCTTGAACTTCTTGTTCTTTTTCTTGCAAATGATTTTTTGCTTCTAAATCAGCAATAACACGATCTTTTTCAGCAGATAACTGAGAAACTCGTAAGGCTTCTTTTGTTTCTTGTGCGTCAATTTTCGCTTGAAGCGATTGAATCAATTGTTCTTGCTGAGTAATTTTTTCTTGATATTGCTGCGTTAATTCTTGTTTTGAAACAACTTGTTCTTGTTGAATTTTAGATAATTCCAATTCTAATTTATGTTTTTCTTTTTCAACTTGAACTTCCATTTGTTGACTAGCTTGTTTTAGCTCTTGCTCTAATAGAGCAATTTGTTGTGTATAGTGTGCTAATTTCTCTTCAAAATGAGATTGAGCTTGTTGAGATTTTAATTGTTGTTCTGTTTCAAATTGTTTTTTTGCTAATTCTAATTGTTGATGAATTTCTTGTGTAAATTCTTGATTACGAACTTGATTTACAATATCTGCATAGGAATGTTCATCAATTGTAAAAACTTTTTGACAGTGCGGACATTTAATTTCGTTCATACAAGTCTCCTCCTCTTTTCAATTGAAATCATTATTATTGATTAACGAATGCAATAATCTCTTCTACACTAATGGATGAATCGCAAACTACACGAGCTTCTCCACCTTTAGCCACTAATAAACCTGGTACTGTTGGAATACCATATTTTTGGCGGAACGATTGAATATCATTTAGTTGTGTAACATCTTCACTATTTACAAAAATAGCTGGTTTATTTAAAGCTTGACGTGCTTCATTCATTTTTGGAGCGAAACGACGGCAATAGGGACAAGTTGGACGTCCAATAAATAACACTACTTCTTCTCCACTTGAAATTAAGCTTTCTACTTCTTTAATTGATTTTTTTTCAAATTTTTCTACTGCTTCAAAAAATTCTTGTGACATATTTATTTCTCCTTATTTTGGATTTATATCCTTATATTTCTTTCTTAAATAAATTAATCGTGTAATAAATCCACCGAGCATACCAATCGCTACTCCACCGATTAATTCTTGAATGATAATCCCTATTACAATACCAATTAGAATTGCTACTAACATAATGGCATTAAGGACATTTAATTCTTTTAATTTTTCTTTAGAATCCATTCTTTCACCTACACTTTATTCTACCACATTCACTTGGCACATTTTCATAGCTTCCAATGCTTGCTGATGAGTTTGAGGGGTAACCCCTGCACATGAAGTAGAGTATACATTTATGGGTACTTCAGGAAAGTTTGCTTTTGCTAATAAGACATTACTAATCACGCAAATATCCGTACACAATCCTAAAAATGTAATGGAGCTAATGGAAGGAATTTCCTTCAATAATTCCATTAATGTTGTCGATCCAAAAGTAGGTTTTTCAACTCCAACTGCTTCTTTTTCTACCAATGCTTCTTGTACAGTTGTATCTAACTGCCAACCTGGAGTTCCTTTGACACAGTGAACAACTGGTAATTTTTTTCCTTCTTCTGTTTCTAAATAATTTTCATGATGAGTATCCAATGTATAAAAAACTTTACCTGAAAACTCTCGAATCGTTGACGCTACATTAGGAACAATGGCTACTGCTTCTTTTGTTCCTAAGACTCCATCAACAAAATCTTTTTGCATATCCACTACAACTAAAATATCTGTCATGCTTCTTCCTCCAACAAATGATAGTATGCATATAAATGACGAAATAAGAAATAATATCCACCAACAAGTACATAACTAATACTAATGACAAATAGTAATAATTCTTTAGACCAAGTTGCCATTTCAAATGCTAATGCTCCTCCAAATAAAAAGAACAACATACTTAAACTATAAAAAATAATTTTTACTTTATCTTTACGATGACCTCTTAAACATCTACCAATCGCAAATCCTGTATCCGTTAAATAGCCCGTAAAATGCGAGGTCCTTACAATCATCCCACGGTAATAAATAAACATACTATTTTGAACACCTACTGTAAAAGCTAATTGATAAATCCATATGGATTCTAAATCTAGCCAAAAACTGATTCCTAATAACAAGCCTAATACAATTAACAATATGCCATATCGGTTTGCAAAACGGAAAATTTTCTCAGAAAAAATCATTCCGGAACAAACTCCCCCTAGTAAAAAACTAATGACAATAAATAGTAATGTAAGTGCGTGACTTGTTTCACCAGACATTGCATGAATTAATATTCCTGAAACATTCCCTGTCATATGGGTCGTAGGCTTTTCATATAATAATAATGTCGTAATATTTACGAATCCAGAAAGGGCACTTAGAAGTCCAATCCATATTGCAAATAAAATTCCTTTTTGTTGCTTCATCTCTTCCCCCTTAAAATTGTTGCGTAAAATATAGGAAAGCAATTCCCCAACAAATTATATTTACTACATAACAAATTGTAAAATAAATTCGGTGAGTTTTATGGTGAAAAATAAGCATTCCTAGTATTCCACCAAATCCCCCACCAATCAATCCTAATGTTAATAATCTTCTCTCGGGTATTCGCCATTTATTTCTTCGAGCAGCCCGTTTATCCATTCCCATTAAAATGAATAAGAAAAGATTCAGCCCTAAAAAATAACTTATCAGTATACTAGGCAAATTACTCAATTGGTACAGCCTCACAACTTGTTCCATTTAACTGACCAATTTCAAAAATATATTGACCTGTTTTAGTCACTAAACAAGGAACTCCCACCATTCCCCATTGTTTACGACCTTCAAATTGTGGTTTATCATCTCTTAAACGAATAAATTCTTTTAAGTTAGCCATACTTGCAGTGATATCTACCTCACGATAGCTAATATTTTGTCTTTGTAACTCCTCTACAAAAGGTTTAGTATCTGGGCATAAGCTACTAAAATATAATACATGTTCTTCCATCTTAAAAACTCCCTATTTTCCTAAAATTTGTTGTAAAGCTTGTCTTGCTAATTGATCAGCCCCTCGGTTTTCCTTTTCAGGAATCCATTCTAAAAATAGTTGCGGGAAAAATTGAAGTTCTTCCTGAACTTTTTTTAAAATATCTTGATAAGCAATTTGTTTCGTATAATTTTTTTCAATCGCCATTATTGCAAATTTCGAATCAGAATTCAAAAATATCACTTCATGATGCCATTCTTTTTCCTGAAGAATCAATAATGCACGATAAATCGCCCATAATTCTGCTTGATGATTATCCATTAATTGGTCAAAATTTTCTTTAAACAAAAATTGTTGCTTTTGATACAAAATTTCAATTCCAATTCCAACTCTACCTGGATTACCATTGACTGCCGCATCCGTTCTTACTCGAATCATTTTGAAACTTCTACTCGCACATGAGTAGCTTGAAGCCCATGAGCTCCTTGCGCAATTTCAAATTCTACTTTTTGTCCTTCTTTTAACGTTTTAAATCCTTCAGATAAAATCCCTGTAAAGTGAACAAATACATCTTCATCTGTATCAGTGACAGAAATAAAACCATAGCCTTTTTCATTGCTAAACCATTTTACAATTCCTTTTTTCATGATGAAAACCTCCAGCCTTTTCTATTATTAGACAGCTTTTATCTCATTATATACGTTCTAATTCTTTTTTTAAAATGATATGTTTCAATCCTATTTCCATCATCACTTTTCTCGAAAATCTTCGTATTGTTTGATGAAAGTAGCATCATCATAAAATAAACTTTGCATCACGTCTTCTTTTTCTGAAAAATATTCTATCCATTCTTCAAGAGAAGAAATATACTCCTCTTGAAACGGATGTAATCGAATAATATCTTGCATCCATTTTTGAGCGAATATCGTAGCTTCTCCCATCGAAAAATGATTCATTAACTCATTTAACAACTCTGACTCTTCTTTATACAATGGTGATTTAGAAATTGAAAACAGTTTATTTCGTTCTATCAGTTTTGTTTCCCCATTCCATAATAATTGGATTGCATTAAGCGTTCCAGAGTCCAACCATTCATCTAATAAAATAGCTTTATCAAACAGTGGCAACTTTGGGTGAATTAAAAATAATTGAATCACGAATTCTTTTTGCGGTAATGTAAAATCAATTAATACTTGAGTGATATAATGAATTTCTTCAACAGAAAAATTCTTAGTCGGTAATTGTAATGCTTCTCCTATTTCTTGTAACTGCTGAACTTTCTCTTGTTCCTGTTTCAATTGTTGATTCATCATTTTTAGTTGTAGTGCGTTTATCCATGGAACCTCTATGTGTTCAGAATGTTTTAGATATGCTTCCACTTCTTCGAATCGATTCATATGAATTAATGCTTCTAAATAAACAGATACATACTTTTCACCTTGCAATTGAAACTCTTCTACAAGCCAAATGATTTCACTCCAGTCTTGGATTAGACATAGTAAAATCCATAATTTTTCCAATAGTTGATTTGAACGAGTCCTAATATATCCTTTTTCTAACCAATCAATGGCACCAATCATATCGTCTTCTTTTTGGCATTGAGTTGCTTTTTGAATATAAAATTCTTCTTTGTTTGGAAATTCAATCGTATTTCCCATTTCTAACCTCCTCTTTAAAAGAAAAACAGACTAATACAAGATTAGTCTGCCTTAGCATCATCTGGTAAAAATTCAATAATATCTTTAAAATTCACGATGGTGCGGTCTTCACAAATATCTTTCATAACGGTCGTAGAAGATTCCCAGTCAATAATCACAACTGCACTATTTGAAAGTAACTTATAAATGACACCATACATTTGTTGCTCTCTAAACGTAAAATGAATTCGGTCTCCTACATCAGGTCGAATAGAATCTTTTACTCGTTTAATGACAACAAGAACTTCTTCATAAGAAACACCCAATATATGTGCAATACGAGATTTGCTAGTTCCTTTACGAAGTTCCGTTTCAACGATTCCTTGAACTTTCTTGGTCACTTTAAGTGCCATCTCTATCGCCTCTTCCCACGGGCCTTCCAAATCCAACACATCTGCAATATTACTAAGTTTAGTATAGCACATTAAAAGCTGATTGTCAGTTAAAAGAACTCAAAAGCATTGATATTATCATATTTTCAGGCTATAAAGGGGAAGTTGTTGGGATTTTTTGTTAACGTTTTATTATTCGTATTACTTTATTATTCGATTCATTACACTTCTCTTTGACCAAAGGCACACATTTCTAATAAGGGACATTCATGACATTTTGGTTTCCGAGCAATACAGTGATATCGTCCAAAGAAAATCATCCAATGATGCGCTCTCGACCATAATTCTTTTGGAATTTTACGACATAAAGTTTCTTCTACTTCTAATACAGTATCTTTTTGTCTACAAATTTGGAGACGTTTTGAAATTCTTTCAACATGAGTATCTACTGCAAACACTGGAATATTAAAAGCAACACTCATGACAACATTGGCAGTTTTTCTGCCAACTCCCGCTAAACTTACTAATTCTTCTCTAGTTTGGGGAACTTCACCATTAAACCGTTCCATTAGCTGCTGCGCACAAAGTCGAATATTTTTTGCTTTGCTTCGATATAATCCTAATGACTGAATACATTCAATCACTGCTTCTTCACTTGCTGCTGCTAAATGAGTAGGAGTTGGAAATCTCTCAAATAATTTTGGCGTTACTTTATTCACTCCTACATCGGTTGCCTGCGCACTTAAAATTGTAGCAATCAATAGTTCAAAAGCATTGCGATGGTTTAGCTCACAATGAGCATCTGGAAATAAATCTCCCATTGTTTGAACTGCTTCAATCGTTTTTGTTTTTGATAACATTGTCTTCCTCCATTAATCCAACCAATTATCTAATGGCACTTGAGGAATTGGTGCTGTTTCTTTTTGTTTTGCTGAGAAATTCCCATTTCTCAAACGATTCTTATCTTGAATGACTTGTTGCACGGTTTTGAATCCTTTTCTTTGCCATGTTAGCAAGATTTTATCCATATACTTCAATGTAAATACTTGGTTTAAAACAGCTTCTTTTAAAGCTGCTAAAATTAACTCATACGAATATTCATCTTTATCAATCCAACTTTTTATCATTTGAATTTCGTACGAACTAATCGGTCTTCCAAATTCTTTTTCGATTACGAAAATTAAATTTGGCTTATCATTTTCTTCTTTTTTTGCCACTTCTTGACGATGTAATATTTCCAATTGTTGAAATAACGGTGCTAAACTATAATACTCTTCTCTTTTCCCTTCTTCATTTTCTTTTTGGGTAACAGATACCACTTGTCGATCTAATAAATGCTGAATGATTTGGAATAAAGTATTTTCACTAATTGAAAATACCTCACAGACTTCTTCTACATTCAATGGAAAATATTCTGAAGTGGAATGTTGTAACCACCAAGAGAGCATTAAGCATTCTTGAGCAGTTAATTGTAATTTTTGATAATAACGGATGAATGGATTTGGAACGTTCGTTCCTCCTTGATACATCCAAAATTGTTGAAATGTTTGTTCCAAAATTTTCACCTCTTTTTCTGACATAAAAACCGATTTCTAGAAATTCTAAAAATCGGTTTGAAATTGTCTATTTTATGGGAAAATACGGTTTAATAAACGTGGGAATGGAATTGCTTCACGAATATGTTTCGTTCCAGCAACGAATGTCACCATTCTTTCTAATCCTAGTCCGAATCCTGCGTGAGGAACTGAACCATATTTTCTTAAATCTAAGTAGAATGCATAATCATCTGGATTTAAGCCATTCTCTTTAATTTTTGCATATAATTTATCGTAGTCCACTTCACGCTCTGAACCACCAATAATTTCTCCATATCCTTCTGGAGCTAATAAGTCTGCACATAAAACACGGCTTTCATTACCAGGTACTGGCTTCATGTAGAATGCTTTAATATCTGCTGGATAATTCATCACATATGTTGGCACTCCAAAATGGTTAGAAATCCAAGTTTCGTGTGGAGAACCAAAATCATCTCCATGTTCTAAATGTTCATAATCTGTATCTTCATCTGCTTCATGAGCTTGTAGTAAGTCAATCGCTTCATCATAAGAAATACGTTTGAATGGTTCACTGACATATTTCTTCAATAATTCTACATCTCTTTCTAATGTTTCAAGAGCATGAGGAGCACGGTCTAAAACTCCTTGAATTAATGCTTTTACATAAGCTTCTTGTAAATCTAATGATTCGTCATGAGTCACAAATGGATATTCAGCATCCATCATCCAGAATTCTGTTAAGTGACGACGAGTTTTTGATTTTTCAGCACGGAATACTGGACCAAAGTCAAACACTGGTCCGAATGCCATTGCACCAGCTTCTAAGTATAATTGACCTGATTGAGATAAGAAAGCAGGATCTCCAAAATAATCTGTTTCAAATAATTCAGTTGTATTTTCTGCTGCATTTCCAGATAAAATTGGGCTATCAAATTTAATAAAGCCATTTTGATCAAAGAATTCATAGGAAGCATAAATAATAGCATTACGAATTTGCATAATAGCGTGTTGTTTACTTGAACGTAACCATAAATGACGGTGATCCATTAAGAAGTCCGTACCATGTTCTTTTGGAGTAATTGGATATTCATGACTTTCACCAATCACTTCTAGTCCAGTTACTAATAATTCATACCCTAATTTTGAACGAGTATCTTCTTGTACAACCCCTGTTACATAAACAGCTGTTTCTTGTGTTAATGATTTAGCAATTTCAAATACTTCTTCAGGAACATCACTTTTTACAACAATCCCTTGGAAATAAGCTGCTCCATCACGTAATTGTAAGAAAGCAATTTTCCCACTTGAACGTTTATTAGCTACCCAAGCCCCAATTAGGACTGTTTGTCCAACATAATCTTTGGCTTGGTTCATTCTGATTTTTTTCAAAATAATCCCTCTTTCTACAAATAATTTCTAACAAATTGATTCATTCTTTGAGCGGCATTTTTTAGTTCTTCTTCACTACTTGCACAACTTAATCGCAAGTAACCAGTACAACCGAAGTTTTCACCTGATACAGTCGCCACTCCAACTTCCTCTAATAATTTTAATGCAAATGCATCTGAAGTTTCAACTCCAACTATTTTCATTGCTTCTTGAATATTTACAAATAGGTAGAAAGCTCCGCCTGGTTTCACACATGACATACCAGGAATTTCCTGAATGAGTGCATGGAATAAGTCAATTCTCTTTTGGAATTGACGGCGCATCGCTTCTTTATCTTCTTGTAAATCTTCTTGAAAAGCACGAATCGCAGCATATTGAACAACTGCAGCTGGATTGCTCGTTGTATGACTTGTTAAATCATTCAATGCACGAATCACTTCGATTGGACCAAAGGCATATCCTAATCTCCAACCCGTCATCGCAACAGATTTCGATAATCCATTAATGACTAATGTATTATTTTGAATCTCTTCCGATAGACTTGCCACACTAATACTTGGCACATCATGCACTAATTCATAATAAATCTCATCAGCGATAACAAACACTTGATGATTTAATGCCCACTGACAAATCTCATACAATTCTTCTTTGGAATACGTTAATCCTGTAGGATTCGATGGAGAATTTAATATTAATAACTTTGTTTTATTCGTTACAGCTTTTTCTAACAAATCTACGGTTAATTTAAAGGCATTCTCCTCACTTGTTTCCACAAAGACCGGTACACCTTGAGCTAATGTTATTTGCTCTGCATAACTCACCCAATAAGGAACTGGAACTAACACTTCTTCTCCTGGGTCAATTAATGTTTGAAACGCAGAATATAACGCAAACTTCGCTCCTGCAAAAACTGCTACTTGTTGTTTATCAACTTTCACACCATCTTTTCTTAAATGAAAATCACAAATGGCTTGTCTTAATGCATCTAACCCTAAAGTAGGTGTGTAATGATCGGTTTCATGTTTCAATAATGCTTCAATTGCTGCTTTTGTAATTTTTTCTGGCGTATTAAAATCAGGCTCACCAATTGATAAGCTAATAATATCTTTTCCAGACGCTTTTAATTCTCTTGCTTTTTGTGTCATCGCTAAAGTTCCCGAAGGAAGTATTTTAGCGACACGTTCTGAGATTTTTACCATAATAACCTACCTTTAAATATTTTCAATATCTTTAATCCATTGTCCATTTTTGGCGGAAATATAATAATATCCAATTCGTTTATTGCTTGTTCGATAATTAACTTCCCAAACTGGTTCATCTTTTATCATTCCCAATCTTGCTTCTAAAATCTCATCTGTATGTTTCGCTTGTTTTGTGATTGAGCGCGCTTCTTGTTCATTGATAACAGCATCCTGTTGTAATACGGTTACTTCCTTCTTTTCCGGAGAAACAATCGCATATAATTGTTGACCTTCTGTCGTAATTCCAGCTAATGAATAATAAGTTTCTTCCGTATTAAACCAATAAAAATCTGTAATTTTTGTAAATTGAACTTTTTGTGCTGCAATTTCTACTGCCAAGTCTTTAGCCTTTAATCGTTCTGATTGACTAAGATAAAATATTCGAGCAGCTCCAAAAAAAATCACTAAAAACGTGCAGACGAAAAGCAACATCGTACGTCTTCTCATGGATGCACAACCTTTTCTAATTTTTAAATTCAGATAAATTTATTATACGATAAGCTAGTAAAAAGCACCAGTATTTTATAGCAACAAGCAAAAAAAGATAGCTCCCAAACTGGAAGCTATCCTAAACATTACACACATTTATTTTTTTCAACAATGACTTGGCATTCACTTGTTCCTGATAATTCTTTTTCTTCAGGAACTTCAATGCTTTTATCCGTTATTACGTAATTTAATTTCGCACCTTTTTTAATAATGGAGTCTGCCATAATGATGCTGTTTTTTACAACAGCTCCTTCTTCAATAATGACATCACGGAAAATAATACTATTTTCAACAGTACCATTAATGTAAGAGCCATCTCCTAATAATGAACGTTTTACTTTGGAATTTTCTCCATAATGAGTTGGCACACTATCTTGTACACGTGTTAAAATTTCCACTCCGCTATCAAATACGGCTGTCAATGTTTCAGGTTTTAATAAATCTTGGTTGAAATCAAAATAATCTTTTACACTATTGATAACTTTTGAATACCCTTTAATTTCATATGCATAGACATTTAAAGTATCTAAATTTTTAGAAACATAATCGCGTAAAATATCTTCCCATCCTAAAGTCATTCCCTTTTTAATGATGGCATTTAACAATTCTTTTGTCATAATATAAATTTTAGCTTGAGTCGCACATTTTTCATTTCCACCATTAAAATGATACAACGTTTCATACACTTTATAATCTTTGTCAAAAATAATCTGAGATTCGCCAATTTCAGGTTTACGATAGTGATATGCAACCGTAATATCAGATCCAGTGTCGACATGATATTGAAACATTTCTTTAAAATCAATATTTCCAATAATGTTTGTATCAGCCAAAATACAATACTCTTCACTTAAATCTTCCGTATAAACCATTGTATTGACTAATGCTTCAATTTTATTTTGTGGAATACGATTTGATAAATAATTCGATAATGGCGTAATTAATGTTAAACCACTATTTTTTCTGTTTAAATCCCAATCTTTTCCCCAGCCAACGTGATCTCTTAATGATTTGTAATTATGATTTGTTAAAATACCGATATTGTCGATTCCTGCTTTTACTAAGGACGATAACATAAAGTCTACTAAACGATATCTGGAACCGACCGGTAGAGAAGCTAAAGTTCTTGATCGAACTAATCCGTGTAAATCATCCTGTCTATAATTATCCGCAAATAAAATCGCAAAAGCTTTTATCATTTTAGCATCCTCCCGCTTTCTTCGGTTCAGTGACGACTTCATTGCGTCCAATTACCGTAATCATATCTTTTCCTAATTCAATTTTTTCATGACCGATTGATACGCCCGCTTTAATCACCGCTCCTTCGGCTACAATTGTGTGATAGACACTTGCTCCTTTTTCAATCGTGGCATTTTGCATAATAATACTATCTTTTACAACAGCTTCTTCTGCAATGACCACTCCAGAAGAAATAATTGAATCTTTTACTTGACCAAAAACTAAAGTACCATCAGAAATCATTGAAGATTGAACATCAGCATGTTCTCCTAAATATTGAGGTAAACGTCCTTCATGGCGATAATAAATTCTCCAAGTTTTATCATCAATATCAAAAGCTTCACGAGATTTAATCAAATCCATATTCGCTTCCCATAAACTTTCAATCGTACCTACATCTTTCCAATATCCTTCAAATGGAAATGCATAAATTTTCTTTTCTTCTTCTAATAACATTGGGATAATGTTTTTTCCGAAATCTTTTTCACTTTCTGGATTTGCTTCATCTCGAATTAAGTATTCACGTAACACTCTCCAATTGAAAATGTAAATCCCCATTGAAGCCTTAGTTGAAATTGGATTTTTTGGTTTTTCTAAAAACTCCACAATTTTCAAATCTTCATCAGTATTTAAAATCCCAAAACGATGAGCTTCTTCCATTGGTACATTAATATGAGCAATTGTTAAATCTGCCTCTTTTTCCTTATGGAAATCTAACATCTTATTATAATTCATTTTATAAATATGATCTCCTGATAAAATTAAGACATATTCAGGTTCATATTGTTCGATATATTTAATATTTTGATAGATGGCATGTGCTGTTCCTTTATACCATTCTCCTGTTTTACCAGCAGTATAAGGAGGTAAAATAGACAATCCTCCATCCATTCTATCTAAATCCCATGGTTGTCCATTGCCCATATAAGAATTCAATTCTAAAGGTTTAAATTGTGTTAAAACCCCTACTGTTGAAATTCCTGAATTTGCACAATTTGATAATGGAAAATCAATAATACGATACTTTCCACCATAAGGTACAGCTGGTTTAGCCATATCTTGCGTTAAAACTTGTAATCTAGTCCCCTGGCCTCCTGCTAGTAACATTGCAACCATTTCTTTCTTTCTTGCCATCTGTTTATCCCCCACATTATTTATTTTTTCTCAAGATACATTGTTGAAAATGCTGGTATCGTTAGTTGAAGTGTATATGGGAATTCTCCACATTGTTGTTGTTTTGTTTTTAAATTTCTATTAACAATGCCTTGTCCACCAAATTTTTTAGCATCTGAATTTAATGCCATTTTATAGCTTCTTTCGTCATGGAATCCAATAGAATATTGTTCCCAATTTTCTCCAGAAAAATTAGAAATGACAAGCACTTCTTGACCATCAGCAGCTTTTCTTGAAAAAGCAAATACATTATGAGAAGCATCATCGACCACATGCCATTCAAATCCTTCCCATCCTCCATCTTGTTGCCAAAGAGCCGGTGTTTTACGATAATACTGATTTAACTCTTGAGCAAAACGGTGTGCGTTATAATGTGATGGAAAATCTAATAACATCCAGTCTAATTCTTTATTTTCATCCCATTCGATAAATTGAGGGATTTCTGTTCCCATAAAGGTTAATTTCTTACCAGGATGAGCAAACATATATCCTAAAAATGTTTTATAATTAGAAAATTTATCATCATAACCAACTGGGAATTTATCTAATAATGATTTTTTCAAGTGTACCACTTCATCATGGGAAATCGGTAAAATAAAGTTTTCCACAAAAGCATAACACATAGAGAATGTTAATTTATTATGAGACCATTGACGATAAATTGGATTTTCTTCAATATAATCTAAACTGTCATTCATCCATCCCATATTCCATTTGAAGTGGAAACCAAGTCCGCCGTCTTGAATTGGTGCAGTAATTTTCGGATAAGCTGTTGCTTCTTCTGCAATCATCATCACGCCTGGATAATTTTCTTGAACATAATAATTTAATGTTTTAAAGAAATCCAGCACTTCTAAATTCTCATTTCCTCCATAAATATTTTTAGCTGCTAAATGCTGAGGACGATCATAATCTAAAAATAGCATAGAACTTACTGCATCAACGCGTAAGCCATCTAAATGGAATTGTTCAATCCAGTAACAAGCGCTAGAGAATAAGAAAGAACACACTTCTCCACGTCCATAGTCAAATACTCGTGTTCCCCATGACTTATGTTCTTTTTTACGTTCATCAGAGTATTCGTAACAACATTCTCCATCAAATTCATATAAACCATATTCATCTTTTGTAAAATGTCCAGGTACCCAATCTAAAATAACGCCAATGCCATTTTGGTGAGCTTTATCAATTAAATATTTAAAGTCATCTGGTGTTCCAAAACGTGATGTCACAGCAAAGTAACCTGTCACTTGATAGCCCCAAGAAGGATCATATGGAAATTCCGTAATTGGGAGTAATTCGATATGCGTATAATGCATTTGCTTCACATATGGAATTAAAGTATCCGCTAATTGACGATAACTAAGAAATTCGCCATTTTCTCCATGCTTCCATGATCCTAAATGAACTTCGTATATATTCATTGGTTGTTGGAAAGGAATTGATCTTTGTTTTAACCATGTTTCATCTTTCCATAAATAATTTTGGTCTTCATATACTTTAGAAGCTGATTCTGGTCGAGTTTGCGCATGTCTTGCATACGGATCTGCTTTCCACAATATTCTTCCATCGGAAGCTTTAATGACATATTTATAAGAATCATATGGACGAACATTTGAAATAGTTCCTTCAAAAATACCTTCATTATTGATTCTTGTTAATTCATGAACTGTAGGTTCCCATCCACAAAAATCACCCGAAACAAAAACCGCTTGAGCGTGTGGCGCCCAGACTCTAAAGGTACATTGATCCCCATCAAGAAACGAACCTAAAAATTCATACGTCCGAAAGTTTTTCCCCTCATGAAATAAATATTTATCCAAAGAATAATCCATAAATATATCCTCCTTTTATCAATACGTTTTACTTTTCACGAAAAGCGTTTTCATTTACTGTTAATAAAAAAATCGCTGTTTCATTTGTTTCCGTTTACTTATGGATTAATTATAGCATAAAGTTGTGACTTTTCGTATATTTTTTTCATTTTTTCGCAAAAAAAGTAAAGCGTTTTATATTTTGGAATGTTTCAAAACATTTTTCGCACAAACTATTTCTTTTTTTATCATTTTATACTACAATTAATTTAATATTGCTTATAAAAAGAAAGGAAGATATTTCTTGATTCAATTTAATCCTCTTCAAGATAAATATCCAAAAGGTGCAGTCTCTTCTTCTCAAGACATTCTTTTTGAAGTATGGGTTCACCAAGATTTTTATTTTAAACAAATTTCATTAAACTTATTTAATGATTTTACACAACAAAAATTTATTTATACATTGGAACCAACTGATGTATTAAAAGAACAATCTCGTAAATACATTGTCAATATTCCGGCATTAGAAACTGGACTTTATTTTTATGATTTTGAAATTACGTTCGATGATTCTATCGGATATTTGAAAAAACATGAATTTAATGCTGTCTTTACAATGGAAGAACAGTCTTACTCTTCATGGCAATTAACGGTATATGATGCAGACTTCCAAACTCCAGAATGGATGAAAGGGAGCATTATGTATCAAATTTTCCCAGACCGCTTTAAGAAGAGTCCTCATTATCAAGCAACCATTGCTGCTAATGAAGAAACAAGAGTTCGTCATGATGATTGGAATGCTATTCCTTATTCTTCTATTACGCATGACAATTATCGAGCACAAGATTTCTTTATGGGAAATTTAAAAGGAATTCATGAAGAATTACCTTACTTTAAGCAACTAAAGATTGATAGTATTTACTTAAATCCAATTGTAGAAAGTCCTGAAAATCATCGCTACTCTACTTCTGATTACTTTAATGTAGATCCTTATTTGGGAACGGTTCAAGACTTTAAAGACTTATGTAAAGATTTTAAAGAACAAGATATTCGTATTACATTAGACGGAGTGTTTAGTCATACGGGTGCAGATAGTATTTATTTTAACCGTTATGGACATTATGACAGTGTAGGAGCCTTTCAATCTCAAGATTCTCCTTACTATCCATGGTTTACGTTTAATGAGTTTCCAAATGTATATCAATCATGGTGGGGATTCACGAATTTACCAACTGTTATTAAAGAAAATAAAGAATATCAAGAATTTATGTTTAATGCTAAAAATGGTGTGATTCCTTATTGGCAACGTTTAGGCATTAGCGGATGGCGAATTGATGTGGCAGATGAATTTCCTGATTGTTTCATTGATCAATTAAGAAAATCTGCCAAACAAGAAGATCCAGATTGCTTCTTATTAGGGGAAGTCTGGGAAGATGCTACGACAAAATTCTCTTACAACACAAGAAGAAGATATTTCTTAGGAAAACAATTTGATAGTGTGATGAATTATCCATGGAGAGATGCGATTATTCGCTTTGTTAAACATAAAGATGCCCATCAATTTTCTCTAGCTTTATTAGAATTATTAGAGAACTATCCAAAACCTGCATTAGATGTTTTAATGAACTTATTATCGAGTCATGATACAGAAAGAATTTTAACGATTTTAGCATTTGAAAGACCAGAAGAATTCCCTGTTGAAAAACGACCAGATTATAAACTGACTGCTAGTGAATATCAATTAGCAAAAGAAAGATTCTTTGTCGCATCCTTTATTCAATTTACTCTTCCTGGTGTTCCTTGTATTTACTATGGGGATGAAATTGGTATGTATGGCTTTAGAGATCCATATAATCGTATGCCTTTCAAATTCAATGAGAAAGATGATGAAGTTTTAGCATTCTATCAAGAATTAACAAACTTTAGACATCAACATCAAGAAGATTTTAAAGCAGACTGTGACATCATTAAAGTAACAGATGGCTGTATTGCTTATAAACGTGGCAAATTGCTATGTATTATCAATTTAGATGATTCTGCCCATTTCCTTGCAAACTATTCAGGAGATAGCCTTTACCAAAAAGGTGAATTTTACCCTACTCCTCACGGAATTGTACTAGGACCAAATAGTTTTGGAGCGATTGAATTAGCTTAATTTTTATACAAAAGAGAGTGAATAGAAATACATCTTGTATCCTATTCACTCTCTTATTTTTATCTTATCCACGAATGAAACTAAAGAATGGAATTAACACAATCGGTAAAAACATTGCGGGTAAAAAGTTCATGACTTTTATTTTTGTTAATTCTAATAAATTCATTCCTAGTGCCACTAGTAATAAAGAACCTACCGCAGCCATTGCAGATACGATTGATTCACTTAAGTAAGGTGCTACAAATTGTGCGAGAAGCATTATTCCACCTTCATACAAAAGAATCGCTAATGCGGATAACATCACTCCTGCTCCTTTTGTCGTCGTTAGTATAATAGAAGCAAATCCATCAATTAATGCTTTCGTTATTAAAATACCGTGATTATTTCTCAATCCTGCTTCAAGAGACCCCATTACCGCCATTGCTCCAACACAAAAGATTAAGACTGCTGAAACAAATCCTTCTGCTAATTGATTTTTGGAACCTTCTTTTGATAGTTTATCTTGAACCCACTCTGCAAATTTTCGAATATTCTCTTCTAATTGCATCATTTCTCCAAGATATCCTCCTAGTGAAATCGAAACAATTAATAAAATCATATCTTGATCTACTAAAGCTCCTTTTAATCCAATGATAAATGTGATTAATGCAAGACCTTGCATAATATGAGAAGACATCTTTTCAGACATTCCTCGTTTTAAGAATAATCCAATCATTGTACCAAGCACAATCGCAATAACATTTATGATTACACCCATTTGTTCAAGCTCCTTCTAGCAATACTGCTACAAGTATACCGCTATTAAACTAGAAAATCTATAATGGATTCCCTTAATTTATAAAAAAAGGCTCATCGACAAATTCTGTTGGTGGATAAAATTTAACACCAAATTAAGT
>CAUSWE010000006.1:0-52266 GCA_963535215.1 uncultured Granulicatella sp. | reverse complement strand
CTGCTTCAATGGAAAACTTAACAGAAGTAGTTGCTCGATTAGAAAAATATTTAGCTTAATACAAAAGGCCGGGATTCACCCCAGCCTTTTTACTATTATTCTAAAGTTTGCACTTTCACACCATCCGGCGTTCCAATTAAAACTGTTTCTGTCATATTTGTAAATAACCCTTGTTCCACTACTCCTGTTAGAGCTTTTAATTCTGCTCCAAATGACACAGGATCTTTAATCGGGAATACATCTAAGTCAATAATATAGTTTTGACTATCTGTTAAATAACGTTCTCCATTTTCTAATACTCGGAATTTTGGACGATAGCCTTTTGCTTCGAATTTTTTGAATAATTGTTCTGAACCATAAGGAATCACTTCTACTGGAAGTGGGAAGCGGCCTAAATAATCTACCATTTTAGATTCATCGACAATCCAAATAATGCGTTTTGATTGTTCTGCAACAATTTTTTCAAATAGTAGGGCTCCACCGCCACCTTTAATTCCTGAAAAATCAGGAGCAATTTCATCCGCTCCATCGACTGTTACATCAATAAAATCTACTTCGTCTACACTCTTCAATGGAATTCCTAGCTTCTCAGCTTGTTCTTTTGTACGTTTTGAAGTCGTTACACCAATAATGTCTAAACCTTCTTCTTTTACACGTCTGCCAATTTCTTCTACAAAATAATAAGCTGTAGAACCTGTCCCTAGACCTACTGTCATACCTGATTCAATATAAGTTGCGGCCTGTTTGCCGACCATCTCTTTCATGTTCACACGCATACCCTCCAATATGATTCAACTATCCTTATTATAACATAAATTCTTTTACTCGTTTCAAATCTTCTTGTAATTGTTCATAGATTTGTCGCATTTCTTCAGCAGATAAACTCAATTCCACTTCAACCGTTTTTGTTTGTGCCTTCTCCTCTTCTTCTTGATAAAAAAAGACTTCTTCTTCATCCAATTGAGCCAAGTCAATTCCAATAACTTGAGAAGCCGTTGTTAAAATATTTTCCGGAGCAACGACCCATGTCATAATATACTCATCTTCTAATTTTTCTAATAACACAGCTAATCTAGATTGTTCAAATTCTGAAGAATACTCTTCTCCTTTTTCTAATAAGTTCTTCATCGCCTCCAGACATTCTTCCAATTGTGCTATAGATAATAAGTCTATTATTTCTTGATAAGCTTGTTTTTGATGAGAAACTTGTAAAAAAACATCTGTTTGAATATTGTGAATTTGAGGATGGATAGATAAAAATTTTAATTCAAATATAAAATCCCCTTCTGAAATCTTCATGCGCTCACCTCTTTCTTCGTTTTATTGCCATATCTATAGTACAAGTTTCTCTTTCATGTTTCAATCATTTCAAAGAAAAAAGGCTGGAGTTTCTCCAACCTTTTAACGTAATATTTCAATGACATCTTTATTCGCAGCAGATTTAGCAGGAAATACGCTAAATACAATTCCGATAAAGACTGATACTCCAACTGTCAAAGCTACTGCTGTCCAGTCGGTATAAATTTTAAATGGTAGGAAATTCGAAATCAGCATTGCAATCAAGACACCTGTTACATATCCGATAATTCCACCAATAGAAGTAATCATAATTCCTTCTAATAAAAATTGTAATTGAATCGAACCTTTAGTAGCTCCCATTGCACGACGAATCCCAATTTCTTTTGTTCGTTCAGACACTGAAATATACATCATATTCATCACGCCTACACCTGCAATGAATAAAGAAATTCCAGCTACTGCTGAAACAAAATAAGTTAAGCCATCTAACACTTTTCCAATAATATCCATTTGAGCAGCTACGTCAATAAAGGTATATTTTCCAGAAGTATGTTTTGAACCCACTTCATTCAAATGAGTTTCTACTTTTTTAGCAACATCTTTTGCAACATATCCTGGTTTAACAAATACTTTTAGTCCATTCACATTTTCTTCTTTTTTATGATAATGTTGATGAGTGGTAGCTGGAATATGGACGGCTTTATAAGGATCTGCACCAGTAAAAATGGCTTGCAACGCATCAACTTTACTAGTTGGCTTCACACCTTTAATATAATACACTTCTCCATCAATCGTTACTCCATGTCCTAGTGCTTGTTTTGGACTAGCAAATAACAATTCTGCTAACTCTTCATCAATAATCGCTACTTTTTTATTCGCATCAATATCTACTTGGGAAATATTTTCTCCAACCGTCAAAGACTCTTTTGTTGCAGATTTTTCTAATCCAAGTACAACATGTTCTGTCGATTTCTTTGTTGGAATCGAAACTCCGAAAATATAATTTTGTTCCTTTGTTTCAGGAATTTCTGTTCCTGAAACTCCTTCAATACTTTCTACACCAATACGGTCTTGTTTTGAAAAAGCTTTTTCTACTTTTCGAACAGATTGTGGATTATCAGGTTGATAGAAAAATTGTACAGTGACTTTCCCATTATCTTCTCCAGCTAATCCTGAAACAGCCATTTTTTGGAATCCTTTCCCAAGACTCATAATCGTAATAACAGCTGCAATTCCGATAATAATTCCTAACATCGTTAAAATCGTACGACGAGCATTTCCTTTTAAAGAATGCAGAGCGGATCCTAATAATACACTAAATTTCATTTGGAATCCCCTCCTTTTGTTCATGAATCACACCATCGATTACATGGATGACACGAGAACAATACTTCGTCAAAGTGGGATCATGTGTTACCATTACAATCGTTACTCCATCTTCACGATTTAAACGATATAAAATATCCATAATACTCGCAGAAGTTTTACTATCTAATGCTCCTGTTGGTTCATCAGCAATAATGAATTTTGGACTATTTACTAGTGCTCGAGCAATTGCCACTCTTTGTTTTTGCCCACCAGAAAGATGGCGAGGATATTTTTCTAATTTATCTCCTAGTCCTACTTTTTCTAGCGCTTGTTTTACCTTTGTATGAGTTTGGCGAGGTGTTAATCCACGATATAATAAAGGTAGACGAACATTTTCTTCGACGGTTGCTTGTTCAATTAAGTTAAAATCTTGAAAAACAAATCCAACGGTAGAATTGCGAACTTTGGAAATTTGATTATCACTCAAATTAGAAACAGACTCATCATTGAAAGAATATTTTCCTTCATATTTAGAATCTAAGAATCCTAATATATTAATGAGGGTAGATTTCCCAGAACCAGAAGGTCCCATTATTCCAACAAATTCTCCTTGAGTAATACGGACAGTCACATCATTTAATACATGTAACTGCTCATCTCCAACTTTATAATATTTATGAACATGTTCTAGTTTAATCATGGGACTTCACCGACTCTTCCAATTGTGTAGAAGACACCGCTGCTCCATCTGTAATGTCTGAATCTGGATTTGCAATCACTTTATCTCCAATACTTAATCCTTCTTGAACAATCCATTGGAATCCTTTTTTCACACGTTTAATATTTTTGCGTTTAGCTACCCCATTATCATATAAATAAACATATTCTTGTTCTCCATCTTTTTGAATCGCTTGTTCTGTTAATACTAAGCCTTTTTGAGGGATTTTTACTTGAACAGTAAATCCATTTGGAAGAGAAATTTCTGGTTTTACAATTACATCATAACGAGCAACACTATGACCTCCACTACTAGAAGCTGAACTTGGAGAAGTTGGCAAAGCTGGTACTGGATTAGCACCACTTCCTGACGGATCAGTAGAAACAAATGAAATCGTTCCTTTAATCTCTCTATCTTGAGCTTTCACATAGATTGTTACAGAAGCTCCCTTTTCAACTGATTCATAATCATATTCAGAAACAGTTGTTTTCGCTTCGCTGTCTTTACTTGTAATTTTAATGAAGGCTAATTGTACATTTGTTTTTCCTTCTGGATTAATACTAATAGTTCCTGCAATATCTGCTGTTACACTTGAACTTGTTTTTTTAGAAAGACGTTCGATTTTTGTGTTTACATCTTCAATATTATTATTCATTTCACGAATCGCTTTTTGAGTACCCTCGATTGCTTGGTCAAAGGCTGTCGTATCCATAGCTCCTACATGAGCTGTTTGATTCGCTGCTCCTTGTTGGTTTTGAGCAGGAACCTCTTTTTCTAACTCTTGTTTTGCTTGAGCTTTACGATTCTTTTGTGTTTCTAATTCTTGATATAAATGATCACGTTCAGATACTAGACGACTTACTTGTCGATTTAAATCGGCAACTTCATCACTAATTGTTTCATTATCATATTCAAATAACACATCGCCTGCTTCTACTTCTTGACCATCTGTTACTTTTACTTGAGTGACTTGCCCTTTTTGAGGGTCGACATGATAGCTTTGCTCTTTAGCCGTTTCAATATTTCCATCTAATACTAAAGGCTCCTGTTCTGTTAACTCCATAATTGTGTAATGGTGTTCTTCTTTCTTTTCAGGAGAGCGTAATTTTAAAAATCCTAATACGATAACAATAACAGCTCCTAATGCCATTACGCTAATCATGCTCCATTTTAACGTTTTACTCATTCATAACTCTCCTTAATGTTTCTCTACTTCTTGTGCCCATTTTTGGTATGTTACATATAACCAGGCTAGTAATCCGGCAATAATCGCTGGGATAACATAAGTAGCTACACTGAATTTTTGATGATTGAAAATATCATTAGCAATTTGCATTAAAATTGAAAAGACATGAATTCCAATCACATAAAAGAATAAATTCTTATCTGGTAATGCTTGATTTTTAGCACTCTTTCCAATTTTGTGATATAAAATCGTTGCAAAAACACATAATAAGAAGAATAATAGGAAAATTGCTACTCCAACTCCAGCTGTTTCAAAATTATGTTCTACACCCTGTTTTGCTAATTCTTCTTGCACACTTGGAACAAATGTAGACGCTACTCCAATTAATACAAAGATGTTCGCAAAAATTCCAATAATATTCCAAACTTTTAAACCGGTAGCAATTTTACTAACAACTCCGGCATATTTTTCAACTTTTTGTGTATCCATGATCCATTCCTCCTAACGGTTGTTTTCAATCTTCTAAACATCACATCATTTTTATTGTTTTGCTACTTCTTGTTCCCATTTTTGGTATGTCACATATACCCATGCTAGTAATCCGGCAATAATGGCTGGAACAATATAAGCAGTGAAATCAAATCCTGACGGACTAATAAATTGACTTACAATTTGAATTACAATTGAAAATGCATGAATTCCAATCGCAAAGTTTAATAAATTTTTATCTGGTAATTGTTGTTGTTTCGCACTCTTTCCAATCTTATGATATAAAATCGTTGAAAAAATACATAGTAATAAATAGATTACAACAATAGCCCCACTCAAACCAATCGTTTCCGTATTAAAAGCTGGATTATTTAATTTTGCTAATTCTGCTTGAGTATTTGGCAATAATAGAAATACTAGTCCTGCTGTTGCAAAAGCATTCCCAACAATCCCAATAATATTCCAAACTTTTAACCCCGTAGAAACTTTTCTTACAACTCCTGCATATTGTTCAACTTTTTGTGTATCCATGATACATTCCTCCTCAAAACTTTTTCAAAAAAGAATAGGTTAGTTACTCTTTTAGCTAACTATATACCTAGCAATCTTTTTTGTCAATAAGTTTCTTTATTTTTTATTATGCTTATTATACACCAGTTGTTTCCGTTTTCATATAGGAATATTTCGTATTTAATCATTCTTAAGGATCTATGATTTACAATAAAAAACGCTCTTTCTGCAAGTCCTATAAACTTGTCGAAAGAACGTTTCCTTCACTCTATTCATCTTCTAATTCACAGACAAGCGCTTGATAGCCAGCAAGAGAGAGTTGATCTCCTTGTCCATTCATTTGTGCTGGAATATTGGCTAGCAATACTTTTCTTACGGGTGTTGGTAAAGTTACCGTTTGAGGTTCTGCTTGATAATTGACTAATACAAGTACACGTTTTTCTCCACGACGCTCATAAGAAATCAGGTTTTTCACTTCTTCTAAAACAGGAACAAATGCCCCTTCACGAATCGTTAAGCCATAAACTTCATCACGATATAAAGCAGTTAGCGCTCTATAATAATTCAAGATAGATTGCGGATTATTTTCCTGTGCTTCTACATTAATGTCTCTTTGTGGCTGTTTTGAAACAAGCCAAGCTTCTCCAGTTGTAAAGCCTAACTTCTCTTCACCATTCCATTGCATTGGCGTACGAGCATTATCACGACTATATTTTGAAATAGCCTTCAACGCTTCTTCATCCGTTAGCCCTGCTTCTTTTGCAACATGATATTCATTTAAGGTATTAATATCATCAAACTCTTCAATCGATTCGAAAATTTGATTTTCCATCCCAATCTCTTGTCCTTGATAAATAAATGGAATTCCTTTTCGAAGCATTTGCACCGTGGCAAGAGCTTTTTTACTAATTTCTGTCACTTCACCTTCAGGAATGTAATGAGAAACTCCACGTGGCTCATCATGGTTTTCAATAATGGTTGATAATACACCAATGGAATCTGCACGACGATGCGCTTTGAAAATACTCTCTTTTAATTCTTCAGCAGTTGGTAATTCATGACTATACCAGCCATTTCCCTTTTGTCCTAAAATCGTTTGTTTGAAATCGAAAATAGACGAGAATACTCCCTCTTCACCAATAAAGAAATGTAATTCTTCATCCGTTTCATTAAATACTTCTCCTACTGTAAAAGCATTATAACGTTCAAATGTTTTTTCCTTCATTTCTTGTAAAAATGGTTCAATTGGCTGCGCATTTGCTAATGAATAACGAACAGGAACAAGTCCATTTTCTTGTTCAGATGGTAATGAACGCCACTCTAAATCCTTTTTAATATTAATAATGGCATCAATACGGAATCCTCCGATTCCTTTTTCTAACCACCAATTAATCATTGTATAAATTTCTTCTCGCACAACAGGATTTTGCCAATTTAAATCGGGTTGCCCTTTATGGAATGAGTGTAAATAATATTTATTTGTTCCAGGAACTTTATCCCACACACTGCCTCCGAAATAAGTTTCCCAGTTATTTGGTTCTTTTTCACTCTCAATAAAATAGAAATAATCTGCATAAGGGCCATCTGGATCTGCTAATGCTTTTTGAAACCATTCATGTTGATCAGAACAGTGATTGACTACTAAATCCATTATAATTGAAATATCCCGTTTTTTTGCTTCAGCAATTAGTTCTTCCATATCTTTCATTGTTCCAAACTGTGGATCAATCGTATAATAATCTGCTATATCATATCCTTGGTCGACAAATGGACTCTTATATACAGGAGACAACCATAAAATATCAATTCCCAAGCTTTGTAAGTAATCGAGCTTTTCGGTAATTCCTTTTAAATCGCCAATCCCATCTCCATTACTATCATTAAAACTTTTTGGATAAATTTGATAAGCTACTTTGCCTTTCCACCAATCTTTTTCCATCATTGGTAGCCTCCTTCACAATCGTTAATGACTTTATTCTGATACAATTCTTTCATACTGTCAAGCAACAAAAAGAAGGTTCTATCATTTATAGAACCTTTTTTTGTGTTTATCTTTAACATATCGATACGCATTAAAAGCGCTAGAAATTGCAAATAAAGCTGCGACTAATGCATACCATTTATTATCGATCACTGCCAGTAACGCAAATGAAAGAGTACATAATGCATAAATAATGGTATTCCATAAATAGAGAGGAATGTTTTTCATCTTCATGTCTCCTTATTTCAATTTATCATGTTCATACGTGTGAACTAATTCCAAACCTTTAAACTGTTGTTGTCTTAATGCTTCATAAACAATAATTGCTGCTGTATTCGACAAGTTTAATGAACGAACATGAGTGTCATTCATCGGTAATCTTAAACAACTTTCTTCATGTTCACGCATAAATTCTTCTGGTAATCCTGTTGTTTCTTTTCCAAAAATGAAAAATTGTTCTTCATCCTTTGCCAAATTGACTTCATCATAAGTATGATTAGCAAATTTTGTAATTAAATAAATGGGACGATTACCTAAATATTCCATAAATGCTTCTAGTGAATCGTGATACGTAATATCCACATCATTCCAATAATCTAAACCCGCACGTTTTAAATGCTTATCATCTGTTGAAAATCCTAATTGCCCCACTAAATGTAGCGGAGAATTTGTTGCTGCACAAGTACGCGCAATATTTCCAGTATTCGCTGGAATTTGTGGTTCAAATAATACAATATGATTAATCGTCATAAGATCCCTCCTCAGGATTTTTTGGTAATTTTTCGTGCAATGTTTGAATCGCTTCTTCTAATTCAACAACTAAGTCTGCTTCTTCTTTCGTTGTCGCTTCAATTTTTTGAGCTTTTTCTAACATTTCTGTAAAATAATGAATCAGTTCTTCACTCGACTCACTAATAATCTCACTCACAGCCCAAGCTGCCGTTCCTTTCATGACAGGTCGCATATCTTCCTTCATCACTTTCAATAATAGAGGAACTGCAGTCTTATCACGGTAATTTGCTAGCGCAATAATGGCATTTCTCTGTAGCGGCTTCTTCCCTCGCCATGAACCAGCCATCTTTCCAAACCGTTCTTTGAACTCCTTATTCGAAATCGTTACTAATGGTTTTAACAATGGATGTGTTTCTTCCACAGACGGTTCCATTTCAGGATGTAGATGAAAATCTTTTCCTTTATTATACGGACAAACTTGCTGGCAAATATCGCAACCATAAATGACATGTCCCATTTTTTTTCGATATTCCTTTGGCATAAAACCCTTCGTTTGTGTTTGATACGATAAACAACGTTGGGCATTCATTTTCCCATTTCCTAATAAGGCATTGGTCGGGCAAAAATCTACACAACGTGTACAATCTCCACACCCATAATCAACGGGATCATCGACTGGAAATTCAATATTCGTAATTAATTCGCCTAAATAAACATAGGAACCAAATTCCTTTGTCACTAATAAACCATTTTTTCCAACAAAACCTATCCCAGCTCGTTCAGCAACACGGACATCGATTAACTCTCCCGTATCCACCATTGGCTTGAAGGCAACATCTTCTTGATTTACTTCACTTTTAATATACTCAATTAAAGCTTCCATTCTTCTGGATAAAATAAAATGGTAATCTTCTCCCCAAGAAGCTCTCGCAAAAGCTCCACGTCGCTCCCCTTTTACACGTTCAGGTTTCTGACTTGGTAAAGTAGGATATGCAAGGGCAATTGAAATAATCGTCTTAGGAGAATCAAAAATCTTCTCTGGATAAATTCTCTCTTCTAAAATTGGATGCTCAAATCCTGTTGTATGTCCTAATTCTTTAGATTCTTGCATCCCTTGAGCTAAATGATCAAAGGGTGCTGCAGAAGCAAATCCGATTTTATCAATACTAAGTTCCTTACTTTTCTTTTGAATTTTTTCTTTTAATAAAGCTGTATCCATCGTTTCACTTCCTTTCACTTTCCTTAATTACTTTACCTATTGTAACTCATTTCCACCAAAAAAACGATAAAAAAAAAACGCTAGCCTTCGGTGTCAATCACGGCGAAAGTTAACGTTAGTCTAGAGAGTCGATTATTTAGCAAATACTTACTAAATAAAGCGATGAACTTATCTTAACTTTTTTTTATAAAAAAATCAACATTTTTTACAAAAAAAAGAATGAATTCCTTAGCGGAATCCATTCTTCGTTCATATTATAATCCAAAGTTAATGTATGTTGCTTGAGCTGCAACGCCTGCTGGGATTGTACGTGTTGAAATAACATTTACACCTTGTACGTTCATTTCAGAGATGAATAATGATCCATCTGCATTTACACGTTCAACGAATCCAACGTGACCATATACAGGGTCTGCTCCACCTACACCGCGTTGGAATACAATTGCTGTACCTGCACGAGGAGTTGAAGAAACACCGTAACCTGCTGCTGCAGCATTTGCTGGCCATTCAGCTGCATTTCCTAATCCTGTAGTTCTAATTGGAGAACCTAATTGAGCAAAACGGTTATACATATAGTAAGTACATTGTCCGAAGTAACCACCGTTTAAAGCTGCTACAAATGATGGGTCTGGAGCTGCAAATGAGCCACCTACCACGATATTTGCTGCTTTAGCTGGTGTTGCACTTTTAGCTGCAATTGTAGCTGGAGTTGATACTGTTGCTGCTGCAGTAGTAGCTGCTGCTTGTGCAACTGATTCTTCTGTCGCTTTCAACATTGCTTCTTTAGCAGCTTCTGCTGCTTTTTGTGCTGCTGCTTTTTCAGCATCCGCACGAGCTTTTTCTGCTGCTAATCTTTCTTTTTCTTGAACTAAGCCATCACGTGCTGCAATTGCTTCTAATTCTTCGTTTGAAAGATTTGCTAAAGTTGCTTTATGTTTATTAAATGTTGCACTTAACTCAGATTGTAAGTTTTGTAATTGTGCTTCATTTGCTTCTTGTTGCGCTAAATTTGCTTTTTGAGCTTGTTCTTTTGTTTCAACTTGCTCTTTATCACGAGCTTGTTCTTGCATTAATTGACGGTTCGCACCTACTAAGTCAACAATTACCCCAATACGATTCACTACATCAGTAATAGAATCTGCATTTAGTAAGAAGTCTAAGTAAGAACGTGCTCCATTTACTTGTACCGCACGAGCTTGATCTTTTAATCGTTCATTACGTTCTGCGATTAATGTTTCAAGTTTTGAAATTTCTGCTTTCAATACTTCTAAGTTGGCTTTAGCAGTTTGTTGTTCTGCTTGTACTGAGTTAATTCTTGATTGTACATTTGATAAATCTTGAGATAATTGGTCAACTTGACTTGCTACCGCTTGTTTTTGATTGTTTAAATTTTGAATTTGAGAATTTGCTGAGCTAATTTGCGAATCAATATCTTGAGCGTTTACTGATGGTGCTAATGCCCCTAAGGCTAACGCTGTTCCTGTTACTACGAATGTTAATAACCTCTTGTTCAAATGATTCCCTCCAAACGATTTCTTATTTATATACATGGCACCATATGAAAGTGCTTATAATCTTGACTGGTACCATCATACCATACGACTAAAGTCTTATGTTAAATTTCGCAGAATTGTATCTTCATTGTAACAAAACTGTAACATTTCGTTTTAAAGCTGATATAATTGCATCTTTAGCACTTTTATTTGTCATATTTTTCATGACAATTCAATAAAAAAAGGCTAGATTTCTCTAACCTCTTTCAACGATACTATTTTAATTTTACTAAGAAATATTTTTTCTTCCCACGACGAACTAGTACAAAACGTCCTTCAAAGGATTGTTCTGGAGTCCAAACATGTTCTAAATCTGTAATTTTTTCTCCATTAATGGAAATTGCACCATTTTGAATATCTTCACGAGATTGACGACGGCTTGGCTCAATTCCTAAATCTACTAACCATGTCGCTAAGTTTTGTTCTACTTTTTCACTTTCAAATGTTGGCATATTTTTGAACCCTTGTTCAATTTCATCCGCATTTAATTGTTGAACATCTCCAGTGAATAAAGCATTTGTAATTTTCAAGGCATCTTGTAACGCTGCTTCACCGTGAACAAAACGTGTCACTTCTTCTGCTAAGCGTTTTTGTGCTTGACGTTTATGTGGTTCTTCTTGTACAGAAACTTCTAACACTTCGATTTCTTCTTTTTCTAAGAATGTAAAGTATTTAATATATTTAATCACATCACGGTCATCTTGGTTTAACCAGAATTGGTAGAATTCATATGGAGTTGTTTTTTCTGGATCTAACCATACAGCACCACCAGCTGATTTTCCGAATTTAGTACCGTCAGATTTTAACATCAATGGAATTGTTAATCCATACGCACGAGCTTCTGCTCCTTCTACTTTACGAATTAATTCTAAACCGGCTGTAATATTCCCCCATTGATCAGCTCCACCAATTTGCACTTGAACATCTTCTTTACGGAATAATTGTAAAAAGTCAATCGATTGTAAAATTTGGTAAGAAAACTCTGTAAATGAAATTCCTACTTCTAAACGACTTGCAACAACATCTTTTGCTAACATTGTATTTAAGTTAAAATGTTTCCCATAATCACGTAAGAAATCTAATAATGATAATTCTTTTGTCCAATCATAGTTATTCACTAAACGAACGGCTTCTTGGTCTTCTTGACTTGTTAAGAATAAACGTTTCATTTGAGCGGTTAATTTTTCGACATTATGTTGTACTTGTTCTTTTGTTTGTAAAACACGTTCACTTGTACGTCCACTTGGATCTCCAATTGAACCTGTTGCTCCCCCAATTACAATAACTGGACGGTGACCTGCTAGTTGGAAACGACGTAAAATCATAAATGGAATTAAATGTCCAATATGCATACTATCTCCTGTTGGGTCCACACCACAGTATAGTGAGACTGCTTTTTCTTGCGTTAATTGACGCAACCCTTCTTCATCTGTCATTTGATTAATGGCTCCACGCCACATTAAATCATCAATAATATTCATACAAATCCTCCTTATATTGTTGCAATATTCTTACACAGTTTTCTAGCAAATAAAAAAAGCCCCTAATAGCCAAAAGCTATTAGGGACGACTTTGCCGTGTTACCACCCTTATTGTAGTTAAAAACTACCTCTCAAATCCTTATCGCGGATAGACGCTGTTTGTCACAGTTTGCTCTCAAGTGTACTTCGATTCTAGGTTGGATTGTCTTGCACCTACCGACAATTCTCTTTTTGCTCCGATGCTAGTCTCTACTGCGCTTGATCATTGCTCTCGATTTAATTGTTATCAGTATACTGACAATCTTTGAAACTGTCAACTGCTTTTCCTAGCGAACCCAAGCTCCAGTTGCATCTACTTGATAACCATCAGCTGTTTTTTCTGATACAGCCATTTGACCACTGTCTTTTAAGAAATACCATTTACCAGATGACTCTACCCAGCCTGTTTTCATTTCGCCTGATGGCGCAAAATAATACCAAGCATCATTCCATTGCACCCAACCTGTTTCCATGCCACCTGAAGTGTTGAAGTAATACCATTTTCCATCTACTTGAACCCAGCCTGTTTCCATTGCACCAGACTCATTTAAGTAATACCAAACTCCATTCAGCATTTTCCAACCTGTTTGCATTCTTCCAGATGTATCGAAATAATACCATTTATCTTTTACTTCTACCCAACCTTTTGAAACAACACCACGTTCTGGAATGTAGTACCAATGTCCATCATCGAACACCCATTTTTCTTGTAAATAGCCTTGTTCATTAAAGTAAAAATAACCTTTATCTGGTACAGATGTATGAATATCATCGCCTTCAACAACATTAATCAAACCTTGTTGAACAACTGGCAACACTTGCCAACCTTTTAATGGTTTAAAGTTATCTCCAATAAATACCCAAGTATTATCAACTGCTTGCCATTTTAACGCACGTTTTCCATCACGATACAATACTTTGCTGCCATCTTTTTCAACTTTCCATTCAGGCGTACTATATCTAAATGGTTGTCCACACTTCGATACAGGTACATGTGCATCCCCTTTAACAAGAGCGTTCTCTTGAACTACACATTTTGGAATTATTCCTTCATTTTCAGCAGCTTGAACATTGTTTGTTGCTACAAAAGTTGATAACGCCATTGTACCTAATAAAAACTTCATTTTACTCATCATTTTCACTCCCCTTTACTTGTGTGAATATTATAGCAAACTCTTCTTTTATTTGTCTATATCCGATGAACATATAATAAAGAAGTATATTTTTCATTTTAAAATAGCGAATCGTTATGTTTCGAAGTTCGTTTCATCTTTATACAAAAATAGGGCTCGCCCTCAGATAGAAATCTATCGTCAGACGACTGCCCTATTCAATCAAAATCGTTATTATTTATTAACGTTTTCCCATTTCCAGCTTACTACTTCTGGAATATCTTCACCGTGTTCACGGATATAGCTGTGGTGGAATTCCACTGTTTCATCCATTTTCGCAGCAAATTCGCTAGCTTTGTCACCATATACAGCAACTGCAGCATCTTTTGCAACGTGGAAGCGGTCCATTTCAGAAAGAACACGCATATCGAATGGAGTTGTAATATCTCCGTTTTCACGGTAACCGTGGATATGAACATTGTGGTTGTTACGATCGAAGAATAAATCACGAATCATACCTTCATATCCGTGGAAGCAGAATACTACTGGTTTGTCAGCTGTAAATAATTTATCAAATTCTTCATCAGATAAACCACGAGGGTCAACTTTTGGAGAACGTAATTTTAAGATATCTACAACGTTGATGAAGCGAATTTTCAATTCTGGGAATTGTTTATGCAAGATTGAAATACCTGCTAATGCTTCTAAGTTTGGTTCAGTACCTGCAGCAGCGATTACTACATCTGGCTCTTCGCCATCTTTAACAGTTGAAGCCCAGTCAATTACTTTATATCCTTCGCTTACTAATTCTTTAGCTTCTTCTACTGAGTAGAATTGAGGACGTGGGTGTTTAGATGAAACGATTAAGTTAATTTTATCTTCTGAACTTAAAGCTTCAGCCATAACTGCCATCAAGCTGTTTGTATCTGCTGGTAAATATTCACGTACGAATTCTGGTTTTTTCTCAGCTAAGTGAGTTAATAAACCTGGATCTTGGTGAGTATATCCATTGTGGTCTTGTTGGAACACTGTTGATGTTGCAATCAAGTTTAATGATGGATAGTTTTTACGCCATGGAGCGTGAGTTTTAGATTTACGTAACCATTTGAAGTGTTGAGTAATCATTGAGTCTACTACACGTAAGAATGATTCGTATGAAGCGAAGAATCCGTGACGACCTGTTAATACATATCCTTCTAAGAATCCTTCTGCTTGGTGTTCTGATAATTGTGAATCGATTACACGACCAACTGGTGAAATCCATTCATCATAGCTTTCATCACGACGACCAACCCATTGACGGTTTGTTGCTTTAAATACCTCGTTTAGACGGTTAGATTTAGTTTCATCTGGTCCGAAAATACGGAAGTTTTCTGGGTTAGCTTTTACTAAGTCAGCTGCAAATTTACCAAATTCAATCATATCTTGTTTTTGGATAGCGCCTGGAGTTGAAGTATCAACTGCATGTTTAGTCCAATCAGTAATTTCCATTGGTTTTACAACCCCTGCATTAGTGATTGGGTTCATGCTCATACGACGGTCACCTTTTGGTGAAATAGCAGCAATTTCTTCTACTAATTTTCCGTTTTCATCGAATAATTCTTCTGGACGGTATGATTTCAACCAGTCTAATAAATGATCGATATGTTCCATTGATTCACCTGATACAGGAATTGGAACTTGGTGAGCACGGAATCCACCTTCGATTGGTTCACTGTTCCATTCTTTAGGACCAGTCCATCCTTTTGGTGTACGTACTACTAATACTGGCCAATGAGGCATTGTTGCTTCTTCAGCTTTTTTAGCACGAGCTTCTTTTTGGATTGCTTGGATTTTTTCAATTGCTTCGTCTAATTTTTCAGCCATTAATGGGTGAACTTTTTCAGGGTCAGTTCCTTCAACGAAAATTGCATCCCATCCTAAGCCGTTAAAGAATTGAGTTAATTCTTCATCAGTACGACGAGCTAAAATTGTTGGGTTGTGGATTTTACCACCGTTTAAGTAAAGAATTGGAAGTACAGCTCCATCATTTACAGGGTTGATGAATGTGTTTGAGAACCAACCAGCTGCTAATGGGCCTGTTTCTGCTTCTCCATCTCCGATAACTGCAGCAGCAATTACGTTAGGGTTATCTAAGATAGCACCTGTTGCGTGAGATAATGAGTAACCTAATTCTCCACCTTCGTGAATAGAACCAGGAGTTTCAGGAGCAGCATGTGATGCAATTCCTCCTGGGAATGAGAAAATTTTACACAATTGTTTGAAGCCAGCTTCATCTTGCGTAATATTTGGATATAATTCAGTATAAGAACCGTCTAAGTAAGAGTTAGATACCATTACTTGTCCACCATGTCCAGGACCTTCAATGTAGAACATATCTAAGTCATATTTGTTAATCGCACGGTTTAAGTGTGCGTAAATAAAGTTTTGTCCTGCGATTGTTCCCCAGTGTCCGATTGGATGTAATTTAACGTCTTCTTTTTGTACAGGACGACGTAATAGTGGATTATCTTTCAAGTACATTTGTGCTACTGAAATATAGTTAGCTGCGCGCCACCACGCATCCACTTTTGCTAAGTATTCTGGTGTATCAAATTGTGTCATTTATAATTCTTCCCTTCTAGTTTTCTCTTCCAAAGAAAATTTGAAAAATGGCGTTTCAAAAATCCTTCAAAAAATAACCGTCAAGTATTTAACATATCTTTTTTTTCTTGTCAAGAAAATTTTAAAAATCAATCATTATTCTATACTATTTTCTAAATATTTTAGGATTTATTCCGAAAAAACAGTTATCATTTTGAGTTTTGAAAACGTTCATAACCACTTTTATTTGACTGTTTGGCTACAAATTTCTTTAGTGGAATGATACAATTTTTAAAGACCTTTGTTAGAGTATTCAATAGAAATTTACATAAATTTTTAAAACAAAAATTCAATTTAAAAAACTGTGAAATTCTCTTAACGACAGGTATTCTATCATATCATTTAAACGCTACCATTGCAATATATTTGCTTCATGCTCTCTATCGCAAAAAATCCCTCCATCATTCGATAGAGGGGGAGTCATTTATTCGATTTCTTCTACAAATTCAGCATCGATTACTTGAGGAGTTGATTTTTCTTTATAAATTTCAACATTTGCTAAATCATCTTTTGCTAAGTGTTTTCTTAATTTTTCTGCCATGGCATTGAACGTAACATAGGTTAACGCTCCAGAAGTTACTGCTCCTACAATTGGAACAGCTTTTGACACTCCATTGGCAAAGATTTTTTTAGACATTTGAACTCCGAGAATGGATGCAATTTTCTTGACGATTGGATAAACGAATCCTTTTGTAAAAGCATGTTGAGGTAATTTTTTGGCCACTTGTTTCGCAATTTGCGCAGATAAAGCATGAACTGTATTTACTGCACTATTAACACCAAACATGATTCCGATGAATAAAATGAGTAAATTTTTCGTTTCTTCATTCATTTCTTTTGCATCAACATTCAGTTCACTCCAACCATATAAATAAATTAACTTTTGCAAAATTCGTAAAATATGGGCAAAATATTGCGCCAAATCTGCTGGAAGTGATCCAAGAATCGCAAAACCTCCTGGAAGTCCTGCCGCTGCAGAAATCGTACTTACTTGGGTAGCCTCTCCCTTAATACAACTTTTGGCAATTTTATTAATGTCTTCTACTGAAATTCCTGCATATGCTGGATTATATTGAATCGCTAATTCAACTACTTCTGGATGATATCGATCCCTTAATTCTTTTCTTAAAAATAATTCTCTATCAATTTTTACCATAGGAAGTTTTGTCGTTTCCAATAGTAATCGATCAATTTTCAATAATTTCAACATTCTGTCTCCTAATTTATTCCAATACTTTTTGCTTGATTATAGCATAGGTTAAAGTGGGCGTACACTAATGGCGTCATAAACCAGACTTTTCTTTGAAATTGTGGCAAGGGACGATAGCAGCCCCTACGGGTCTCATATCCCACTATTTGGAAAAGTCTGGTTTATTACTTTATATCGCATAACTTTTGTTGCTTACTTTATTTCAGAATTGATATAATTTGCTTATAAGGGAGGAATGATTGATGACAGACAGTGCGTTTTTGTACACACTTAATCCAGATGGGTCAGCGATCATCGGATATGAAGATTATGATGTCGATATTTTTGATGGAGACGATTATGAAGTCACTTACTTATTAGATGCGGAGAACTTTAACAACCTCTTGCATCATCTTAATATCCCATTGAATCATGATTCTAAAAAACAATTACAAAAAGAATTTGGGAAACATTTTGACTCTACTAAATTCGAAGAGTTTTGTAAGGAAAATGATATTACTTATAAACGTAATGTGAGGATTGGGTAATGATTCATTATGAAGATTTAAGGAAATCATATCATTAGGGAGTATTGCTTTGACAGGATTTGGAAGTTGAAAGAAAAATATAGGAGAACACTGGAAAAGAATAATTAGTTACTTCAGTTGTCGCAAAATTTGCGACATCTCAAAACGAGATTGGTAGGGATTATTCTATATTGAATTAGAGTAAACTTCAACATGTGCAAATTTTACACATGTTCAATGGATGTAAAATAATTACTGCAAGGATTCCCCTCCATTCCTTTAGCTATTTATATAAATATCAAAAACTCAGCAAAACTTACAATCTGTTGGCCTTGTCAAATAATCCAAACTGAAAACTCCTGCTGACTAAATTTTCAACAGGAGTTTTTGCTCATTATTTTCTATTTTTTACTATATTTTCTATTTTTTACTATATTTTCTATCTTCTTCAATTCCCTTAAACAGTCATTTTCAACTTGGTTTAAAGTATATTCAGTATCATTTGTCTGATCTGTTTCACCTTTTATTTCTGTTGATTCACTAAACAGTTTTTCATCACTCTCTATATCATCATCTATTTTACTTAGTAATTGCTCAATATAATAATTCCAATCTTTCATCGTCATCGTACATTCTTGTTTTGCTTGTTTCTCTGCAAAATCCAAACATTCTGAAACTAATTGATTAAAACTACTCAATTCTTTTTCAGTTAAATGTCTTTTGGAGTCAGAATATGTTGGAAGTTCTCCTTTAAAAAGTTTTACTTCTTGATTATCACTCGATTCAGTTAGTGTTTGATGACAAATAGGAAAATGTAGTTTATTTCGAACTGTAGCGAAAAATCGTTTGGCTTCTCCATTATCTTTATTATAATCAACGGAGGTTGCAAACAAATCTAACAGTTGACGATAAAATACTTTCTCACTAAAACGAATATCTCGAATCCGTTCTAAAATATCTTCAAAATAATTATTTTCCCCTAAATTTTTAATCCGTTCATCATCCATAACAAAACCTTTAATGAAGTATTCTTTTAAAACTGTAGAAGCATACTTTCTAAATTGTATTCCTCGCGGGGATTGTACACGATATCCTATCGCTAAAATCATATCAAGATTGTAGTGAGCTACTTTTCTCTTTGGGAATCTATCTTCTATCTCACTTTGATTAGTGGCTGTAAACTGATAGTTAACAACCACTTTTTCATCTAGTTCTCCATCTTCCAAAATATTTTTGATTTGTTTACTGATAGTTTGTTTACTTGTTTGAAATAATTCCGCAATCTGGAGTTGACTTAACCATATCGTTCCATTTTCTAGGGTAAGATTAATCTTTGAATTTCCATCTTCTGTGTAGTTCAGAATAAAATGATTCATCACTTTCAACTCCTTAGTTGTGGTGTGCGTTAATTTATTAGTTGTCTCTGATTTTCCGAGGTTATTATAACATTATTTTTCTAACTATTTAACCCAAATGCAAAAAGGCACACAACTAAAAGATTCTACTCTTAAAGCCGTGCGCTTTTCATTTATAACCTATCCAATAACCCAAAAACTATCTAATCCAATCTCTTAATAAACCTCTTTTGAGTTTTATCGCATACATATCCAATACTCTCATAAAATTTATGTGCTTCTACACGATAGTCTGCTGAGTTTAGTCTAACAAATGAAACAGAATTATCTTTAGCTTTTAATTCTAAATGATGCATTAATTTTTTGCCAATTCCTTTACCTTGAAACTCCGGTAAAACAGCTAATCCCAAAATATTCAAACCGGCATAGGAATAAAGGCTTTCATATACTTCAGCATGCACTAATCCAACTACTTTTTGTAACTTTTCATCTTCATATACATAAATATAATGATGATTTACATCCTCAGATAGTTTTTGTATTTGTTTCATAACTGTCTCGATAGATACTGCATATCCTAAAGAAATGTTACATATTCTTTGTATTGCTTCTGCATCTTCTATTTTTATATTTCTAATCATGTTTTATTTCTCCATAGTTATATAGAAGTATTATACCCAAACTTATTCCCAAATATCTTGGGGATAGATTGAAGGATATTTAAATATTAGTTCCTACTCCAACTCTTATTTTTCTACTCTTCATTCTATTCAAAAGCGTTAAAAATAGAAGTTCTTCATTTGTTGTTTACTGGGAAATTTGTTCAATTTAAGCTCATTATTAGATTTTTACCCATCCCAGTCCCAGTTCCAACTATTTTGTGCAAGCTAATTATTCTTTATTTCAGAACACCATTTATTCAATTCTTCACTAACATCACCAAGATGTGCAATTACATGTAGATTATTAAGTAAATATATAAAGCAAAGGATGTCTTTTGCAGTTCTTACTTTTTCTTCATCTGATATAACTGTAAAAAAATCCAATCTACCGCTTCGTGTTTCTTCCTCCTTGTGACTTCCTCCATTTAAAATAAGACGGTACATAAGATTGCTAAAATAACTTTGATATTCATCATCTAATTTATTAATAATACTTTTATCTGTTGATACTTCTGATATCCCCTTTTTATATTCAAAAGTAGAAAAAGCTTCAAGCACTTGTCTCATAATATTTCCAATCAATATACTATTATCAGAACATCCTTCCATAGAATAATCATAAATCATTTTCATCATTTCCGTATATTCGTGTCTCTTTTTATATTGGAACTCTATTAAGTTACATTTCTTTAACTCAAATAAGTTAAATACTGTTTTATTTTTCCCATAGGAATCATTAAATTCTTTTTGAAGTTCCTCAAGTATCTTTTCTATATCAAAAAAGGTCAACAAATCATGCGTTAATATAATTGCTTTTGAATTTAAATTACCATTAAGAAATTGTGAGAGCTTTAATTTTAAAAATGATAAAATTCCTATTTTATTCTCAAAATCATAACTTGATACCGGATCATCAACTATAATTAAATATTCGTCTTTAAAAGCGTTTTTATCGTCTTTCCCCTGAAGCATACTTGCAAAAAAATAACAAAGACCAATTATATTTCTTTCGCCAACAGAAATATTAGATGGCAAAACTGGTTTTCCATTAGACAATAACTTATATTTATCATTCTCAACAATTATTTCTAATCTTTCTTTAGAAAAGAAAATATATTTTAATCCCTTGTTTATAAAGTCAACAGCTATATTTATATTCTTGCGATCAGCTTCTAATTTTTTACACAATAACAATTTCTCGTCTACTAATTTATTAGCATTTTGTTCTTCGCTTGATAATTTTTCATACTTACTATATTGAGCAAGGTATTTCTTATAATCATCCACAATATCATAATATGCAATTTCATTATTAATAGAAACTAACCTATCAATAATCGGTTTTGTATTAACTATATTTTTATTATACTCGTCTCTCTCTTCTTCAAGATTTTTTAACGATTTTTCCAATTCAATAAGCAAAGAAGTAATATCTGTGATTTTTTCATAAGTACAAGTGTATGGTGAATTTATTTTTTGATTAATTACCCTATTGTTCTCTTGTATTGTCTTATTTAATTTATTCAATAGCTCACAACTTTCAGGGTAAGAACTTAATTGTATGAATGATGTAAAATCAAAATTTATTTCTTCTAATAAAAATTCTGAAAGTTTTCTACAATGTTCCTTAATAAAATCCGACAAAATACTTTGAATTTTAGCCACCAAATCAACTTTATAATCATCTGAAATATCTTGTAAACAAAATGGGCAGTATTGAACTTCATCGTTGCAAAAATAGTCAAGCTGTTTTTGAAGAAAATCTTTTTCTCCAGCTTCAACTAATTTAAGTAAATACTTTTCTCTTTCACTTAAAATAGGCTTCTCCATAGTTTCTTCTAATAATTTGCTTAGTGCACTATAGTTAAAATTTATATACGCATCAGGAATTTTCATAATTTCCTCTATTATTTTTCCAGAACCTTGTTTAGCTTTTTCC
The DNA here is from genome assembly GCA_963535215.1 of uncultured Granulicatella sp. Lineage (GTDB taxonomy): Bacteria > Bacillota > Bacilli > Lactobacillales > Aerococcaceae > Granulicatella. The sequence goes on along the minus strand of CAUSWE010000006.1, from coordinate 30,324 downwards.
AGTTCTCGCATTTGTTCTTCAAAATCAATAACTAGTTCTGATCTTAACTTAGATGCAGTAATATTCACAAATTCTAAATATTTATCCTTTGGAACATTAGCGTTTCTACGCGATTCTTTTATTCTCCGTTCTCTACCCGCCCATCCATCATCATTTTTTAAAGTCATACACATTTTTTCTTTATAATAATATGGTGATTTAAGGTTTGTAACGTCCCTATACTCCTCTATTTTTTGTTTAATTTTAACTTGAATATCTTTTGCTTCAGATAACTGTTCTGTTGCTTGCTCAATTTTAACTGTCAAATCCGCTTTTTCACCTAACATGATAATTGAGCCTAAACCTTCCTCTTGTATTTTGACTTTATCATTTACAAAATCTTCATTAAATACAAAAATAGCCTTATCTCCAGACTCACCTATTGAAATTTCATGTGAATCATTATCATATAAACTTGCAATTTCAATATTTAAAATATCTTCCCCTTTTACTTTTTTGAAGGCATTAGAAATAGTACTCTTACCGGATCCATTTCTTCCATAAACCAATGCCACTTTTGCAACTTTATCGTTAGGACTATTAAACAACTTTAACTCTGTCTGATTTACAAAATTAGCCCCTTTTAATTTTATACCTTTTATTTGCTCTAACATAAAACATCTCCACTTTGCTTGTTTTTACTATAGTAAAAATATCTCTTCTATAAAAAATATATTTGTCTATCTATTACCGCTATCCTTTACTATTTTGTTAATGAAATAATCATCTTCATGAATTTTAATATCTTTGAAAAACGCTCTTTTTTCACCTTTTGAAAGACTATTGCTAATCATCTTTAAAATTTGCCTTTCTTCCCATTTATCTGCGCGATAATAATAATCTCTAATTTCAAGTAATTCTCCTCTAGATAGCTTTCCATCTAAAGATTCCAATAATGCTCTTCCAATATAATCTCCCGAATTTCTCTTCAAATTTCTAAATGAATTTAACAAAATTTCTTTATTTTCGAGTAAATGAGTCGAATATATCCTTACTAGATATACTTGAATATATTCTGGCACGTCTACATTTGTCATCCATTCTTCAAAATCATTTTGAATTTCAACTAAAGCATCCTTACTGATACCTTCGCATTTTATTACAGCATCAATGAAATATGGTATAAATTGAGGAAACTTTTTTAGTATATTAGGAAGTTCCGTCAATCTTCTATATTCTTCTTTTGCAATTATAGTACGTATAATTGCTGTAATTGTTTTTTCTTCAATCAACATACTGTTATTAGCATCATTAATAAGTTTATCCAAATCGTTCTTTTTTAATTTTTCAATTTCTATATTAGATAATTTTCTAAATTTACTGGGAATAAGACCTGAATAACCTCTTATTATTTTAGGAAGATTGGGATGCTCATCATCAACTTCGTCAAAAGTAACATTATTTTGAGCATTATCCATATCATTACTAAGATTTTGTTTGTTATAGCTGGAAATATCTTTGACTTTAGTTTTTTGAGTATTCAAAAACATACCTTCCTTGCTTAATTTCAATGTTAGTAAAGCAAGATTACTATGAGCTTCGAATGCATTTTTAGCAAAAATCCTATAATCATCCACAAATCGGCAGAAGTCAATTCCTTTTGAGATAAGATAATTATCAACTTCGATTAAAGCAACCTCTGCAAGTATCCTTGAAGCATTAGAACCAACAGGTAACCCATAAGAATCTCTATTTGCCCAGTATAGTAATAATTCATTTATTAAAGAAATTATACTCTCATCAATTTTTGAATTAGATCTTAGGATAGATTCAATTCTATGAATATTCAATCTGTCATAAAAATTCGATATATCACACTCCACTACAACTTTATTTTTAGTATATTTGCTTTTTTCTAAGGTTCTTTGTCTAAAAGCAGTGTAATGAAATTTGCTATCAAAAAGTTTGCCTTTAAAACTCCCAAATCTATAGGAAAAGACTCTATCTTTGCTCTTGTTTATTCTCATTTTTTCTATTTCATCGGCGATACTAATTACCAATGTTAAATATACAATTTCATCGTAAATGTCAATTAAAGCACATTTTCTATAATCTGAGAAACTCTTCTTTGGTACCAATACATGCCCTAATTTATGAACCTTTAATTCTGAAAAACTATTTTTTTGAATAGAAGAGCAAACCATACTGCATAGTTCTTCTCTCACATCCTCATCTTTTAAATAATCAATTTCAAAAGCCCGATTAAACAATTCTACATCTGTCGTACCTTCATACAATATATTATCTATAGCCCTGAAACATGCTTTCCTTAATTTTTCTTTTTTCAACATAAATTATCACCAAATCTCCTCTAACAACAACCATCTAAGATCATTCATATCATTGACATACTCATTATTATTAAAATAAAGTTCATCATTTTTATCTCTGACAAAGCCAAAATTATACCCATATTTATTCGCAAAATACTTAAACGCTTCCAATTTATTTTCTATTTGAATATCAATATTTTTACTTTGGCCTCTGCTTTCTCCACCTTTTGTTTCAATTAACCAAATAGCGCCATCTTCTAATTGGACAACATAGTCCGGATAAAATAACCTCTGTTTATCAAAGTTTGTTCCATAAACTATTGATAAATATTGTTGCCCACTATCACCATTTTTATAGACATATTTTACATTTCCGTTCTTTTCACAATATTTCTCAAATAATCTTTCTGACGTAGATCGGAAATCATCTGTAATCATAGAAGTGTTATATCCTTTATATACATTGCTTTCTATATCTCTTACATAATTTTCATATGGAACAAATCTGTAATATTCTTCTAAAGGAATTTGGAACTCGTCCTCTTTATTTTCCAAAAATATAAGTTGTTAAAATCTCTGACCAGAAAATTCAATAAAATCTTTTTTCAAAATATTAGAATTATTAATAATAAACGCATAATACTCCCTTAAGTTCAAATTTAATAATTTATATTTATTTTTATTCAACTTCTTCTGAACCAAATATTTCTTCTTTTAACAGTTTATACACATTCATATCTTTAGTAATTAAAGGTGCTAATGTATCTCGAATAAATGCATCAGCACTATTTCCACACCGAGTCAATTGCAATTCTGTTTTTAGCCTAGTGTATATTGAACCTCTAGCAGATTTATAATCATCTATCGGATTATTTCTTGCAATTGATTGTAGTATTTCTTCATTTTTTATTTTTATACAATTTTCATAATTATCAATTTTTCCATACTTCTTACACAATTGATAAATAACTTCATCATCTAAAAGATAAGACTCTAAATTACGTTTTGTTAAAACTTTTATTCCTTCATTTTTTAAGTCTTCAACTTCATTCAAACTAAGATCATCTCGATCTATAATCTTAATAATTTTAACATTTTTTAATAAATTACTAACTATTTCACCGTGATTTCTTTCAATATTTTTTATATCTTCACAAGAACCTCCAGAAATAAACAACGCTCTTGGATACTCTTTCTCAAATATTGTTGAATAAATTGTTTTATCAAAATTCTTTCGGTTCCCACCACCAGAAGATCCTTCACAAAAAACTACAATATTAGGTAAAATTAATTTAGAAAAATCACCCAAAGCCAACTCATAAAATTTATTCATTAAAATTTTATCAATTCGTTTAGGTTTTATTACTTGCTCCATATCGAAATCTTTATCTCCAAAATCTAAAAATACAACCGTCCCTGGAAATTCTCTTTCAAATTCTTCTGCCTCATTAAGCATGCCTATTGAATGCGTAGAAATCCATAATTGTGAGTCATTCGGAATAAGATTTAATAATTCACGTAAAACCTTTCCTTGTAATTGAGTATGCATATGAGCTTCAGGCTCATCAATACAATATATAGCATTTTTATAATATGTTGATTGTATAACCAAGTCCAATACTAAATCAAAAGCGGACTTTTCTCCAGCTGAAAGATTACTATATGGAAAATTTTCTGAAATCCCCTTTGTAAAATAAAAATTCCCATTAACTAGAGGATCTCCAATCGAAGAAAATTCTAAATCATCAAATATATTTCGGATAGCTATTTTTATTTTACCAATTAATTCATTTCTTAATTCCTCAACCAATTTCTTGTCATTGTCAGCGTTAAAGACTTCCCATACAGTATTGGAAATTAATCTCTGATAATTCTCAGAGACAGTTTTATCATTTTGAATCAATGACTGTAATCTACTATTTTTTAGCGGATCTTCTTGTTTACGAATAACATCAATATAAAATTCTGATTCATTTCTATATGCACTTCTAAAATAAAAGTGTCCCTTCACTTCTGAACGATTTATTCTATTTTTAGGTAAATTTATATCATAGTAATCTATATTTACTAAATTTAAAGCTTCGTCTAACCATGAACGATTTGTATCATTTGTATTCCCTTCTTTTTTTCGAAGATAATTTGAATTCCCTGCATCACCATATCCATAATATTTATAATAATGATGAAAAGCTTCTAAGAAGGATGTTTTCCCAGAACCATTTGGACCAACTAAGACAACTAATTTGGTCGTCTCAGGTATCTCATCAATTGTTAAACGAGTAAAACGTTTAAAATTATTTAATTGAATCTTTTTTATTTTCATATATAACCTTCCTCTAAATATTTATAGTCACTTTTCAGCTATAGTATATCATTATTTTCTCACATTATTTAACTTTTCATTTTATTTAAATCAAATTTAATACCTATTTAGGTTACAACACTAAATTAATATACACAATAATCATCTCCATCTTTCTTATACATAAAAAGCCCAGAGCAATGCTCCAGGCTAAACTCTCTTCCTTCCTACTCCCACTCAATCGTAGCAGGTGGTTTACTTGTAATATCATACACCACTCGGTTCACATGTCCGACTTCGTTAACAATTCTTGCGCTGATAGTTTGTAAGATTTCCCATGGGATTCTAGCGAAGTCACTTGTCATGCCGTCAATACTTGTTACTGCACGAATACCGATTGTGTAATCATAGGTTCTTCCGTCCCCCATTACTCCGACACTACGGATTCCTGGTAAGACTGTGAAATATTGCCATACATCTCTTTCAAGTCCGTTTTTGGCAATTTCTTCTCTTAAGATGGCATCACTTTCTCGTACAATTTCTAGTTTTTCTTCGGTTACTTCTCCTAGTACTCGAATGCCTAGTCCTGGGCCAGGGAATGGTTGGCGCCATACGATTGAATCTGGCATGCCTAATGCTGTTCCTAAGGCACGGACTTCGTCTTTGAATAATGTGTTCAGTGGTTCAATTAATTCAAACTGCATATCCTCTGGTAGTCCTCCCACATTGTGGTGAGACTTAATGGTTTGAGCTGTTTTTGTTCCTGATTCGATAATATCTGTATATAAAGTTCCTTGTGCTAAGAAATCCACATCTGTTAATTTTGCGGCTTCATCATCGAATACATAAACAAATTCATTTCCAATAATTTTACGTTTTTGTTCTGGATCACTAATACCTTTTAGTTTGGATAAGAAACGTTCTTGAGCATTCACTCGGATAATATTTAATCCAAATTTTCCAGATAAGCTTTCCATTACTTGGTCGCCTTCGTCTTTTCTTAGTAAGCCGTGATCTACAAAAATACAAGTTAATTGGTCTCCGATAGCTTTTTGTAATAGGACACCTACAACGCTTGAGTCAACTCCGCCTGATAAACCTAATAATACTTTTTTATTGCCAACTTTTTCACGGATTTTTTCAATTTCCATCTCGATGAAGTTTGCCATCGTCCAATCACCTGTTGCACCACAAATATTGAACACGAAGTTTTTCAACATATCATTTCCATGAATACTGTGACGTACTTCTGGATGGAATTGTACTCCATAAATATTTCGTTCTGAGTTTTCAAATGCTGCAAATGGTGTATGTTCATTTGAAGCTGTTACAGTGAAACCTTCAGGAATAGCTGTAATTCTGTCACCATGGCTCATTAAGACTTCTTCTGAAGTAGATAATCCTTGGAAAATTCCTGAATCTGTATTAAATACTTCTACTTTAGCAGGACCATATTCTCTTGTTGGTGAAGATTCAACGGTTCCTCCAAATAAATGAGTTGTCAACTGCATTCCATAACAGATTCCTAATACTGGAATTCCTAATTCAAAAATGGCAGGATCTACTGTAAAAGCTCCTGATTCATACACACTATGAGGGCCTCCAGAGAAAATAATCCCTTTTACATTTCCATGCTTTTTGATTTCTTCTGCTGTAATATCATTATGAAGTAACTCACTGAATACTCCAAACTCACGAATACGACGTGTAATCAGTTGGTTATACTGACTTCCAAAATCTAATACAATAATTTTTTCTAACGAAGTGGTTCTTGTTGACATAAAAAGCCTCCTTAGTCTTATTACCTATATTGTAGCAGAAAATCACGAAAGTTACCTTAAATATTTATAAAATTCGTTCGGATTTTTATTAAATTTTCTCATTTTTCATGTACTATCCTTCCATTCAAAAAAAGAACCCACAGCGACATTCATCCTGTAGGTTCTTCTTCCATTATTTAGTATTTCTTCACTTGGACATAGTCAATATGATGTCCGAACGTTTTATGCAAAATGAAGTCTGCACGTCCTTTTGTTGGTAAGATGTATTCCTTTAGATTTTTCAAATTCGTTTTTTTCCATACATCTTTTGCCATAGCAATCGCTTCTTCTCGATCTCCAATCGCAAACTGGTAATAAAAATTATCGGGTTGAGTTTTTGCTCGTTCCATTAATAATTCAAAACGTTCTAAGTACCATTTTTCAATCAGATTTTCTTCTGCATCTACATAAATCGACCAGTCAAAGAAATCACTGACGTAAATTTCTCGATTCGGTGGCAATTGTAATACATTAATTCCTTCCACAATTAAAATGTCAGGTGGATAAATGACTTGTTTTTCATTTGGAATAATGTCGTAAATTTCATGAGAATAAACAGGTGCTTCAACCGCTTCTTCTCCTGTTTTAATATCTAATAAGAAATTCACTAATGATTCCATATCATAACTTTCTGGGAATCCTTTGCGGTGTAAAATTCCTTTTTCCACCAAATCCTTTGTTGGCCATAAAAATCCATCGGTCGTCATTAGCTCAATAGTTAATTCTGGATATTTTTGTTGGAGCATTGTTTGCATTAAACGAGCCGTTGTACTTTTCCCAACTGCCACACTTCCTGAAACTCCAATAATAAATGGTACTTTCTTCTTCGGTTGTTTTAAGAAATATTGTTCTTGTTCATGAATTTGCCCATGTTTTTGATAATAGATATCAAAGTAATCTAATAAGGGGGCATATACTTCTTGTACGTCAATTAATGAAATTCTATCATTCAATGATGTTAAATGTTCTAATTCGTGTAATGTTAATGCCAAGTGATGAGCGTTTTGATATTGTTTCCATTCATCTCGGCTAATATGATAATACGTCGATGTGTCTGTCACAACGATTCTCTCCTTTTATTGAATTACTTTTCTTGCGTATTTTACCATAGTTTTTTTAGGATGACTAACAATTGGGGCTTTAAATTTCCGTTAAATCCTCGCTTGTTCGTTTACACCACTAGTGGTTTTTAGTATGATAAATAAGAGAAATTATGAAGGAGTTTTATCCATGGAATATACAACAGCTTCCGGTATGGGACAGTCTACTGGAAAAGTCATTTTAATGGGGGAACATGCAGTTGTCCATCATCAACCTGCGATTGCCATTCCTTTTTCCGGTGTATCAGTTCAAGCAAAAATTCAACCAAGCTCTCATCCACTAAGCATTCATTGCGACTTTTATAGTGGTTTAGCTTATGAAATGCCGGAAGTATTGAAAAGTTTAAAATTTACAATCCATGAAGCATTAAATCAAATTGAACAACTTCGTCCTGAATTAGGAATTACGCCTACTACTCGTTCGTATTGGAATAATGGAAAAGTAGAAAAAGGTGAAGCTTCCTTCGTACAATCACCTTCAATTGAGATTACGATTACTTCTTCGATTCCTGCAGAACGTGGCATGGGATCAAGCGCAGCTGTTTCAGTAGCGGTAGTGAGAGGCTTATTTGATTATTATAAAGTCCCTTTAAGCGATTCATTATTATTCGAAATAGTACAAGCTTCTGAAAAAATCGCTCATGGAAATCCAAGCGGTATTGATACAGCAACGACGAGTGGAAAAGAAGCCGTATTTTTTATAAAAGGAGAAGCTTTACAACCTCTGTCAATTCAATTAAAGGGAACTTTAATTGTCGCAGATACGGGTGTTACAGGACAAACGTTAAAAGCTGTTCAAGCCGTACAAGAAAAAATCCAACAAGAACCCATTTCTACTCAAAAAATCATTGAAGAAATTGGAGCATTAGTACACACTGCTAAAGATTGTCTATCAAAAGGAGATATTTATACATTAGGTAGACTTTTAACTCAAAACCATGCTCTCCTTCAACAATTAGAAGTATCAAACGAAACATTAGACCATCTTGTTCAAACAGCGCTTGAAAACGGAGCGATTGGTGCTAAAATGACAGGCGGTGGACTAGGTGGCTGTATGATTGCTCTTGCATCAAGTCCTCAAAACGCACAAAAAATTGCTAAAGCTTTACAACAAGCAGGAGCTGTACAAACATGGACACATTCATTTTCACATGAATAAATAAAAAGGAGCTTATATGAAAACAACAGGAATTGCACGTGCACATACCAATATTGCACTTATTAAATATTGGGGGAAAAAAGATAAAGCATTATTTCTTCCAATGAATAGTAGCTTATCCCTCACATTAGAGGCTTTTTATACAGATACAAAAATTACTTTAGATGAAACTTTAGAAAAAGATGAATTTTATCTAAATAATGTTTTGCAACAAGAAGCAGAGACCCAAAAAATTTCAAAATTTTTAGATTTATTCCGTATTCCTGCTAAAGAAACACGATTTGCTCGTATTGAAAGTTATAACTTTGTTCCTACTGCAGCTGGTTTAGCAAGTTCTGCTTCAGCTTTTGCAGCTTTAGCAGGAGCGATGCATCAAGCAATGGGATGGAATTTATCAAGAAGTGAATTATCAACCTATGCTCGTCGTGGAAGTGGAAGTTCTACGAGAAGTTTATTCGGTGGCTTTGTTGAATGGAATCAAGGAACGAACTCCGAAGATAGTATGGCGATTCCTATTGACGATGCTTCTTGGGATATTGGAATGCTCATCGTCGTTGTGAATGGAGCTGCTAAAAAAATCTCCAGCCGTGTTGGAATGGAACAAACAGTTGCTACTTCTCCTTTCTATCCTGCATGGGTAGAAAGTGCAAAAACGGATTTAGAAGAGATTAAAACAGCCATCCAAGAGAAAAACTTTACTCGAATGGGAGAAATTGCCGAATTTAATGGAATGAAAATGCATGCGACAATGCTAGCAAGTCAACCTCCGTTTTGTTATTTTGAACCAGATAGTCTGATTGCTCAGCAACAAGTCGTTTACTTACGTGAAGTATTAGGGATTCCTGCTTATTACACAATGGATGCTGGTCCGAATGTAAAAGTTCTTTGTAAAGCGAGTGATTTAGACAAAGTCCGTGACCATTTCAAACAATATTTCGCCTCTGAAAAACTTATTTCCTCTCTTCCAGGAGAAGCAATGAGAACTTTAACAGAAGAAGAATGGCAAGAAAGCATTCAACATTTCAATCAAAAAGGAATTTAACTATGAATATACAAGCTACAGCTCCTGGAAAATTATTTATCGCTGGTGAATATGCAGTCGTTACTCCAGGACAACCGGCACTGATTTCAGCTGTCAATCGATACTTAACTGTTGAGTTAACTCCTTCCCTTGAAGAAGTTGGAACAATTTATTCCACTCAACAACCGGATTTGACGCTTCATTGGAAAAGAGAACAAGGACTTTTACAAATAATCGAAGAAAATCATCCATATACATTAATGACTACTGCAATTGAAGTTGCCGAAACTTATGCAAAACAACGAAATTCTTGGAATGAAGAGCTCTATCATTTGAAAGTGACAAGCCAATTAGACGATATTCACTCGAATATCAAATTCGGTCTTGGCTCTAGTGGAGCTGTCGTTGTTGCAACCATTGACGCTATTTTACAATGGCATCATATTCCTGTTGAACCTCTACTCGTTTATAAATTAGCAGCCATTACCAATACTCTGCTTGGTAGTAATGGTTCCTTAGGAGATATTGCTTCTAGTACCTTTGGTGGTATCATTTTATATCAACGAATCGATGCAACATGGATCCAAGAACAATTACAACAGCATTCTATTTCAGAAGTTGTCAACAAAGAATGGGCTGGCTTGGTCATTCAACCATTATCTTTACCAACATCGCTAAAAATGCTTGTTGGATGGACAAAGGAAAAAGCCGACACTTCTTCGTTCGTATCATCTGTCACTCATACAAGAACGCAAGCAGAAAAGGATGCGTATTATCAACAATTTTTAAAACAAAACTCAACAATTTTAAAACAAATAACGACTGCTTTAACAAACGAAGATACAGAAGCATTTCTACAAGGAATTACGGATAATCGAGCTCTCTTATTAGACTTTGGTAAAGAGATGAATATCATACTCGAAACTCCATCCTTAACAAAACTTTGTCAAATTGCGCTTCAAGAAAACGCAAGTGCCAAAACTTCTGGAGCTGGCGGAGGCGATTGTGGAATTTGCTTTATTACAAAACCTCAACAAGAAGACACCATTACAACCCAATGGGAAAAAGCTGGTATTCTTCCACTAAACTTAGAAATAGCCCCTTCAAAAGGCGCTATTAGAAAGGAGCTCTCATGACACAAGCCTATACACAACAAATGAAAAGAAAAGATGAACATGTGGGGCATGCGACTCAACAATATCAATCACAGTCGAATTTAGAATTACGACAAACTCGTTTTGTCCATCATCCTCTATCTGAAATGGCTGTAGATGAAGTTTCTCTTCAAACAAAAATGGCAGGATTCACTTTAGAAACTCCATTTTTCATTAATGCGATTACTGGTGGAAGTCCTCGAACAACTCTCATTAATCAACGCCTAGCACAATTAGCGCATGAAACAGGAATTGCGATGGCAACTGGATCGATGAGTATTACCATGAAAGACCCTTCTACTGCAGAAAGCTTTACCATTATTCGAAAAGAGAATCCTAACGGAATTGTATTGGCAAATTTAGGAGCCCATTATACCGTTGAATCTGCTAAAAAAGCGATTGAGCTCATTGAAGCAAATGGCATTCAAATCCATGTAAACACGTTACAAGAATTAGTGATGCCAGAAGGCGATCGCTCTTTCCATCATTGGTTAAAAAATATTGAGGAAATTGTCTCTCATGTAGACGTTCCTGTTATTGTTAAAGAAGTCGGATTTGGATTTAGTAGAGAAGCAATGCAAGAACTAATCAATATCGGAGTTCAAACGATTGATATTAGTGGACGTGGAGGCACAAATTTTGCAGCCATTGAAAACGCTCGAAGAGAAGATCATTTATATGATGAATTAGAAGACTGGGGACAAACAACGGTTCAGTCCTTAGTAGAAGGTTATGATTTGTCTTGTGAACTCATCGCTTCTGGGGGAATTCATTCACCATTAGATATCGTAAAATGTCTCGCCCTAGGAGCAAGTGCTGTCGGAATGTCTGGAGAATTTTTACACTTAATTCGCCCACAAGATTCCCTTCCAACAGCCATTCAAACGGTTAATGACTGGAAGAATCAATTAAAAAATATCTACACCCTATTAGGCGTTTCAAACACAGAAGCATTACGCCAAACAGACATCATCCTACCAAACACCACCGCCCACTGGTGCAACGCCCGCCACATAGACTGGACAACCTTCGCAAATAGAAGCAGAAATAAATAGGGGAAAAATTGTCTGTCATAAAAATGAACGATGCAGAAACAAAGAACTTTTCCTTAATAGCATGAGATTCGCATTTACGAAGCTGTTAGAGTCTATTGCTACTTCAAAAAGTAAATAGAAAAACAAAAAAATTGTCATAATAGCAAAAGCAACCAAAACTGCAGTGTGGTTTTAGTTACCGGAAAATTTGAGACCTAGGCTCAAATTTTAGCCATGAGACCGCAGGTCTGCTGGCGTCCGTTGCTATTCAAAACAAATCTTTTTTATATTGTCCTCCCTAAAAATGAGTGATGCAGAAACAAAAAACAAAGAACTTTTCCTTAATAGCAGAAGCAACCAAAACTGCAGTAGCAGTTTTAGTTGCCGGAAAATTTGAGACCCTAGGCTCAAATTTTAGCCATGAGATTCGCTTTTGCGAAGCTGCTGGCGTCCGTTGCTACTCATAACAATTTTTTTGTTTTTCTATTCTACGACACAAATAAGAAATGAATGATTCTTAATAGATAGGCGAAAAATCCGATAATCAACAAGCAAATCATCACCACATGCAAATAAACTCCAACCATCGAAGTATTTACAAACGATTGAACCGCATTTACCTTTGAAAAAATCAAAATATAAACCAAACCTATCCAAAATCCTAAACTTAATAGGCGCTTCATAAACTCTCCTTCATTCGGGGATTACTTCATTACAAAATATTGAATAAACAAACTAGTAGCTCCTACTACAAACCAAGTTGCTAACCCTGTAGCAATCGGTTTAGCCCCAGCTTCACGGAAACTCTTAAACGATACTTGGCAACCAATCCCTGCTAACGCCATTGCCATTAACCATTTAGAAGCTAATTTTGCATATGGGATAAATTCTTTAGGGAATATTCCCACACTTGTCACAACCGTTGCAATTAAGAACCATAAAATAAACATTGGGAAAATCTTTTTCCAATTCACAGGTTCTCCTGATTTCTTTTGACGTCTCGCTTCAACAAGTGACAATACTAAACAAGCTGGTAAAATCATCAACGCACGTGTCAATTTTACAATTGTAGCAATATCTCCTGCTCCACTACTATAACTATAACCGGCAGCAACTACACTTGAAGTATCATTAATCGCTGTTCCTGCAAACAATCCAAATTGTGCATCCGTCATTTGTAACATATGTCCTAAAAATGGGAATAAGAAAACAGCAATAATATTAAATAAGAAAATCGTTGAAATCGACAAGGCAATTTCCTCATCATCTGCTTTAATAATCGGAGAAGCTGCTGCAATCGCAGAACCCCCACAAATCGCTGTCCCAAATCCTACTAGTATCCGTAAATGATCGGACAAGCCTAACCATTTCCCTACAAGAGCTGCTGTTAAGAAAGCTGCTACAATCGTAACAAGCGTTACTTGTAAAGACTCTAATCCTGTTTGTTGCACTTGAGCAAATGACATTGTAAACCCTAATGCAATAATCGAATAATGTAATAATTTTTTAGCGGAATAATTAATTCCTGGTTTAAAATCACTTGGTAATGTATAGAAATTACTCACTAACATCCCAAAAATAATCGCAAATACCGCACTTCCAATAATCGGCATCATATCCCCCAAAATAACAGCTAATACTGCTAATCCAAAGGTTAATAAAATTCCTTTACTACGTTGAATCCATTGTTCCATATTTCTCCATCCTTTCAAAAAGAATTACACACAAATGTATCACGTTCCATTTGATAAGAAATGAACAATTGTTACTCTCCTACAAATTGTTGTAATTGATTTGATAAGGCTGCAAATTCTTCAATCGTTAGTGTTTCAGCTCGACGATTTGGTTCAATCGAAACAGAGTCCAATGCTTCTTGAATTTCTTCTTTTGTTAGTTTTCCTGGCACATAAGCTTTGACCAAATTATTCCATAATGTTTTTCTACGTTGGACAAAACTATTTTTTACTAAATCAAAAAAGAACGCTTCATCTTTCACTGTTACTAGAGGTTCTTCTCTACGTTCCAATACTAAAATGGCTGAATCTACATTTGGTGCCGGATTAAAAACTGTTTTAGGAACAATAAATCCGATTTTGGCATGGCACCAATATTGAATTGCAACCGTTAATGAGCCATAAGCTTTTGAATTTGGTTGAGCTGTCATTCTTTCTGCCACTTCTTTTTGCATCATCATTGCAAATCCATCAATTGGTAACCCAGATTCTAAGAGATTCATAATAATCGGTGTCGTAATATAATACGGCAAGTTTGCAACAACTAGTAATCTCTCCTCCACATTGAAGTGTTCTTGAATCACTGTTTCTAAATCAACTTTTAAAATATCTTCATGAATCACTGTGACATTATCATGATCTGATAAAGTATCTTCTAATACTGGAATTAAGCGTCCATCAATTTCAAACGCTAATACTTTTTTAGCAGCTCTTGCTAAACGTTGCGTTAACGCACCAATTCCAGGACCAATTTCAATGACATTTGTTTCCTTGTTAACATCTGCCACATCTAACATTTTTGTTAAAATATTCGGTTCAATTAAAAAGTTTTGCCCTAAACTCTTCTTCACTTTAATGCCATGACGTTCCATAATTTCACGTGTTCGAGTCGGGGTGGCAATATCTTTTTCAAACATCTTTTTAGCTCCTTTCCTGTACAATTTGTACCGCATTTCGTAATTCTTGCTCTGAAATGCCAAATAATTTCAATCGTTTCGTTAATTGCTTTCCATTTGTATGTCCAATTCGTAATTCTTTAGACACTTCTTTTCTTAAATAAGACGAGTGAGGATAGCCAATCAGTCCTAGTTCTAAAATTACCGATTGAGCAATCTCTTCTTGAAGGTCTACTACTGGCTTATAGACATGTTCCAATGCTTTTTGAATACTTTCATCGCTAGCATGTTCCACCCCAAGACTTTTATGATTCGTTTTTCGAACGGCTTCTTCTCTTTCAATAAAAGCATGACTAACCGTCGGAATCGCTTCTTGAATAATCGAACGAATTCTTTGTCCTGGATAATCTGGATCTGTAAATACAATGACTTCTCGAATTTCACTCGCTTTTTTGATTAATGCAAGTGTTTCATCATCAATAGCTGAACCATTCGTTTCAATCGTTTCAATTTCTGGAAAAACTTCCTTTAATCGACGAGTGTCATCTCGCCCTTCTACTACTATAATTGGATTCATTTTAATCCTCTTTCTTCAAATCGAAATAGCTTCATTGCATTTGCTGTCGATGCTTTAGCAATTTCTTCCCAAGCCATTTCTCTTTCCTTAGCAATTGTTTCAACAACATAGCGAGTATATCCTGTTTCGTTTCTCTTTCCACGATACGGAACAGGGGCCAAATAAGGGGCATCTGTTTCTACTAAAAAACGATCTAGTGGAACGATTTTCGCACACTCACGAACTTGAGGAGCATTTTTAAACGTCACAACTCCACTAAAAGAAATATGCATTCCTAAATCTAAGAAGCGTTTCATATATTCCACATCGCCATTATAACTATGCATTATTCCACCGATATCTCGAATATCTTCTTCTTTTAAAATACGATAACAATCTTCTGTTGCATCACGATTATGAATGACAATCGGTAATTTCATTTCTTTGGCAATAGCAATTTGGCGACGGAATACTCGTTCTTGTTCTTCAGGTGTAGAGTCATCCCAGTAATAGTCTAATCCCATTTCCCCCATTGCCACTACTTTTGAATGGGTTAATTGAGTGATTAATTTTTTCTCAATTTCTGGTGTATAGGCATGTGCTTCAACCGGATGCCATCCTACAATCGCCACTACTTCTTCAAATGTTTCACTTAATTGGAGAGCTTTTTCAATGGTTGGTGTATCAAATCCAACAACAGCAAAACGTGTAACGGCTAATTCCTTTGCACGTTTAATAACTTCGGCTTCTTTCTCGTTGAATTGCTCTACATTTAAATGTGTATGTGTATCAAAAATCATTTTGAATTCTCCTACTGAGTTCTATCTAGTTGCTCCATTTAAAAATGGGTTACTTGCAATTTCATCTTGTAAAGTTGTTGGCTCACCATGTCCTGGGAACACAACTGTATTTCCTGGTAATGGTAATAAATAATGTTCGATTCCTTCCATTAATGTCATATGACTACCATATGAGAAGTCGCTACGTCCTACGCTACCTTTAAATAAAACGTCTCCTCCAATCACAAATCCATTATCTTTGAAGATAAACACTGTACTACCTGGAGAATGACCTGGAATTAACGCTAGTTCAGGTTCAAAACTCCCAATTTTCCATTTTCCTAATTCTGCCGGATAGTATCCGTCAGCAGGCTCTACCGTAATATTTTCATTTGAATATAATGAACGATTGAAATCTGTATTCGTTAAAAATTCTTTTTCAATTTCATTCATATACATTGGAATATTGTACGCTTTTCTCAATTCATCTACTGCTCCAATGTGATCTCCATGCGCATGAGTTAACACAATCGCAATTGGCTTCAATCCTTCTTCTTCAATTAATTCTTTAATATCCTCTGCTTGTGCACCTGGATCAAAAATTAATGTTTCTTTATTTTCATCAATTAAAAAATACACGTTCTCTTGTAGGCGTCCTACTGTTAAACTTAATAATTCCATTGAAATTCCTCTTTTCTGATTCATAGTCTACTATAGTTTAGATGCTTTTATGCTTTTTTACAAGTCATGAGGTTACGAAATGCCTTTTTTAATAAACAAACCAGCAACATTTTCCAATAACAATAAAAGGCATACCCGATTTCTCGAATATACCTTTTAAAACATAAATTATACATTCATTTGTTTTGTAAAATCAATTGCTTTGTCGGCTGCTAACATGACTGGAATTCCCACTAACATGACTACAATTTCACCAACAAAAGTTTCAAAGTAGCTTAACCAAAATGGTAATTCTAATACAATTTTCAACTCAATGGCTACTAAGAAAATCATTACACTAAACACGATGGATAATAATAACATTTTGCCTTTTAAATCTTTTGCAAATCGGAACACGAATGAACCAATCACTAAAGATAAAATAGAATGTCCTAAACCAAATACTAAATCATACACTCCTAAACCAGAGCTAGACATAAAAATAGTATTGGCTAAAATAACACCCGCAATAATCCCGTACCCATACTTTTTATCAAAGACAAATAAATGGTTTAACATTTCTGAAATACGGAATTGGATATTTCCAAAAGACATAAAGGCAAATACTGTTGTAATCACCACATATAATGCCGCTACAATCGCATTGATCATCAACACTTTTACATTGTTTTGTTTCATTTCTTTTCCTCCTAGTTTTTTGAATCGAGGGATGGTTGCGAACCTCGAGCGTTCAAAACGCCACGAACGATTATACTATAAACCTCTTGAAAATACTAGGAATATCCTAAGTGAACCCTTGAAAGAGAAGAAATTCAAACAAAACTCATCCTCCTACCAACTAACTACGCAATAGGTCCTAATAAAATATTTGCCCATGCATCATGGAGTGATTCTTGATCAGATGGTTGGAATAAGCCAGCTAATACATCACGATATAAGCGTGAAAGTTCTGTTGTATTATAATAAGAACTTCCTCCACTAGCACGTACAATTTCTTCCACTGCTTTTTTTGATACTTCAACCGAACGGTTCTTAATCGAAGATAAACGTGGTAACCAAATAAAGCTATATTCTTCGCTTGATTCCAATGTTTGACTCAATTCATTAATTTGTGGTTGAATGCCATCTAAAATAATAGCTGCTTCTGCAATTCTCCAACGAATATTTTTATCTTGAGAATACGGCGCATCATTCGATACAGAATGACGAGTTTTTACCGTTTCAATTCCGATTTCTAACGCACGTTTTCCAATTCCATGGTAAGTAGCAGCTAATAAAATTTCAAAATAAGCAAAAATACCAAACACAACTGGATCAAAACTTGGACCAGGAGCTACTTTTGTTAAAATTTGCTCTTCTGCAGCATAAATACCTTTTAATTCGACAGTGTTTGATTGAGTTGCTTTCATTCCTAATGTATTCCAATCATCTTTTACTTCGAATGTTTCTGCATCAGGTGTTAAATAAGCAAAGACAGACAATGGAGATTCTCCAGAATTATCTGAACCAAATGAAACTAATTTATCGCAATATTTTCCCATCGATAGGAAAACTTTCTTCCCATAAAAACGATAGCCGCCATCTTCTTGTGGCTCTGCTTTCGAAATAGATCCAAATAAAACTCGGTCATTACTTGGTTCAGAAATACCAAATGCTAACAATTTCCCATCAGCCGCATCTCGTAAAATTTGTTCACCCTTCTTATTACCAAATCGAACCATATGCTTTGCTAAGCCAACAATAATTTGGTGCATATTAATACCAAGAGCTGTTCCTGGTGCTGCCATTGCTAATCTTGTTTGTTCTTGGGCAATTTCTTGAAGAGATAAGCCATATCCCCCATATTCTTTTGGCACAAAAGCTTTATAATATCCCGCTTCTTTTAATGCCTCATAATCTTCCTTTGGCCACGCATTTTCCAAATCATATTGCGCTGCTCTTTGATGAATTTGTGCTAGTAATTCCTCTGATAAAAACATAAAATCCCTCCTATAAAGTTATGATTACGCTTTAAGTATACGGCAATACCTATACGGATACAACGAATCAAACTTACATTTTCTATGATATTCAACTTTTCTTTATTCTGTGCTACAATATTCTCAATCTTTCTATAAGGAGGCTTTATGAAAAATCAATCCTTACCTGTTTGGGAAACCGTTCGATTCGTTTTAAACAACTTATTTTCCAACAAAATTACGTATGTACGAAATGCCGCCTTTTTACAATTTTTCGTATCCTTTGTTGGCTTTCGAATTTTATCAACCTTATTTAAAGGCATTATTTTTTTATCGGGACAAAGTAATTTTAATTTTAGTAATATGAAATTATTCTTCTCTTCCCCCATTATTATTTTAGCGTTTATTGCGTATTTATTCGCCGTCATTTTATTTGTTTTTATTGAATTTTCGATTCTTACCTTTATGGTGTATGGAACAATTTCTAATACACATTTTTCATGGCGAACAAGTTTGAAAAATGCTTTCGGTGAAGTGAGGGAATTTTTCAGCCCACAATTTATATATTTCTTATTATATTTATTGACCCTATTACCATTAGGAAATTTTGGGATGACTTCGTTTTTAACCGAACAATTATATATTCCAAACTTTATTACAGAAGAAATTCAAAAAACAACTACCGGAGCAATCGGGTCTATCATTTTATATATTGTGCTTGCTTATTTTCATCTTCGATTCATTTACGCTATTCCACTACAAATTTTGACAAACCATTGTTTCTTAGAAAATCTAAAAACAAGTTGGACGCTCACAAAGAAGAAATTATGGAGACATATTGGCATCTTCTTACTAGTTGAAGCCATAATATCCCTCATCGGATTTTTAGTGACGTTTATTCTCACGATTACTTTAGGATACTTATCTTCTATAATGGATAATGTCTTTATTGTAACGAGCCTGTTTGTCTTATCAAAACTAGTCATTTTCTTTATAGCCATTTATACGAAAATTTCTTTAGTGATTATTTTAGTAAAACTAGCAGATGATCAAGATGCCGTAGATGTAACAATCAAGCATCATATTCCTGAAATCCCCTTTAAAAGTACCATTATTACAGTGGCTGCTTTTATCGGGTTAACGATTTTCTATTCTAGTGAAGCTATTACAAAATATCATTGGGAAAACTCTTCCTCAGCTGCTATCGTCGCTCACCGAGGATTTACCGAATATGGGGTGGAAAATTCTCTTGAAGCACTAGAAGCTGCTGCAAAAGAAGGCGCCGATTATGTCGAAATGGATATTTTACTGACAAAAGATAATCGCTTTATCGTCATGCATGATTATAATTTGAAGCGCCTAGCGCGTCTCAATAAAAAAGTAAAAGATATGACTTATGATGAACTCGTTGGACTTCCAATTTACCAAAACGGGTATGAAAGTCACATTCCTTCTTTTGAGGAATTTGTTGCAAAAGCAAAAGAGCTCAATGTCAAACTACTCGTTGAATTAAAACCACATGGTTTTGAAGGAGCTAACTACACCGACCTCTTCATTGCAAAAATGAGAGAATTAGGTGTTGACCAAACTTACAAAGTGATGTCTATCAACTTAAACGTGATTGAAGAAATTGAACGAAAAGCTCCCGAAATGGATACCGGATATGTCATTCCTCTTCAATTTGGTGGATTTGGAAATCCTGCTGTAGACTTTTATGTAGTGGAAGATTTCTCTTATCATGACTTAACAACCATTGCTGCTCAGCAACAAGATCATGAAGTTTATGTTTGGACAATTAATGAGCCTGAAGAAATTAATAAATATCTTCATAGTTCCGTTTCAGGCATCATTACTGACCACCCTGATATTGCGAAAGAAGAACAAAAACACTTACTCGAAGAAAGCACTCCTGTTGAGCGTGTGCTAGATGCTATTAATGTTAGTGTGAAAAAATAATTTTATAGGCAAGAATCATTCAGACTTGATGATTCTTGCCTTTTTATTTTTAGAAAAACTCCTATTCTTTTCTCTAAATAAAGCTATTCCAGCCTTATTTCCACTAATTTTTTCATATATAAGTATTTCATAACGGATATTTAAGAATTATTTTAACTTTTCATTATACTCACTTTATTTTTACCTCTTATAGTAAACACATACAAAACTTAGGAGGTTTTACTATGAAAAAAAATATGCAAGAGAAAGTTACTCGTTGGTCAATTCGTCGTTTAAGCGTCGGTGTAGCATCCGTCGTGGTTGCTAGTGGATTTTTTATCCTTACCTCTCCAGTACAATCTGTTCTAGCAAATGAAGTTGCTGCTACACCGGTTACTCAAACGAAACCCGAAAAAGCTCAAAAGGACAAACAAGAGGATGTGAATCAACTCATCAATAAAGCAGTGGATACTGCCTTAACTACACCAAAAGAAACTACTACTCAAAGCAGTAATAATAAACCAGCTACTGAAAATAAAGTAGATGCTGCAAATACTCCAAAAGCTGTCTCAGAAAATAGAGCTGCAACTTCAGCAGAAACTACTCCTGTTACTTCACCTCAACAAGTAAAGGATTCTGTAGCAAATAATATTAAACCAAATACTGAAGTACCTGCTAGCTATCTTGAAAAAGCCAATGTTCCTGGTCCTTTCCTTGCTGGGGTTAACCAAGTGATTCCTTACGAAGCTTTCGGTGGCGACGGTATGTTAACTCGTCTATTGCTGAAATCTTCTGAAAATGCACCTTGGTCTGATAATGGAACTGCTAAAAATCCGGCATTACTTCCTCTTGAAGGCCTTACTAAAGGTCAATACTTCTATGAAGTAGACTTAAATGGCAATACTGTTGGTAAAGAAGGACAAGCTCTTCTTGATCAACTTCGTAAAAATGGTACTCAAACTTACCAAGCTACTGTAAAAGTGTACGGTAATAAAGACGGCAAAGCTGATTTATCTAATGTTGTTGCTACTAAAAATATTTCAGTTACTTTAAATGGCTTAACTCCTGTTCAAAAGGTAAACGAATCTGTAGTCAACAATATTAAAGCACAAACTGAAGTGCCTGCTAGCTACCTTGAAAAAGCCAATGTTCCTGGTCCTTTCCTTGCTGGGGTTAACCAAGTGATTCCTTATGAATTCTTCGGTGGCGACGGTATGTTAACTCGTCTATTACTTAAATCTTCTGAAAATGCTCCTTGGTCTGATAATGGGGCTGCTAAAAATCCAGCATTACTTCCTCTTGAAGGTCTTACTAAAGGACAATATTTCTATGAAGTTGATTTAAATGGAAACACTACTGGTAAAGAAGGTCAAGCTCTTCTTGATCAACTTCGTGCCAATGGTACTCAAACTTACCAAGCTACTGTTAAAGTTTATGGCAATAAAGACGGTAAAGCCGATTTATCTAATGTTGTTGCTACACGTGAAGTACGTATTACTTTGCATAAAGAAAGCATGGCATCCAACAATTCTTCTTCCACTACAAATACTACTTCTGTAACGAAAGAAGAACATGCTAAAAAAGATGAGATGAAACCAACGACTATGGAGCACTCTCAACAAATGAATTCTCAAGCGATGAAACAAGAAAAAGCTAAAAAAGAAGAGCTTTCTACTCCAATGATGAAACATCAAAAAGAAGAAGCAAAAGAAATGAAAAATAACGATTCTATGAAAAAAGAAAGTAAAGCTACTCTACCAGTAACAGGAGAAACTTCTACAAACACTTCTGCCTTAGGAGTATTCTCAGCAGGATTGGCGTTTGTACTAGGAATCTTAGGATTAAAAGCTAAAAAAGAAAGAATCTAAGTTTAATTCCCCTAAAAATAGTGTTATACTGAGCAAAAGTATAGCACTATTTTTATCAAAGGAGTCTCTAATGGAAAAAACAATATTACTCGTAGATGATGAGTTTGAAATTACAGATATCCAAAATCGTTACTTATCACAAGCCGGTTATACGGTTTTTGTGGCCCACGATGGAGTTGAAGGATTAGAACTATTTAAAAACAAATCCATTGATTTAATTATTACCGATATTATGATGCCCAAAATGGATGGATATGATTTTATTAGTGAAGTTCAATATTTATCTCCCGACCAACCATTTTTATTTATCACAGCTAAAACTAGTGAACAAGATAAAATATTTGGCCTTAGTATGGGTGCTGATGACTTTATTACAAAACCTTTCAGCCCTAGAGAACTTGTCCTTCGAGTCAATAATATTTTTAGAAGAATTTATCGAGGGGGAAATCCTAGTCAAGTACAATTAGGAAATCTAAAATTAAACCACGAAACGTATGAAGTTTATGTCGACAATCATCTACTTAATTTAACAATAAAAGCTTTTGAACTTTTATGGATTTTATGCAAAAATCCTGAACGAGTTTTCTCAAAAACAGAATTATATGAAAAAGTTTGGCAAGAAGAATTTATAGACGATACGAATACACTAAACGTTCATATCCATGCTTTGCGGCAAGAATTATCTAAACACTCTAGTTTACATACCCCAACAATTAAAACCGTATGGGGTTTAGGATATAAAATTGAAAAACCAAGAGGTTCATTATGAAATTAAAAAATTATATTATTATTGGTTATCTGATCTCTACTATTTTAACTATACTCGCTGTTTTTTGGGCAGTTCAAAAAATGTTAATTGAGAAAAGTGAAATTTACTTTTTAATAGGAGTTACATTATTCGCTAGCTTTATTGGCGCTGTGATTAGTTTATTACTTCTATCCCCTATATTCTCTTCTCTTAACGAACTGAAAAAGAAAGCAAAAGATATTGCCAATAAAAATTTTAATACTCCCGTCACCATTAAAGGCCCTATTGAATTTCAAGAATTTGGAAAAGCTTTTAATCAGATGTCAGACGATTTAAAAAAATCCTTTGATTCACTAGAAGAAAGTGAAAAAGAAAAGAGAATAATGATTGCTCAACTTTCCCATGATATAAAGACTCCTATTACTTCCATACAAGCAACCGTAGAAGGCATTTTAGATGGAATCATTACTCAAGAAGAACAATTTCATTACTTAACAACGATTAACCGTCAAACGGAACGATTAAATAAATTAGTAGAAGAATTAGATGATTTAACGCTTAATACACAAGAAACGGAGGATCATCCTCAAAAAAATGAAGTGATTTTCTTAGATCAACTATTAGTTCATGCTATGAATGAGTTCCACCTTTTAATTGAACAAGAAAATAGAGACATTCATATACAAGTTCTACCAGAATCTGCTAAATTTACGAGTCATTATGATAAATTGTTACGTATTCTAGTCAATTTATTAAATAATGCCTTTAAATATTCTGACCCTGGCACACCAATCGATGTAAAAGGGATTTTAGAAGATAACACTCTCACAATTAGTGTCTCGGATAAAGGAAAAGGAATTGATGCTAAAGAATTTGAACATATCTTTAAAAGACTCTATAGAGTTGAAAGTTCAAGAAACATGAAAACTGGAGGCCATGGACTTGGTCTAGCTATTGCTCAAGAATTAGCTCATCAACTGGAAGGAAAAATTACGGTTCAAAGTCAAAAAGATGTAGGAAGTACCTTCATCCTTTCTATCCCATTTGAAAATCAAAATTCTAAATAAGAAAAAGGAATGAACGTGCCGTAGGGTTTGTTCATTCCTTTTATTTTTTACCTTTAAAATAATCAACTTAATAGAAACTCTCTTAGTATTTCAAAAATTTCTTCTCGTGATAAAACAATATCTTCATTCTGAGGGATAGAATATATCTCACTTGATAAAAACTGAATAAATCGTTCCATATCTTTTACAATAGTATTTGAAGTATTAATTTTAGATAAAGCATCCTCTTCATGCAGTAACATCGTTAATCTTGCAATATCATTTAAGTGCTTTTTGATTTTTTTGCTTAATCCTCGTTCACCTTGTTTAGATTTTTCTACCATATCAAGCCACGCTTTTGCTTTAAATACAATTAATCCTCGATTGCTCAATACAGAATATTCATCTATAATTTCTTTTTCATTTACTAACAATTGGTAATAATCTTTATCTAATAATAAAGCAGACAAACTAGCCTCTTCGGCAAAATGAAGTGGAGTTTCTCTACTAAATTTCTTCAAAGGGTACTCTGGTAAAATACTAAATAATTCTATCATTTCTGGAAATCCAGATTTCTTAGTTGTAAAACGAAAAAGCTGAGGCGATTCTTCTAATTGGCTCCCTATATACTCTCCCATTTCTAAAAAATGAATCAATGTATTATAAAAATCCTTATCCTTTAAATGATCAATAATGACCATATCATAATCTTTAGTTGTACGACTTTCAAATCCATGAGCATCTAGAACAATGGAAGTAGCTGTTCCTCCAATCAAAACATAGTAATCCTGATATTCCTTAAAAATCTCTTGAAAAATAGGTTTTATATTAGCTGGCATACTTTTCTCCTAATAATGTAAAAATCTTGCTTTCTAACCTCTCTACTTCCTCTTCAATTCGAGGATCTTTATCATCTTTTAAAATCAAATATAATGAAATGGGATCAATTAAAGCAGATTCAACCTTACTTTCATATCTTAAGTATTCCTCTTCTAAATAGTTAAAATGTATCGGTTCATACTCCCAGATTTCTATTTTATGTCCTTGAAAAATATGTTGTTGAAACGATTCCCCAATTTTCTTAAACTGTTTTTTTGATAATGCATAGGTTCCATATTCATCATTATCCTCTAACATACTTATACTTGATAAAGCTTTTGTATTTGAAAGCTTCAAATCTATGCCCTTAGTAATTCTATGAAAATCATCTTCACTAATCAACACAGTATGATGAATTGGATTTTTTAAAAATTTTTTAGCTTCGTTAAAAATCTGAGTTTTCGTTTTAGCAAAATGATAAGATTTATTCTTATTTGTTAACCAACCTCTATCTTTAAAATTCTTAAAGACCCGATATAAACTTGGAATAGACAAATCTGTTAAATAACTAATTTCATCTATATTAATTTCAAATGTTGAAGAATCTAACAATAATGAAATGAGAACTTTTTGTTCTGTTGAAGTCAGTTTTTTATCTACTTCAACTTCATTTCCTACTTTTGAAAATAAAAATCCTAAATATGGGAAGTAAATATTCTCATGGTAATCAAGATAGGGTACAGCAATTTGCAATAATTGTTTTTTCTGTACATCAGATAATTTATTAAATACCAAAACAACTGGTAACCCCGTTTGCTTTTGAATTCCTTTTGCTTGTTTTATAAAATTTTCTAAACTTCCTGTCCGTTTTTCTTTTATTAATAAAAATTTTTCTCCATTAATCATTAATTGCATAAAATCATATTTTTTATGAAAAACAATGGGTAAGTGAAGCTCTACAGGAGATATGCTCACACTGAAATGAAAAGCTTCAAAAATATTCAAGATTTTATCATAATTCATAGTTTCACCTCTTTTTATCACTTTTTCTGCATTTTATCATCTTGTGTGATAAAATGCAATTTTTATGATAAAAAGAAAAAGACTCTCTAGTAACAGATTGCACCCTACCCTAGGACTCAGAAGTTCTCTGGCATACGCTCCATTATTAAAAAGTCTTTTCTTCAATTAATTATTTTTTAGTAATTTTTGTAACTCCACCCATATATGGAACTAATGCTTCAGGAATTGTTACACTTCCATCTGCTTCTTGGTAGTTTTCTAAGATGGCTGCTACTGTACGACCAACTGCTAAACCAGATCCATTTAATGTGTGTAATAATTCAATTTTTCCAGTTTCAGCTTGACGGTAACGAATTTTCGCACGACGAGCTTGGAAGTCTACACAGTTTGAGCATGAACTAATTTCACGGTAAGTATCTTGTGCTGGAATCCACACTTCAACGTCATATGTTTTAGAAGCTGAGAATCCCATATCTCCTGTACATAATACAATTGTACGGAATGGTAAGCCTAAACCACGTAATACATCTTCCGCATTATCTGTCATTTTTTCTAATTCATCAAATGATGTTTCAGGAGTTGCGAATTTCACCATTTCTACTTTGTTGAATTGGTGTAGACGAATTAATCCACGAGTATCTCTTCCCGCACTACCTGCTTCTGAACGGAATGAAGGGCTTAATGCTGTAAAATAAATTGGTAATTGTGCTTCTTCTAAAATTTCATTTGCATAGTAGTTTGTTAATGGAACTTCTGCTGTTGGAATTAATGTTAAATTACGTTCGTCATTAATTTGGAATACATCTTCTTTAAATTTAGGGAATTGTCCTGTACCATACATTGATTGTTCGTTTACTAAATATGGTGTAATCATTTCTGTGTAGCCATGTTTTTCCACATGTAAATCAATCATGTAGTTGTAAATAGCACGTTCTAGGCGAGCACCTAAACCTTTATAGTATAAGAAACGACTTCCTGATACTTTTGCTCCTCTTTCAAAATCTAAAATATCTAATGCTTCTGCTACTTCCCAGTGTGGTTTTGGTTCGAAATCAAAGACACGTGGAGTTCCTTCACGACGAATTTCTACGTTTTCGTTTTCATCTTCCCCTACAGGAACATCTGCTGCAGCAATGTTTGGTAAGCGTGAAGCGATGTATTCTAATTTTTCTTCTACTTCTGCTAATAAAGCATCTGTTGCTTTTACATCTTCCCCAACTTGTTTCATTTCTGCGATTTTCGCACTAGCATCTTCTTTATTACGTTTTAATTGAGAAATTTCTTCCGTTACTGTGTTACGGTATTGTTTTAATTGCTCCGTTTTTAAAATTAATTCACGACGTTTTTCGTCTAAATCACGTAATTCTTCTACTACTTTACGTTCTACTCCGCGGTTTTGTAAACCAACCACAACTTCTTCAAAGTGATCTCTCACTCGTTTCATATCTAACATATTGATTCCTCCAATTTCTTTTATTTTGCCTGTTGAAAATTTGTTTAAACCATTGTAAAAAAATACACACAACTCATCCCCGACAAATTGTCACTGGGACGAAGTTGTGTGTTTCACTTTTATCTTCGCGGTACCACCCGTATTCAATGTTTCCATTGCACTCATTTGCGATAACGGTTTGCTCCGGATGGCTTAATCAATGCTTTCGCCATGCATCATAGTATGTGGATTCGCTTGTCATACTTTACTAGCTTTCACCAAACGCTAGCTCTCTACAAAAGACTTCAAGTTACTATTCATACAGTTTTATATGTCTGTATTTTACAATATTCTCTAAAGTTGTGCAACAGGTAATCTATAAATCGAACTATTTATGCTTCTTGAGCATGTAAGAATCCTTTCACTTTCTGAATGATACTAGCGAAAAAGTCTTTAATTCCTTGGAATATTTTTCCCACAAATCCTCTCGCTTGTCGATAACTATCTGTCACAATATTCGATGGATCAATTTCATATCCTGCAAATGCTGGTACATGACCTTCAGCTTGACCATCTACATAGCCTAAATCTTCTCCAGGCATTTGGAAATATAGCTCTCCAATCGTTTTTCCTGCAGTAATTGGTGCTTTTAAAGCATTATTTTCATCTAATAATTCTTTAAATGGTTCAAAACGAACTTTTACTTGGCTCATAGCCGTTCCCTTTGGAACAGCTGCTACAAAATTATCACCATAATCCACACTAATTTTCTCATCAGAACCACCGTTGACTGGATAAGATTGAATATTTTGAACCGATTTCCCTGGAATTCCTACTACTAACCCTTCATATTTCTTGAATAATTCATCTAACATTTTCGCTGTTACTTTAAAACGATTCAACGGTTGCTTAGATCCCATGGATACAACAATAACTGAAAAATTATTACGAGTTGCGGTTGTCGTAATAGAAGCTCCACTCAATTCAGAAGTTCCTGTTTTTAAACCATTTACCCCATCATAACCAAATAATAATCCTGGAATTAAATAGTTAAAATTATCCATCTTTGTCATCCCAGCAGTTCCTGGTCTAAATTCCTTTGTTGCAACTGAAGAAATTTTTAAAATTTCCGGAAAATCTAATACTAAACGTCTTGCAACAATGGCAACAGAACGAGCAGACATACTATTTTCTGCATCATCTCCAAAGTCTGGATTTTTTTCTGTTGTTCCATATTTATTTGGTAATCCTGTCGCATTTACAATCGTTGCATCTTGAATTCCCCAAGATTCAACTTTTTCCTTCATCCGCTCCACCCATTTAGCTTCACTTCCAGCTAAATATTCTGCCATCGCAATGGTTGCGGCATTTGCAGAATAAATCGAACTTGCTTCAAATAATTCTTGAATGCTATATTTCTCATTTGGCCATAATGGCACATTTGATAAAGAATAATTAGCACTTAATTTACTAACTCTTTCACTAATGGGAATTTTTGTTTCCCATGTAATTTCTGAATTTTTAATCGCTTCTAATATTAAATACTGACTAATCATTTTACTCATCGAAGCAATGCCTCGAACATCATCTTGATTTTTTTCCATCAAAATTTTTCCGCTTGTTTGTTCAATAGCAATGTAAGATGCTACATCTTCTAATGCGGCAATTTCTTCTGCTGTTTTAGGTCTTTCTGGTTCATCAGCGTGAACCATTGTTTGCATCGGACTTACTAAAAAACAAGCGATTAAAGTTGTCACAACGGCTTTCATCCATTTGAATTTTTTCATATATATATCTCCACAATTCTCTCTTTTGCCTATCCATCGTATCGAATTTTTCACGAAAAAACAACTCTATTTATATTAAGGTTTTATTACTTTTTTTAATCCGCTTTACATATCCGTTCTGGTTAAAATCCTGAATGATTTCGAAGAAATTCTACTTCTTCTTCAGTCGATTTTCTTCCTAAAATTTCATTACGATGTGGATAACGTCCAAACTGTTCAATAATGTTTCGGTGCATCTGTTCATATTTCGCACGTTTTTCCATTCCAGGTTCAGAAAATAATTTTTCCGCCTCTTCGTGAATCGCTAATGATTCTGAATGCATAAATGGCATATATAAAAAGCTTCGTTCAATGACCGTCAATTCTTTTGAATACGGTAAGGCTTCTTGTGCTAATACAAGCGCCATACCATCATATAAAAATGCTCTTGCATCATCACGATATAAATTTCTAGAAAATTGATCTAATACGATAATTTCTGCTAATCTTCCCTGAACAGTCTTTCTCCAATGACTTAATTCTCCAGCAATAGCAGCTTGATGAATCTTAAAAAAACGTCTATATATTTCTTTGTCCAATGCGTCGGATTTTACAAACCAGTCTTTTGGTTCTAATTCCTCAAACCAAAATTGTAATACTTCTTGAGCTTCCATACTCTCCTCATTTCTAGGCAAAGAAAGAAGAACTCCTTATCAAAGTTCTCCTTTAACTCTTATCCAATTTTTGCTTTTTCTTTGTCACTTAACACTTGATTCATTCGTCCATACTGGTAACCTGCTAAGTCTAATGCAACGTAACTGAATCCAATCGAGCGTAATTTACTTTCAATTTCTTGACGATGGTCTAGTAATTTAGGGACTAAATCCAGAGATACTTCAATTCTTGCTAAATCTTGATGAACACGTACACGAACTTGTTCGAATCCTAATTGAATTAAATATGCTTCTGCTTCTTGTACCCAACGAACTTTTTCTGCAGTAATCTTTGTACCATATGGGAAACGAGAAGCCATACTACAAGAAGGAACTTTATTCCAATTTTCTACGCCAATTCTTTTGGCTAATTGACGAATTTCACTCTTATATAATCCAGCTTCTTGTAATAAGCTACGAACGCCTTCTTCATTACGAGCTTTTACTCCTGGACGAAAATCATCTACAT
>CAUSWE010000005.1:0-75106 GCA_963535215.1 uncultured Granulicatella sp. | reverse complement strand
CCAGGAGTGAAACCAGCAGAAACTGCAGAGGACAAAGACATTCCAGCGAAGTTGCTCCCAAGTGCAGTGCCAACATTTGCAGTAGGTAAGCAAGATGAACTTGACGGTCATGTGGATGTTACAGTTACAGGAGTGCCGGATGGTACAAAAGTAACATTACCAGGTGTTAATGGAAAAAAAGAGGTAAAAGATGGTAAAGTAACATTAACAAATGACGACTTACCAGTAAATCCAACCAAAGGAAAAGGAAGTGCTCAAGAAAATGGAAAACTTCCAACAAAAGGCACAAGCGAAATCACAATTCCTGGTAAATTGACTAGCGCCAAAGGTGCACCAGCAATTGAGTTTAGAGTTAAACTTCCATTGCCACTTGTAGTTCCAGACCCTGAACATTTAGTACCGAAAGAAATAACGGAATTAGTGAAGAGAGTAAAAGAAGCTAATCCTAAGAAAGATGTTACAGCGGATGATAAAGGCAATGTTACTGTAACGGATAAGAATACTGGAGAATCTGCATTACTACCTGTAGAAGATTTAACAGTTAAAGACTTCACCCCAGTGAATCCGACTGAAAAAGTTCTAGCAAAAGACATTTTACACTTAACTCCAGAAGAGAAGAAACAAGTGGCAGATAAAGTCAAAGCGAAGAACCCAGGTAAGGAAGTAACTGTAGGAGAAGATGGAACAGCAACAGTGACAGATCTAAATACAGGAGTTAGTCATACTATTCCAGGAAAAGATTTAGTTGTCCAAGACTTCACTCCAGTGAAACCAGACAAAAAGGTTCCAGTCAAAGATAAATCCCACTTAACTTCAGAAGAGAAGAAACAAGTGGAAGAAAACGTTAAAGCGAAGAACCCAGGTAAGGAAGTAACAGTAGGAGAAGACGGAACAGCAACAGTGACAGATCTAACAACAGGAATCAGTCACACAATTCCAGGAACAGAGCTAGTGAACCAAGACTTTACACCAGTGAAACCAGAAGGTAATGGAGATCAACATGGTAGAGATAATAAACCTCAACCAACACCTGAAGTACCTACTGATGATACAGAACGTAAACCTGAAGTAGTCACTCCAGATGAACAACCAGCTGAAACAGAGAATACTACTACGAAGCCAAAAGCTTCTCAAAATATCTTGCCAAACACTGGTACAGCAAAAGGTGTCGGAATCTTCTCTGCAGCAGCAGCTTCAATCCTTGCAGGATTAGGTTTAATTATCCCTGTGAAGAAAGAAGACGAAGAAGAGGAAGAAGTATAAAACAATGAAGCCATTCAGTAACATGAATGAATAATTGCAAGTATAAACCTTGAAGGAAGAAACGGATAGAAAGACCCAAAGAAAGCCTTTCTATCCGGCTTTCTTTGAGTTAAAATGTAAGCGGTTAAATACAAATCGGAGGGGAATAGAATGTTTAATGAACAAAAGATTTTAGATCAATTAAATATTAAAAATAATTCGGAATTGTGTAGGATTTTGAACGATAATTTGCCAAATACTAATATTGCAATTAATTTTGACCCAAATCATAATTATTATAGAATTTCTGGAAAGATAAATATTGATTCTGAGTTTTTTGAGTTGAAAAAAGGATTAAAATTTCGTTATAAGAGTTTTATAAATGGTGATAATAACTTAATTATTCAAAGAATAGAAAAATGTTTACAAGATAAAAAATTTGTGGCTTATAAAGAAAAATGTCATAGAGGTCATTTAATTGGAAAGCGATTTAAGCCATATATAGATATTAAAACTTTTAATTTTTCTGAAAATAACCCAAAGAATATCTACCCTCAGTGGATTAATGCAAATTTGAATAATTCAAATCATTCGGGTATTTTAGGGCAAGCATATTTTGAGGAAGAGGTGGTAAATTGGTTAGAAAACGGTAACGAAGTTCTATATAAAGTTGTACCAATTTTTAAGAATAATACTGATTTTTATCCTATAGGAAATCTGATAATAGCTTCCAAAGATGAGAATAAAGAAGAAATATTAAATCTTGAAGATGGTTCAGAATATTGTATAAATTTTCATTTTGATGAGGAACAACTAAATAAGTTTTGTGTTTTCATACCGAATTATTTAGATATTTGATTAATTGATTTAATTTATAGCTAGACAGTACTTCTAATTCTGGTAATTTATTAAATACTTGTAAGTGTAATAAAGAGGAAAGAATAACAAAACATTTTTTCACTTTTTTGCGAAAATATAAACATGGTTAAAAATCATGAGAATTAATGTTTAGTAAAGTTTGAAAGATAAAATGTAAGAAGATAACTAGAATAGCCTAAAGACCAAATAAATACATTAAGGAGGAATTTGTATGGTTTTTTCACCTTTTGAATTAATTGTTAAAGAAATTTTTTCAAATGATAGAAGGTATAAAATACCAAATTTTCATAGAGATTTTTCTTGGGAAAACGATAATTTTGATGATTTTTTTATAATCTTGTTAAATCAAGTAAGATAACAATTTCGAATACAACGGTAGATGCTGCTAATAAATATTTTTTCGGTACTATTTTATTAATTGGTAAAAAGGAATCGCCAGATATTAACATTCCATACGAGGTTGTTGATGGACAACAAAGATTAACAACAATGACATTAGTATTTGCAGTAATTCAAGATGTTATTAGAGAAATAAAAACTATATAACCGATTTTGATGATAGATTATTTTGTAAAAGTACTAAGTAAGGGAATTTAAAACAACTTCAAAGACTTGTGAATAATTCATTAGCAGCTTTACTTCCTGCAACTATTTTAAATATGAATAATTTAAGAGAATCTGGAGTAGAAGTAAAGCCGAGTTCAGGTGAACAAGATTGGTTACTCGGTACTTTTGATTTTAAAAAATTCTAGCTTAATTTAAGAAAAAAGTTTAATTATATTGTAAAGGATGAGTTTAAATGTCATTTAAAACAGAAAATAGAAAAATATCTAATATATATGAAGGGCAAAAAGTTTATTGTGTTCCTAGATACCAAAGAAATTATGTCTGGAATAAAACAAATTGGAGTGAATTGCTTGCAGACATAAAATTTACGATTTCTGATGAAGATAATAAAATTAATTGGAGTCATTTTTTTGGAACTATTGTTTTAAACAGAAAAAATAATAGTAATTTAGGTAATGAAGAATTTGAGATAATAGATGGGCAACAACGTTTAACCACAATATTTGTAATCTTTATATCAATATTAGCAAAACTCTTTGCTTTGGGAGAGGAAGAACATCTATTATTAGCAAAAAATATTATTAACACTTATATTTATGTTACTAAATTAGATGGTGGAAAAAAATATAAACTTTATAATGAATTAGTAAAATCTGATTTTGATACTATACTTCAAGCAGCAATGGATCAATCAAAAGTGGATAATAATTCTATTATAAAAAAATTATACACTTATTATTGTGATGAATTTGCTGATTATAATTTTGAAATGATAAAAGTTTTCTTAAATAAATTATTGTCTATTAATATTGTAGAAATAATTTCAGAAGAGGATGAAGAAATCTATAATATTTATGAAGTGTTAAATGCGAGAGGTCAAAAATTAAAGCAAGTAGAATTGTTAAAAAATAGAGTAATGAAATATATACTTCCAAGAGAAACCGATATAATAGATAAGGTTAAATCAGATTGGGTTAGAATTGAAGAGAATCTTGGTGATATAAAAGATACAGACGTATTTTTACATCATTTTGCAAAATGTTATATAAAAAAGAAACTAGAAAATAAAGATAATGTTTATAAAGCAATTAAGGAATCTATTAAATTAGAACATATAAGTTTATTGTTAAAAAATTTAAAAGAATATTCTGAAAGCTATAAATTAATATCTACTAAAAATAATGATAATCATTATATGAAATATTTTAACATTAAGGGGAATCAACAAATTAGGAGTATTTTAGCAGCTTTACACAAGAAAATTTTGAAAGATTTTGATAATGAACAATTATATAATATAACTTTAAAAGAAATAAGGAATTTCTTTTTTATCTATAATTTAACATCGCAAACAAGTAATAAAATAGATAATACAATCAGTGAATTTGCATACAAAATTTATCATACAGAAACAATTGTAGAATTGAAAATAATAATTTCAGAAATGTTTTATGTTTTAAACAAATATATTCCAAAGAAGATTGATTTTAGTAATTATCTAGAGGGAAGTCTAAATCTAAAATACTCTACTAAAAAAGAATCATCTTTCAAAAAAAATGCTAAATTGGTTAAATATGTGTTATATGAAATATATATGGAATCAGAAAGAGATACTGAAATAAATTATGAAGAGTTAACTATAGAACATATTTATAGTGATAAAGGTGATGATAAAACTTCAAAACTTTCAAATTTAACTTTACTAAATAAGACATTTAATGAAAAATTAGGAAACAAATTACCTAATGAAAAAATACAATTAATCACTTTAAATTCTACAATTTCAGAGAATAAAAAATTAGAACAATTTTTAATTAATGATGAATTTAATTTAGACAAAAGAACACAATGGTTGGGTAAAAAAATGGAATTATTTTTATTCAATCCTAATGTACTATGTATAGATGAAAAAAGAATTGAAGAGTATAATAAAAATTATAAAATAGTTAAAGATAATGAATCCTTATTGAAATTTTTGAAAGAAACAGGTTATTTATTTGAAGAAAAATTAAAAATGAATAAAAAAATGGAAGAATATTACCAAGAATTTCAAAAATTAAAACAAATCTAATAAAGATAGCTTTGGAATGTAAAGTAATTAATATGTATATTATTTCGAAAAGATTCTATCTTAATTTAACAAATTAAAAGTGAATAAAAGAAACAGTAATTAGAAAAGTACTTTAATTAGCAATAGTTAGGAAGAAAAGGAGCAAATAATTGTAAAAGAAACGAAAATATTTAATGTATTTGTTTTTAATCGTGTTTTTACTCAGAAAGAATTGGAAAATTGGTGATATGTTGAAGAAAAAAATATTTTTATAAATCAATTTAAAAAAGACAAGGTCAACTGTAATCGTCCAATAACGAGGTGTCTGTTATCCGATATGAACTTCCTCTATACTACAAATAAGAAATAGAAATGGGGGAAATACAATGAAAAAACAAATTGTGCCACTAAACGTTTATCAAAAAAACAAAAAAGGAAAATAAACATACGCATATCCTAAAACTTAGAAAAGGAAAAGTAGAATATATCCTTTATGATATGATGGAAAAAGAACAACTAGAATGGGTATTACAGCAGGTACTTCATCATGTCGATTCCGTTAAATAAATTAGGTCAAGTTTTCATCGTCTGTGGAAAAAAGATTGCTTTAAAGTACTTTAGTTTGTTTGATAAATTATGTAAGCGTCCAATAATAGACACCTCGTTATTGGGCGCTTACGGTTGCTGAAGTTTGCAATTCATTTTGTTTTTGGTATAATGAAGGTACAAAAAGAGCCGAGCTGTAACTCGACTCTGATGTAGACCGTTGAAAAGACGGTGGCTAATTTATGGGTAAATAATACCGCTCAATCAGTCAAAGTCATGAGCGGTGTTATTTTTTGTCTTGATTTCTATTAGTTTGACAATGAGTGCTAATAATGCAACTAGTAAAGTCGCAAAAGAAAACACCAATGTCAATGCTTCATAGACTGACAAAGTACAACCTCCTTTCGATAGATTTTGAAAAGATGCCCATAAGCATCACCTACCTTTATAAGAGATTGCCACCGCTTTAAAACTTTCTACGAGGAAAGTGTACCATAAACGAAATAGGAATAATAGCGAACTGTGTAAAAAATTACATTATTTGAATTTTTTGGGAGTTCTGGTATAATGAAGATACAAAAAGAGCCGAGCTGTAACTCGACTCTGATGTAGACCGTTGAAAAGACGGTGGCTAATTTATGGGTAAATAATACCGCTCAATCAGTCAAAGTCATGAGCGGTGTTATTTTTTGTCTTGATTTCTATTAGTTTGACAATGAGTGCTAATAATGCAACTAGTAAAGTCGCAAAAGAAAACACCAATGTCAATGCTTCATAGACTGACAAAGTACAACCTCCTTTCGATAGATTTTGAAAAGATGCCCATAAGCATCACCTACCTTTATAAGAGATTGCCACCGCTTTAAAACTTTCTACGAGGAGAGTGTACCATAAACAAAATGGAAATAACAGCAGAATGTGCGAAAAGTCACATTGCTTGAAAATTTTTGAAGATATGGTATAATAAAGATACAAAAAGAGCCGAGCAGCAACTCGACTCTGATGTAGACCGTTGAAAAGACGGTGGCTAATTTTTATAGTGTTAATAACACCACTCAACTAGTCAAAGTCATGAGCGGTGTTATTTTTTTGTCACTAATTCTATTATTTTGATAAAGAGCGATAGTAATGCAACTAGTAAAGATGCAAAAGAACACACCAATGTCAAAGCTTCATAGACTGACAAAGTACAACCTCCTTTCGATAGATTTTGAACAGATGCTCATAAGCATCACCTACCTTTATAGAGATTGCCACCGCTTTAAAACTTTCTACAAAGAGAGTGTAGCATAAACGAAATGGAAATAACAGCAGAATGTGCGGAAAGTCACATTGTTTGAAAAATTTTGAAGTTCTGGTATAATAAAGATACAAAAAGAGCCGAGCAGTAACTCGATTCTAATGTAGACCGTTGAAAAGACGGTGGCAAGAATTTGACGTTAAAATAACGCCGCTAACCTGTCAAAGTTAGAGCGGTGTTATTTTTTTGTCACTAATTCTATTATTTTGACAAAGAGCGATACTAACGCAACTAGTAAAGTCGCAAAAGAACACACTAATGTCAAAGCTTCATAGACTGACAAAATGCAACCCCCTTTCGATAGATTTTAAACAGATGCCCATAAGCATCACCTACCTTTATAGAGATTGCCACCGCTTTAAAACTTTCTACGGTGAGAGTGTATCATAAACGAAATATAAATAATAGCGAACAGTGCAAAAAATCACATTATTTGAAAATTTATGGAGTTCTGATATAATAAAGATACAAAAAGAGCCGAGCGGGAACTCGACTCTGATGTAGACCGTTGAAAAGACGGTGGCTAATGAGAATGTAATAACACCACTCAATCAGTCAAAGTTATGAGCGGTGTTATTTTTTTGTTATCATTTCTACTAGTTTGACAATGAGCGATACTAATGCAACTAATAAAGTCGCAAAAGAACACATCAATGTCAAAGCTTCATAGACTGACAAAGTGCAACCTCCTTTCGATAGATTTTGAATAGATGCTCATAAGCATCACCTACCTTTATAGAGATTGCCACCGCTTTAAAACTTTCTACGGCAAGAGTGTACCATAAAAGAAATGGAAATAATAGCGAACAGCGAAAAATTTCACATTATTTGACATTTTAGTAAATTTTTTGTATGATAATCGCATAATATCGCTAACTATCCAAAGTTAGAACTGTGTTATTTTTTTGTCTTGATTTCTATTAGTTTGACAATGAGTGCCATTAATGTAACTATTAAAGTCGCAAAAGAGCACACCAATGTCAATGCTTCATAGAGAAAATACCGTTTTCCAATGATTAATTTGGGAGGCGGTATTTTTTATAAATGAATTGTTGTTCATTAGATATTAAAATCATCCCAAAGTTGTATAGACAGTTCTGGAAGATAAACATATAATGAAGACAACAAAAGGGGGAATACAAATGAAAGATGTAACGAATAGTGCCAATCGAAGTGCGAGAAATCAACAAGGGAAGAGCCTTCGAGTGAATTTTTCAAAATCAATTTTATATGTCATTGCAGTAATCATTATTGCACTGTACTATTATAAAAATCTACCACCAATTCACTATGCTTCACCTGCTTTTTGGGTGTTTTTAGCCTTAATTTTAGTCTTAGTTGGAGCAATTGAATGGGTGACAGGAGGTAGTATTGCTTTTAAAACTACGACAAATAAGTTTTCTTGGGAACAAGCGAATAAAAGTCATCTAGTTTCTAAAATTGTACTTTCTATCATTGGAGTTTTAGTTGTTATTGCTGCGGCAAGTTACTTTATTTTGTCTCCACTATTTTTTGCAGAATCTTATTCTAAAATGATTCAAGTTCAAAATGCGGACTTTGCGACAGATTTTCCGAAAACGGATGTTAACCAAATTCCATTAATTGATCGTGATACAGCTTCAAGATTAGGCAATCGTCGAATTGGTGCGTTAACAGATTTAGTTTCTCAATTTGAAGTGGCGGAAGATTATACGCAAATTAATATTCAAAATCATCCGTATCGTGTTTCTCCATTAAAATATGCAGGATTTTGGAAATGGTTCTCCAATCATCAAGAAGGAATTCCGAATTATATGCAAGTAGATATGGTAACTGGGGATGTAGAAGTGAAGAAACCGGATCAACCAATTCGTTATAGTGAAGCAGAATATTTTAACCGTAATATTCATCGTCATTTACGTTTCAATCATCCATTTACATTGTTTGGTAGTCCAAGTTTTGAAGTGGATGATGAAGGGACACCATATTATATTGCTTCAACATATAGTCGTAACTTTTTCTTAAGAGAGCCTGAAGTGAATGGTTTAATTACAGTGAATGCTCTGACAGGTGAGAGTAAGCATTATAATTTACAAGAAATTCCTAA
This sequence comes from uncultured Granulicatella sp., assembly GCA_963535215.1. GTDB lineage: Bacteria > Bacillota > Bacilli > Lactobacillales > Aerococcaceae > Granulicatella. Next base: position 66,436 of record CAUSWE010000005.1, on the reverse strand, counting down.
TTGGGTAGACCGTGTGTATAGTGCAGAATTAATTTTACATCAGTTAGAAATGAATGGTAAATATAAATTAGGATTTTGGAATACGATTTTCTCTAAAAAAGGAGTGACAGTTCCTACAAAAGGGTATAATTACTTACCGATGAATGATGATATTTACTTATATACAGGAATTACTTCGGTAGCTTCAGACAATTCGAATATTGGATTCGTGTTAGTCAATACTCGTACAAAAGAAGCAAAAATGTATCCAGTATCAGCAGCAGAAGAATTCTCAGCAATGAGTTCCGCAGAAGGTAGTGTACAAGAAACAGGCTATAAAGCTACCTTCCCATTATTGATTAGCCTTAATGGTAAACCGATGTATATTTTATCCTTAAAAGATGGTTCAGGTTTGATTAAAAAATACGCTTTAATCGATGTGGAAAATTATCAAAACGTATATGTCGAAACAAGTGTAAGTCGATTAATTCAAAAATATGAACAATCTGCACCGACTGAACAAGCGGGAACAGAAAGTGATGATCATCTAACAAGTGTGACAGGTAAAGTTCAAGATATTCAAGGTGTGGTAGTGAATGGAAATACGATTTACTATTTATTAGTGGATGATAAAGTTTATCGTGCTCCAGCTACGATTCAAAATCGTTTGCCATTCGTACAAAAAGAACAACTGGTAGAAATGCAAGTGAATCCACATGGGGAAGTTAGAACGATTACGATTAAATAATTTTTTTAAAGAAGTACTTAGAAGAAATTCTAGGTGCTTTTTTCTTGTTCAAAAACAGTTGAAATTCACAAAGATAAGTCGATTTATTTGACAAAATAAATCACCTAGTATATCATAGTTTCGCTAAAAAGGCGAAAAATTTAATATTTTTTATATTCAAAGTGATTGCCTAGCTTGTAAAGTATATGAAATCATATATTTAAAAAGCATAAAGAGAAGGGATGAAGGAGAAGAAAATGAATAAAAAACAAGGTCTAAGAGCCATTCAAGCACAACGATATTTACGATATGGAATTCGTAAGTTTACAGTTGGGGTAGCAAGTGTTGCTATTTCAGCAGGATTTTTAATGATTGGAAATCCTCAAGTCCAAGCGGATGAAGTGGAAAGAAATGTTCAAGTTGAATCTTTAATAAAACCTGAAGAAAAAGCTACTTTAGAAAATCGTGCTACAACAAATGAAAAAGCTGTTAATTCTCCAGCAACAGAAGTAACGAACAAAGTTCAAACGGATGAATTAGAAAATCTAGTGTCTAAAGTTGAGGCAAAATTAGGAGAATTACCAGAAACAAAACAAACAAAATCTGTGATTGATGCTTCAAAAGAACTTGTACGAAAGGCACAAGAATTATTATCAGATGCAACAAAAACGCAAGAGAAAGTTAACTCATTGACAAAACAATTATCAAGTCAAATAACGATTTTGAATAGTATTAAAACTACTGGTAAACAAGAAAAACAACCTAAAAATAATGACCCACGTAATAGACAAGCGATTCCTGGTAATGGGGAAAGTGGGTTTAGAGAGGCAGCGGGGACAACGAGTGGGACAAATTATCGTGAAAAAATAACTGCACTAAACGCTGAACTTACTACTGAGATTGAAAAAATAAAAGTTGAAATTACTAAAGAAGAATCCCTTGGTGAAGGAAAGAAAAATAAAGAAAAATTAGATATTTTAAAGGCAATAGTTAACAAAGCTGAAGAAGTTAAACGAAATGCAACTAATACATCAACGAATAATAGTGAAACTGAACAAAATTTACAAGCTGAATGGACAAAAATTAAACAAGAGAAAGACAAATTGGGCTATTATTTAAGTCGTTCCGAAAACTGGGGAGCTCCAATTAATAATAATAAAGCAGGATATGGAAATAACCCAGCAAATGGAGTTTTTGAAAATTTAAAAAACGGTTTTGGTGAAATGGATTTTACCGGGACTTCTGTGGAATCTAAAAGTAAAACAATTGAAGATCAAGTAAATAATTTACAAAGCGGTAAGCATTACGGGAAAGTGACTTATCATTGGAAAACAAAGAAAATAACAGCAACAGATGCAGAAAATGGAATGTTGAATGGTTGGAAAATTGGAGGAACTAAAGATTATATCCATGCAGTTAAACCAGAAGAACCAACAGATTATACCTTAGGAACCGAAAGAACTGAAAAGCCTAAGAGTGCTAAAGCATATGATAATAATGGAAAAATAACTACTACAACGGCTACACAAGAACAACCAAATGCTAGTGGTAAGTTTTTAGGAGGATTACCAACCCTAGATGGAATGAAAAATCCTGATAAGGGTAGTGTAGCTAATAGAGATTACTATTTAGAATTAGGTAGCAAAGGAGTAACTTTATCCAAAGAATATGATGTCAATCCAAATTCTCAATTATTCTTTAATTTGATTCATAACGGGGCATATGGAAAGGCAGCTTTGTCTAACGGAGGAGAAGAAGTTAAAGTTGAAGTAACGGATGCTTATACTGGTAAGAAAATTGCATCAGTTCCAATGAAAAATGGTCAGGCTCCAGATACAGCAACAAATAGACCTGCATCATCTGGATATGGAACTCCAGCAGATGGTTGGAATAATCTATCAAGACTTTTTGCGATTCCAGAGGGAACTAGTAGAGTAAAAATTACGATTACAGCAAATGATGATGGACAATTTAAAGGTGTAGAGGACGGTTTCTTAATTGGTGGAGTTGGTGTTGCTACTGGACCAGGTATGCAGTTAACAAGTAATGTTACAAGTAATGGTAAAACTGGGGAGTATGGTTATACCAAAGATAAATTATATAAACGTTCACAAGAAGGGAAACTAAATCTTGAACTTAAAAATGTTGGAGGAATGGAGAATACATTCCCTTATGGAGGAACATTTAATATTAAAGTAAAAGTTCCAGAAGGTGTTGAATTAGGAACAGTTAGTAAAACGAATTATGAAAAATTAGATTTATCAAAAGCTAATGGTGAGAATATTTGGACTGATCAAGGATATTTAACGAATGTTCGTTATGATGCGGCAACTCGTACATTAAGTATGAACTTAAATGCTGTTCAATATGGTAAAAATAATTTACAAGCGACTGGTAAAACATCACGTAAATTTTCAATTCCATTTATTACAAAAGATGACTATGTGGGAGATGCCACGTTTGAAGTATCAGGTACTGGTGGATTCGGTGGAGTTGATGCTGAAGGAAATTCTCTGTATAGCTGGAAGATAAATGGAACTGGTGGTATGTATAGTACCGAGGAAAATTATAATTCTAACGGCTTAAGATGGTCAGACAATCCAGATTACTACTACAATAGAACCATTTATATTGATGCACGGAAACCCAAGGCACCCACTGTAGAAGAAGTTCATACGGATAGAATTGTTGGAGATAAAAAAGATAATAATCAGGAAAGATATTTATTGGTTTCTACTGGTGATACTGTTGGATCTCTTACGCCAACAGAAGAACAAATTAAAGAAAATATTTTACGAGTAGCCAAAAATAATGGGGTAACTTTGAGCGATAACGAATTGAGTGAAAAAGTTGCAGAGATTAAAAAGAATTTCGAATTAGAAAATGAAGTCGGGAAAAAAATAAATATTACTTTGCCAGATAATAAAAAAATTGAACTTGTTAAGAAAGATGATGGTTGGTATCGAGGTGATAATAAATTAGAACTTATTGATGGGAAGCTTAAAGTTACTTTAGGAGATGACATCAATTTACACGGACTTGCAGGGATTGATAAAATTGCTGTAACAGCAACATCTCCAGTTGGTAACGATTCGGATGTGGCGAATAGTAATATTGTAAATGATGCTCCAACAGTAGCTGTTGAGAAAAAAGATTTATATGTTTATAAAACTAAAGAAGCCGATAAATGGACAAATAAAAAAGTATTAGAAAAAGCTGTTCCATCAGCAACAGACCTTGAAGATGATCGTGATGGTGTTGATTCTACTAAACCAACCATCGCAGTAAGTGATGCAGGGAACCTAGACACAACTAAAGTTGGAAATTACACTGTAAAAGTTCAATCAACTGATAGTGAAGGTAAGAAATCAACAGAAACCGATGTAACAGTACACGTGTTAGATTTAATTACAGTAGACCCAACAGTAACAACTGACCCAACAAATCCAAGTACAACATCTCCAGTATCTCCAAAAACAGCAGATACACCTGTAAAAGAAGGAGATGAAAATCTTGGTAAATATCCAGCAGGATTGACACGTGAAGATTTAGTAAAAGAAGTGACACGTACCATTAAGTATCTAAAAGAAGAAGATGCTAATAAGGCTGATGCAATGGGACTAAAATCTGAAAAAGTACAAAAAGTAACTTATAAACGTACAGCAACAGTGAACCCTGAAACAAAAGAAGTAACATACTCTGATTGGGAAGTTTACAATGAAGCGGATAAATTAACAGATGCTACAGCTGACGGAACAAAAGGTAAATTCAATGCTGTTGAATCACCAGTAGTAGAAAATTACTTATTAGTAAATGCGACAGATAAAACAGTAGCTGAAAAAGAAGCACCAGTTCCTGGAGAAGATGGAACAGTTACTCCAGAAGTTACTAAAGTTCTTTATAAAGAAATTGGTTCATTTATCCCTAAATATCCTGATGGTAAGAAACCAAATGGTGCTCAAGATAAAATTCCTTATCCAAATAATCCGACTGACCCAACAGTTCCAGGTGATTTTAGTACTGTAACTATTCCTTATGTATCAGGATATACTCCAGTATATAACGGAAAAGAATTAACTCCGAAAAATCCTAATGACCCAAGTCAAGGGTATAAAGTGCCGGATGGATTTACACCAACGGATAAATTCGGTGAATCACCAATTACGTACACACCATCTACTCAAACAGCTAAAGTAGTCATTGAGAAGAAAGTTGATGGAGCTGCAAATGAGGTAGTTTCTAGCGTTGATTTAACTGGTAAATCTGGTTCAGAATTACCAACAAGTACAGAAATTGATAACAAAATCAAAGAACTTAAAAACCAAGGTTATGAAGTAGAAAGTGATGAATATCATACTCAAGATAATCATCATCCAACCTTTGATGATAAGGAAGATATCAATGCACAAGATGGTACATCAGCCCCTTCTCAAACATTTAAGATTGTTGTTAAACCTAGAATCGTTGAAGTACCTTCATCAACACCTCATGAAAAAGATAGTCCAGTTGATCCAAATGGAGATACACCAGATTTGAAATGGCCTGAGGGATTAGCTGAATCTGATTTGAACACAACTGCAAAACGTGTCATTTCATATGTGAAGAAAGAATCAGATATAGCAACTGAAGAAAAAGCGAAAGATGAAACAATTCAAAACGTATCATTCACAAGAAAAGCGACTGTTAATCTTGTTACTAAAAAAGTAACATATACAGATTGGGAAAGTACAAATAAAACATGGGATAAAGTTGGAGTAGATGTTCTACCAGGATATATTGCTGATAAGAAAGAAATTCCAGCAAAAGAAGCAGCAACTCCTGCAAAAGATACAAAAGTAATTCCTGATGAAACTGATAAAGTAACGTATACGAAGATTGGAAGCTGGATTCCAGTAGACCCAACAACAGGTAAAGATGGGGATCCAATTCCATTCCCTAATGATCCAAAAGATCCGACGAAGACTGGAGAAATTACACAAATTATTCCTCATAAAGATGGATATACTCCAAAAGATGGAAATGGTACACCATTAGTTCCAGTAAATCCTGCAAATCCAGAACAAGGTTATAAACCACCAAAAATTACGGATCCAAAAGCAAACATTAAGATTACGTATGAAAAAGATGATCAAAAAGCAAAAGTTAAATTCGTTTCTGTAGATCCAAAAACTCAAACTGAAACTGAATTAACCGACCATGCATTGACTCTAACTGGTAAATCAGGTGAAACAATTCCTGAAAGTGATGTACAAACTCATATCGATGTATTGAAAACAATGGGATATGATATCGTCGACAATCCATTTGATAAAGACCCAGTATTCGATACGAAGAAAGATACGGATGACAATATTACTCAAGAATTTACGATTAAACTTCAACCTCGTGTATCAACCGCAAAAACTGTATATGTAGTTGAAGGGGATAAGCCATCTGCAGAAAAAGTAGGAGGAGCAGTTACACCTGGTAAGGACGGTAAAGTTACAAATCCTGATGTCAGCAATATTTCTACTAATGGAAAAGCAGGGCAAGAGATTAAAGTTCCAGTAACGGTTACGTATGGAGCAAATCAATTTAAACGTGATGAGACGGTTGAAGGGACGGTTAAAGTTCTTCCAAAACCAGTTCCTAAAGGCGTTACAGTCTTAAACGGTACATCAAATGAAAAATTAATTGATGCTATTCGAGCAGATGTTAATAAAGCAATTACTGGATTGAAAAATGTTCCTGAAGGGGTAACTCCATTTGTAACAGATGATGTGATTGTTACTCCAAAAACAAATCAAAACGGTCAACAAACTCCAGTTACTGTTACGGTTAAATATAGAGATAACACTACTGGAAAAGTGATTGATGACATTTCTGTGAATGTAGAAGTTCCTGTTAATGTAGTTGGTTCAAATTCAGCATCTAAAGTTGTATTTGAAGGAGATGAATTGACTACTAAGGATATAACGGATGCGGTCACTCCAGGGAAAAATGGAACGAAAGGTGAACCTAAAGATTTAGCAAAAGATATTACAGCTAAACCAGGTGTGAAAGAAGTAACTGTTCCAGTAACTTATACGGATCAAAATGGAGAAACTTTAACAGAACCAGTAAAAGTTAAAGTAACAGTTTTACCAAAACCAACACCAAAAGGAATTTTTGTTGCAAAAGATAGCGATAAGGAAAAAGCAAAAGAAAAAGCTCTTGCTAAAGCGAAAGAAGCTATTGCAGACGGTACTTTTAAAGGAAAACTTCCAGAAAATGTTACTAATGTAAGTATTGACGAAAATGTAGACAATCCAGATTTATCAGATGATACGGATGTAAATGTTACTGTCAAATACACTGTTGGTGGAGAAGAAAAAACAACGGTGGTTAAAGTTCCTGTTACTGTTGTAGAGGGAGTTCCACAAATTGTTCCAGTGGATGAAAATAATAAACAACCAAATCCAGAAAATAGTATTGATAAAACAGAATATCCAGATGGTTCAACATTTGAATATGATCCAAAAGCTCCAGTAGATACTACAAGACCTGGTGATTACACAGTCAATGTCATTGTAAAAGATAAAGATGGTAATCCTATTGCAGAAGTCCCTGCAACTGTACGTGTTGTAGAAAGTTATCCACAATTTGTACCAGTAGATAAAGATAAAAAACAACCAGCTGTTGAAGGAAGTATTGACCCTAAAGTATTCCCTAAAGATACAGAGTTTACTTATGAAACTCCAGTAGACACAACAACACCAGGAGAAAAAGATGTTGTCGTAGTAGCAAAAGTTGGAGATAAAGTCATTGCGAAAATCCCTGCAAAAGTAATGGTTGTAGAACCTAAAACACAATATGTACCAATAGATAAATCTAATAAACAACCAGATGCATCTAAGAGTATTGATCCAGAACAATATCCAGATGAAATTACCTTTGGATATAAGACTCCAGTGGATACAACAAGACCAGGCGAAAAAGATGTAGTCGTTGTTGCAAAAGATGGAGATGACACACTTGTTGAAGTACCAGCTAAAGTTAAAGTAGTGGAAGGAAAAGAACAATTAATTCCTGTAAATCCAACTGAAAAACCACAAGCAAGAGATAATATTACTCCAAGTGATTATCCAGAAGGTTCAACATTTGAATATAAAATTCCAGATGGACAAAAAGAGCCATTTGATGCAACAACTGTTGGGGATAAACCAGTAACGGTAGTTGTTAAGGATAAAGATGGTAAAGTATTGGTAGAAGTTCCAGCAACGATTAAAGTAGTAGAAGCGAAACCTACACCAATTGAAACACCTGTAACGAATACACCTTTAACAAAAGAGGATATTGCCAAATATGTTAAAGTGCCAGAAGGTGGCAAAGTAACGAAAGTGGAAAATATTCCAGATTTAACAACACCAGGTAAGAAAGACCCAGTTAAAGTAACGGTAGAATTACCAAATGGAAAAGTAATAACAGTGGAAGTACCAGTAAACGTAACACCAGTGAAGGGAATCGAGAAGAAACTTGGTGATCCAATTACAGATGAAGATGTTGAAAAACATATCCAAATTCCAGAAGGTGGGAAAATTATCGAAATTGGAGATAAACCATCTACAGATATTCCGGGTGATAGACCAAGTATTCCAGTGTTGATTGAATTACCAGGTGGAAAACGTATAACGGTTAACGTTCCAGTGAAAGTTACGACAACACCAAATCCTACTCCATCAACACCAACTACAAAAGTTACGACTCATTTTGTAGATGAAAATGGTAAGGATATTTCTACTCCTGAAGAAGGTGTGAAAGAATCAAAAGTTCTTGAAGGATACGAATTTATTGAAACGACAACAGATGCTAATGGGAATAAAGTTCACCATTATAAGAAATTTGAAACAGCTCCATCTGAAGTTGAAAATCCTAGAAATCAAGAACAATCTTCAACGTCAGAAAAAACAACTGTATCAGATAAATTAAGTGGTGAAACGGAACAATCAATAACAACTCCAGTTTTAAAACAAGAATTACCAAATACAGGAACTTCTGAAGTTGAATTCTTTACTCCTGCTGTATTAGCAATCCTTTCAGGATTAGGATTAGTTATTCCAACGCAAGGAAAGAAAAAAGATGAAGAGTAGAAAGAAATTCTGACAAATAAAAACGAGATGAATCGTTGAATGGTTATGTTTGTTCAAATTTCTAAAAAATACACCGATTGAAATTATTTTCAGTCGGTGTATTTTATAGTCTTTTTGATAAAAGCATAGTACAATAACATTGAATAAAGAAGTGGGAGTGAAGAATAGTGAAAGAGATTTATAATGGATTATATCAAGTTCAAGAAGCATTAACACAATTTGAGAATGATTTTATGGTAGCAGCAGTTTGTAATAAAGCCGGAAAAGTACAATTTATTGTCCAATTAATGCATAATAAGGAAGGGCAATTTGCGGCATTTTTCCATAAAACTGTTCGAGAATATCAACATAGAATGAAAGCTGAAGAAGCTATTGTTGCACTAGCTGAAACGGAAGAAGATTTAGATGAAATTGAAGGATTACGTAAAGGAATTCAAATCGTCTTTGTCCCATTAGAGTTTATTCCAAAAAGTCAAAAAATGACATTAAGAGACTTAGGGATTACTCGTAAAAGAAAGAAATTATATCCATTAATTTTCAGTTTAAATGATTCTAAATTATTATCCAGAGATTTAAAAGTGTCAGAAATGAATTTTTGTAAAAAAGTATTAGACTGGTTAATACAAGAAGGAAATCTTGCATTACTTGCTTCTACAACAAAACCAACTGAAAGAAATACGTTACCAAAGATTACGTACAATCCAAAAAAACAAGAAAGTGTCTATGAACAAGGAGATGTTCTTCACTTCGAGGAAGAACTAACTTACGAAGAATTTATTGGATATAAAGGAGAAAAACCAAAACTGTATGTGCCAGAATTATCCCTTTATCGTGTAAAAAAAGGTATTCAAGTATCAGTACCTGATACATTTGAAATACGTTTAATGCTTTCTCCATCTCATTTTTATGGTGATGATGAGAAAAACGGCCCTCAATATATTCTAATCATTACAACGGATATGGAAATAGCACTCATTGAGCCGATGTATAAATTAGATCCTGAATTTATCCAAAATGCGTTATTAGGTTTTTATAATGATGTACCAATGACTCCGGAAAGATGGGTGACAAGAGGAGTTTTTGCTCCATTCTTGAAGGAATGCTTAGATCCAATGATGGACATTTTTAAAATTCCGTTTGAAATTAGTACAGAAACATCTGTGATTGATATGTATTCTCATGAAGAACTCTTTCACTTGATAACTTCTGATGATCCGTATTATGATTTCGATGATCTTGATGATTTTAATGAGTTTAATTCAATGGAAGAACTTCGTGAATTTAGAGATTTTCATGAAGAGGCTAAAAGAGCTCCGTTTGTAGGAAAAGAATTAGAAGAATTTCAAAATGCGATGATTGCGACAGTGATATTTTTAGCTAAAAATTCAAAGGCTACTACTAATGAGTTAAAGAAACATTTAAAAGAAAATGAAGTAAGAAAAGAAATCATCTCTGCTGTGTTTCAAGAATTAGAAGATTTGGGATATTCATTTCCAAATTTAACGTAAATGATAAAAATATTTTTAAGATAAATCCTGTTGGTGAGAAATCACTGGCAGGATTTTTTGAAATAAATTTAACAAATTTTCGCAGATTGAGTACTTTTTATTGGCAAAGAGAAATTTATTTTGTATAATTAAAGTCAAAGAAAGTCAAAAGAGAGGAGAGTTCGTATGCAACCGTCAAATATGTCGGATATTATTGAAGAATATTTAAAAAACGTCTTATTAGCACAAGAGAAAGTTGAGATTCGCCGAAGTGAAATTGCAGATCGTTTCAATTGTGTTCCATCACAAATTAATTATGTTATTAATACTCGTTTTACGGTTCAACAAGGATATGTCGTTGAAAGTAAACGTGGTGGTGGTGGTTATATCCGTATTATGAAAGTCAATTTAGTCGATGATATGGATATTATTGATGCCTTATTAGAAGTAGTTCCTGAAGAATTATCGTTGAAACAAGCCAATCATATTTTACAAAATCTGTATGATAATGAGCTCCTCTCAAAAAGAGAAGCACAATTATTGAATATTGCAATGTCGAAAGAATCATTAACGGAAGCAGAGCAATGTAGTGATCAACTTCGTAGTAATATGATGAAAAATATATTAACCAGTTTAAAGTATAAGTAGGGGTGACGTGAATGAGTGAAATGTTTACAGAAAAAGCACGTAATGCTATGGTATTAGCTGCTAGGGAAGCAATTTCTTTTAGACATCAAGCAGTGGGTACGGAGCATTTATTATTAGGTCTAGTCATTGAAGAAGAAGGAATTGCTGGAATCCTTTTAAGAGAAAGAGGGTTAACAGCTGAAATTGTTCGTCAAGAAATTGAAGCATTAACAGGATATGGAAGCAATCGTAAAGAAATCGATCCCTATTTAATGCCTTATTCTCCTAGAGCTAAAAAAGTAGTTGTTGCAGCAACAGAAGAAGCAAAACGTTTGAAAATTCCTCAAGTAGGAACAGAGCATTTATTATTAGGCTTACTTCAAGAAGAAGTATTAGCGACAAAAATTATGCGTGATAATCATATTGAATTAGAAGAATTAATGAAGACAATTTATGAAAAAATTGGCATTCAACCTTCAAAAGCTCGTTCAACAAAAGGTCAAGTGTCTGGTGGCAATGCAAAAGATAAAACACCAACATTGGATAGCTTATCAAGAGATTTAACAGCATTAGCAAGGCAAGGAAAATTAGATCCAGTAATCGGAAGAAATGAAGAAGTTCGTCGTATGATTCAAGTGATTAGCCGCCGTACGAAAAATAATCCAGTCTTAGTGGGAGAACCTGGTGTAGGTAAAACTGCCATTGTTGAAGGATTAGCCCAACGTATGGTCAATGGTGAAGTTCCTGAAGAAATTGCCAGCAAACGTTTAATGATGTTAGATATGGGTGCATTAGTAGCAGGAACAAAATATCGTGGTGAATTTGAAGAACGTATGAAAAAAATCATTGAAGAAATTTATACGCAGCAAGATGTGATTTTATTCATCGATGAATTACACACTTTAATTGGTGCAGGGGGAGCAGAAGGAGCCATTGATGCTTCGAATATTTTAAAACCTGCATTAGCTCGTGGTGAATTACAAGTTATTGGGGCAACAACTTTAGATGAGTATCAAAAATACATTGAAAAAGATGCTGCCTTAGAACGTCGTTTTGCTTCTATTCATGTAGAAGAACCAACAGCTGAAGATAGCATTCAAATTTTAAAAGGCTTGAGAAAACATTATGAAGCTCATCACCATGTAGAAATTACAGATGAAGCGATTCAAGCAGCCGTACAATTATCAGTTCGTTATATCACTTCAAGACGTCTTCCAGATAAAGCGATTGACTTGATGGATGAAACAGCAGCAAAAGCACGTTTAGATGTGACTACAAAAGTTTCTCCAATCGTCTTATTAGAAGAAGAAATTTTACATTTTGAACAATTAAAAAATCAAGCAATTCAACACCAAAACTTTGATGAAGCAGCAAAATTCCGTAAAAAAGAATTGGCGAAAAGAGATAAACTTGAAAAATTAATCGAAAAATTAGAATCTTCGCCGAAAACAGATTATATCGCTTCGATTGGAGAAGGGGATATTGCAGAAGTGGTTTCTCAATGGACAGGAATTCCACTTCAACAAATGGAGAAAAAAGAAAGCGAACGCTTAATAAACTTAGAATCAGTGTTACATAAACGTGTGATTGGGCAATCTGAAGCCGTTAGTGCGGTTGCTCGTTCGATTCGTCGTGCAAGAAGTGGATTAAAAGATCCACGCCGCCCAATTGGTTCATTCTTATTCTTAGGACCAACTGGTGTTGGTAAAACAGAATTAGCGAAAACTTTAGCAGAAGCGATGTTTGGAGAACAAGATGCACTAGTCAGAATTGATATGTCTGAATATATGGAAAAACATTCCGTTAGCAGATTAGTTGGTTCGCCTCCAGGATATGTTGGATTTGATGAAGGTGGTCAATTAACAGAAAAAATCCGTCAACGTCCTTATGCCGTAATTTTACTTGATGAAATTGAAAAAGCTCATCCGGATGTGTTTAATATTTTATTACAAGTATTAGATGATGGACATCTAACTGATTCAAAAGGTAGAAAAGTGGACTTTAGAAATACAGTTATTATCATGACATCAAACCTTGGTGCTGTAGCTCTTCGTGAAGAAAAATCGGTAGGATTCGGTGCGAAAACAGTTCAGCAAAACCATGATGCAATGGAAAAACGAATTCGTGAAGAATTGAAAAATTCATTTAGACCAGAATTATTAAACCGTATTGATGAAACGATTGTCTTCCATAAACTTCAAAAAGAAGAACTAAGACAAATTGTTGGCATTATGGCAAAAGAAATTACTTCAAGATTACAAGAATTGAATATTACAGTGAAAATTACTTCTGCAGTATTAGATGTACTAGCAGAAGAAGGATTTGATCCAGAATATGGAGCAAGACCAATTCGCCGTGCTATTCAAAAGAAAATTGAAGATCCATTAAGTGAAGCATTGTTAAGTGGAGAAATCCGCTTCGGACAACAAGTAACTATCGGTGCCACAAAAGGAAAAATTACAATTAAAGGGAAAGAGAAAAAAGAAAAAACAGTGAAAACTCCTGCCCTTGTGTAATGATTGATAAAAAATAATGGGTAGCCTCGCGAAAGCGGGGCTATCGTTCTTTTAGATAGTTTTTAGTAGGAAGTTTATAAAATCCTACTTGTAACATTTGACTTTCTAGAGAATGAAATGTTACAGTTATAAGGCAACAGTAGTGCATATGTAGTAATGATAAAGGAGAGTTTTTATGAAAAAAACAAAATTAATGTTAGCTAGTTTAGCAGTTTTAGGTGCTGGATTTTTAGCAACAAGTTCAAATGTACAAGCAGCAGAACAAAGTAATACAGGATTTGCTCATAAAGATGGAAAAGTATATTACGTTGAAAATGGACAACTAACAAAAGGTTGGAAATCAATCAATGCTAAGTCTGAAGATAGTAAAGAAGGAACACATAAAGTTTGGATATATGTAAGTCAAACTGGTGAAGTTCAAACAGGTTGGGTTCAAGACAATGGTTCTTGGTATTATCTATCAGAATTAACTGGTGAACAAAAAGGTATTGGACTTATGCAAAAAGGATTCCTTGAGATAAATAAAACTTGGTATTATTTTGATGAATCAGGAGCGATGAAAGCAAATCAATGGTTCCAACAAAAAGATGGTTGGTACTATGCGGATAAATCAGGTGCAGTAAAAGTTGATGAATGGTTCCAAGTTGGTGGTAAATGGTATTATGCAAGTAGAGAAGGAAAAATTTATACAAATACAATGATTAAACCAAAAGATGAAGTTTACTACTTAAATGCATCAGGTGTAATGGCTGAAAACGAATGGTTTGAATCAGAGGGGTATTGGTTCTATGCAGGTAAATCAGGAGCTATTTTAAGAAATACAACAACTCCAGATGGATACTATGTCAATGAGTACGGTATAGCGCAATAATCGTTATTGATAGGTGAAAAGACAAATTTATTATTTGAAATTTTGACTAAAATATTATAAAACAATGGTGAAATAAGCAAAGTAATAGCTTATGAGTCGGAGTAGAGAAGTAAAACCTACTTTTAGTGGTCGGAATGGAGACTGAAAACCCATATTCAGTGCAGAGGGAAACTGTGAAAAACCGGAAAGAGGGTGGCGAAGTCATTCTCTTTTTTGAGGTGTATATGGATAAATCATTTAAAGAAAGAGTAAAATCGCCAGATATAATAAGAAAACGTCAAAAAATAAAATGAAATCCCTATTTCTTAGTAGTGGAAGTAATATTATTACAAAGGAAAATTCGAGACCAAGGCTCGAAGTTTAGCCATGAGATTCGCATGGTGAAGCTGCTTGCGACATTGTTAAGTTCGTAATTTCCTAAAAAACCGCTCGATACAATATGGATATAAAAATCCTACACCATTTCTTTATAGTAAAAGTAATATTAGCCATGCAAGGCTAATATTACAGGGGAAAATCAAGACCGAGGCTTGATTTTTAGCAATGAGACACCGAAGGTGGCTGCTTGCGACCTCACTATCAAAGGAATGGTGTAGGATTAATTTATTTTAGTATTCCTGTTGCATCAAAAGAAAATGACAGAGCGTCAGATCGTCCATATTCTTCAGCGCTAATCCCGTCAACTGACCAAACCGATCAATCCGATACTGCAACGTATTACGATGAATAAACAAACGAGTAGCCGCCTTCGTCAAAGTTCCACGCTCTTGCCACAACGCCTCAATTAAATCAGGAAACTCATCCTGAACCATTTGCGCATACAGAGTCTCAGGAATTGGTGAAAAATCTAACTTTTTCTGCGCAAATCCCCATAAAACCATCGGTGCAAAAGCCAAACAAGTCTGCTTATTCGACTCATGCAAATACGTCACAAATAAAGCTTTCTCTGCTTGATAAATTCCCGGAATATCCTCTGACATTTTCCAAACATTCCCAATGAAAATCTTCATTGAAATCGCAAAATCTTCCTCAACCGTTGCATGAATTGCTTGCAACTCCTGAGTCGAAATCGTTTCAACATCGGCTTTTCTCACAATCGTATAATGCTTTGGAAAACAAGAAAAACCCGTTAACACATCTCCAAAAATCTCTTGCATCATCTCCAACCATTCTTGTTCATTAAAATCATTATTTTTTTGAATCAAACAAACATGAATAAACTGAACATTCTCCAATTGAATAGGGCATTCTCCCCCTTGTTCTAAATACTGTTGCCAAGGTGGAAGTTGGGTTGCCACTTTTACAGGTACTTTTGTTATGGTTTCAAGTAAAGCTAATTCACGATTGGATAATTCTTCAACAGGAATTTGTAAATAAGTGTTCTCTTCTAAAGAAATAACATAATCCCTTGTATTTTCTGGAATGTGATGGATAATTTTAGAATTTGGAAATAACTGTAACCATTCTTCGTATTTCATAACTGTCTCCTTTTTCAATCTTCTCTTGTAGTATACACTAAAAAGGTGAGGAAATAAAAAGAAGAAAAGGAATTTAAAGTTTTGACTAGGATTTTTTTTGAAAATTCGATACAATAGAAGCAACTTTATAAGAGGAGTGAGAAAATGAAAGCAGTCGTAACAGTTGTCGGCAAAGATCGTGTCGGTATTGTTTATGAAGTATCAAAATTATTAGCAGAACAAAATATTAATATTGTAAACATCTCTCAAGAAATCATGGATGAATATTTTACAATGTTAATCTTAGTAGATGTATCAGCAAGCAAAATGCCATTTGTAGAATTGGCTCCTTATATTCACGAACAAGGAAAAAATTTAGCATTAGATATTCGTATTCAAAATCATGAAATTTTTGAAGCGATGCATCGGATTGGTTAGGTGAAGGAATGGTTCAACATAGTGAAATTTTAGAAACGATTTCGATGGTAAAAGAACAAAATTTTGATGTTCGTACCATTACTATCGGAATTGATTTACATGATTGTATTCATCCGGATATTGATGTGTTAAATCAAAATATTTACAACAAAATTACTCGTATTGGAAGAGATTTAGTGAAAACAGCTCATGAATTATCACTGCAATATGGTGTGCCAATTGTAAACCAACGTATTTCTGTCACACCGATTGCTCAAATTGCAGCAGCAACAAAAGCAGATAGCTATGTTTCAATTGCACAAACATTGGATCGAGCAGCTAAAGCCATTGGCGTATCTTTTATTGGTGGATTTTCTGCATTAGTTCAAAAAGGAATGAGTCCTTCAGATGAAGTGTTAATTCGTTCGATTCCAGAAGCCATGAAAGTAACCGATATTGTGTGTAGTTCTGTTAATATTGGATCTACAAAAGCAGGAATTAATATGGATGCTGTAAAATTAGTTGGAGAAATTATTAAAGAAACCGCTGAAACTACTCCAGAAGGATTTGGTTGTGCCAAAGTCGTAATTTTCTGTAATGCAGTAGAAGATAATCCATTTATGGCGGGAGCTTTCCATGGAAGTGGGGAAGCAGATGCCGTGATTAATGTTGGAGTTTCTGGACCTGGTGTTGTAAAAGCAGCACTTGAAAATCATGAAGCTGAAACATTAACAGAAATTGCTGAAATCGTTAAGAAAACGGCATTTAAAATTACTCGTGTCGGGGAATTAATTGGTCAGAAAGCTAGTCAAATGTTAGGAATTCCATTTGGAATTTTAGACTTATCTCTTGCACCAACTCCTGCAGTAGGGGATTCAGTCGCTCGTATTTTAGAAGAAATGGGCTTGTCTGTGACAGGAACTCATGGTACAACAGCTGCCTTAGCATTATTAAATGATGCTGTGAAAAAAGGTGGTATGATGGCTAGTTCTGCAGTTGGTGGATTAAGCGGAGCATTTATTCCCGTTTCAGAAGATGAAGGAATGATTGAAGCGGCTGCAAATGGAGTTTTAACATTAGATAAATTAGAAGCGATGACAGCTGTATGTTCGGTTGGGTTAGATATGATTGCTGTACCTGGCGACACTTCTGCAACTACAATTTCAGGTATTATTGCGGATGAAGCAGCTATTGGAATGATTAATACAAAAACAACGGCCGTACGGATTATCCCTGTTCCTGGTGGAAAAGTAGGAGATTCTGTAGAGTTTGGTGGATTGTTAGGCTATGCTCCAATTATGCCTGTTAAAGAAGGAAATTGTGATTTATTCGTCAACCGTGGAGGACGCATTCCAGCTCCTGTACAATCATTGAAAAATTAATGCAATTATGGAAAAAATATACTAGATACAGTATAATAAAAAATACGGAAAAAGAGGAGGAATGAAAGATGTATGAATGGACATTAGAAGATTTATACCCATCATTTGAAAGTCAAGAATTTAAACAAGATGTAGAAGCTTATAAAGCGTTAAAAGGAAAATTTGAAAGTTTAACACTAGAAGACTCTATTGAAGGAATTACACAAGTTGTAAAATTATTAGAAGAATCAACAGTTTTAACAGGTCGTTTATATAATTATATTCATTTAACATTAGCGACAGATACAACGCATGAAACAGCGACACAAGTAGAAGTACAATTAGCAGGAGTTTCAGCTGATTTACAAGCTACTTATGCAAAAGTTTCAAAATTTTTAGGAACAATTCAAACAGATATTACAACAGATCCTTTCTTAGCAGAATATCGTTATTATTTTGAAGAAGCTAAAAAAGATGCAGCTCACTTATTAAGTGATGAGTTAGAAGAAGTTTTAGCAAAAATGTCTATTAGTGGTGGAAAAGCTTGGTCTCAATTATTCGACTTCATGTGGTCAAGTGCTCAAGGCGAATATAAAGGTGAAGTAGTTACTTTAAGTGAAATTCGTGGTAAAGCATACGATAGCGATGCAGAAGTGCGTAAATCAGCGTACGAAGCAGAGTTAAAAATGTATGATGCGATTAAAGAACCAATTGCGTTCTCATTAAACCATATTAAAAAAGAAGTATTAACAACTTCTAGCTTACGTGGATTTGAATCTCCATTAGCACATACTTTAGAAGCTTCTCGTATGAGTCGTGAAACTTTAGAGGCATTATTAGAAGCAATCCGTGAATATTTACCAAACTTTAGAAAATATTTACGTCATAAAGCAGCATTATTAGGTCATGAAAATGGATTACCATTCTATGATTTATTTGCCCCAGTTGGAAACAGCAGTCGTACATTTACAGTGGAAGAATCAAAAGATTACTTAATTAAAAACTTCAAGACATTCTCAGCGGATTTAGCAGAAATGACAGAAGAATTCTTTGATAAACACTATATTGATTTCTACCCACGCAAAGGAAAAGTTGGGGGAGCATTTTGTGCAAACTTACCAATGATTAAACAATCACGTGTCTTAACGAACTTCACTGGATCATTAAGTGATGTAGTAACATTAGCGCACGAATTAGGACATGCATATCACGGGTTACACATTGAAAATCACCGTCCATTAAATCAAGATTATTCAATGCCAGTTGCAGAAACAGCTTCAACATTTAATGAAAACATCATTATGAATACAGCAATTAAAGAAGCAAGTGATGAAGAAAAAATTGCATTAATTGAATCTCAATTACAAGATACAACACAAATTATTGTTGATATTTATTCTCGTTACTTATTCGAATCAGCTGTTTTTGAAAATCGTGAACAATCATTTATGTTCTCTAAAGATTTAGAAGAAATGATGTTAGTTGCGCAAAAAGAAGCGTACGGTGATGGATTGGATCAAGCTTACTTACATCCATATATGTGGGCATGTAAACCGCATTACTATAGTACTGGATTAAGTTTCTACAATTTCCCATATGCATTTGGTGGATTATTCTCTAAAGGATTATATGCCATTTACCAAGAACAACCAGAAGGCTTTGTAGAAAAATATCAAGAATTACTTCGTGCAACTACTGTATCAAGTGTAGAAGATACTGCAAAAGTTTTAGGAGTAGATGTAAGTACTCCAGAATTTTGGAAGAAAGCATTAGCAGAAGTAGCAGAATCAATCGATGCATTCATTGCTTTAACTCCATTAAATAAATAATAAAAGTTGGAAAAGGTCTTTTCGGATTTAGCTTAGTTGCTAGGGCGAAAAGCCTTTTTTATGCTGAAAATGAATGAAACTAGTCTGGAATAAAATTAAAATAGAGAAAGTAGAAAAAATTTCAAAAAAAATTAAGAAAAAATGATTGATTTTTTTATAAGAAACTGTTAAAGTATAGAAAGTTAATTTAATTGTCAGACAATTCTGATAGAGTTCTGACAGTCAGGAGGAAATATGAAGAAAAAAGGATTATTATTGTTCTCAACTGCAGCTGTAGCTTTAACATTAGCAGCATGTGGTGGAAAAGGACAATCAAGTGATTCTACAACAACAGGTGGGACTCCACAACCAAAAACAAAATTTGCATCTGAAGTAACGCATGAGGGTACACCAATTAAAGGTGGTACTTTGAAATATGCAATCGTTTCTGCATCTCCGTTTAAAGGATTATTTATGGACGAATTATCATCAGATTCAACAGATTCAACCATTACTTCTCAAATTGATACGACATTATTTGAATATGATGAAAACCGTAAATTAACAAATACAGGTATGGGTTCTATCGAATTTGATGTAGAAGGAAAAACTGCAACGATTAAATTAAATTCAAAAGATTATAAATGGTCTGATGGACAACCTTTAACAATTGATGACTATATCTTCGCAATTGAAGCAATTGGTCATAAAGACTATACAGGTGTTCGTTATAACTCTAACTATCAAAACATCGAAGGTATCGATAAATTCCATAGTGGCGAAGCTAGCTCAATTTCTGGTGTAGAAAAATTAGATGACTATTCAGTAAAAATTCACTTCAAACAAATGCGTCCATCAATGCAATTAGCAGGTGGAGCTTTACCTTACTATGTAATGCCAAAACATATCTTCTCAACTATTCCAGTTGCTGAATGGGAAAAGAGTGACTATGTACGTGGAAATAAAGGTGTAGGCCTTGGACCATTCAAGATTGAATCAATCACACCTGGTGAATCTGTAACATTAGTACCAAACGAACATTACTACAAAGGTCGTGCTAAATTAGATAAAGTTGTAATGGAAGTTGTTTCTCCAGATACAATTGTTTCTCAAATGAAAGCTGGTAACTATGATGTTGCTTCAATGCCAAGTGCTCAATATGAAGCATATAAAGATTTAACAAACGTTTCATTCATTAGTTCATTTGCTTCTCAATATGAATATATTGCATTCCACTTAGGTAAATACGATAAAGAACAAGGTAAAAACGTAACTGATCCAAATGCTAAAATGAAAGATCCAGTATTACGTCAAGCATTAGCTTATGCGTTAGATATTAATGCAGCTGGTGAAAGTATGTACCATGGTTTACAACGTGGAACAAACTCAATCATCATCCCATTCTTCAAAGACATTTACAATGCAAATCAAGAAGGATTCGATTATAATCCAGAAAAAGCTAAACAAATGTTAGATGAAGCTGGTTATAAAGATACTGATGGTGATGGATTACGTGAAAACAAAGATGGTTCTAAATTATCAATCAACTTTGCAGCGCGTACTCGTGACGATGCAAATGAATCATTAATCCAACAATATCTATTATGGTGGAAAGAAATCGGTTTAGATGTAAAACTTTACACTGGCCGTACTCTTGAATCAAATGTATTCTATGAAAAAGTTCAAGCTGATGATCCAGAAATCGATATGTTCGCTGGTGGATGGGGAACAGGTTATGATCCAAACCCATCTAACTTATTCGGTGAATCTGCTAAGTTCAACTTTGCTCGTTTCGTAAGCCAAGAAGGTAATGATATCATGGCTAAAATCAGTTCAACTGAAGCGTTTGATGAAGCTAAGAATGTAGAATTCTTCAAACAATGGCAAAAATATGTTCACGATCAAGCATTCATTTTCCCAACTTTAATTGGTGATTCTGTAACTGCTGTGAACAAACGTGTGAAATTTATGAACTCAGAAATTGGTAATAAAGATTCTAAATCTGCTTTATACCAACTTGAAGTTGTTTCTGAAACAGCAACTAAATAATATTTATATGACTTCCCTGTAAGTAGTAAGGGACGCCAGCAGCTTCGCTAAAGCGAATCTCATGGCTAAAAATCGAGCCTTGGTCTCGATTTTCCCCAGTACAAGTAGCCAATAGCTTGGCTACTTGTACTCTTACTACGGCGGGAAGTCTATGTTTTTTTCATTCATTTATGAAGGTACGTTAAAGAATATGACTTCCCTGTAAGTATCGGAGGACGCCAGCAGCCTCGCAAATGCGAGTCTCATTGCTAAGCTACAGCGGGAAGTCTTTTTTTGTTTCGTTCGGTTATTACATTTTTTTGAGTAAATAAAGTGAGAAAAATTAAAAAATTGCTTTTATTTTAATTTATGATAGAATGATTTCGACATAAAGAGATGAGAACTTTATGTGGAAGAAGAAATATTTGGAGGAATGAGATGAAGAAAAAGAATTGGTTATATGTAACAACAGCAGCAACAGTATTAGCTTTAGCAGCTTGTAGTTCTAATAAAGAAACAACAACTACTAAAACACCACTAGGAACACAAACAAAGTTTGCAACAGAAGCAGTCAATGATGCAGAAGCTATTAAAGGTGGAACATTAAAATATGCTTTAGTAGCATCTTCTGGTTTTAAAGGTGTATTCATTGATGAATTAGCGCAAGATTCATTAGATTCAACGATTAGTTCACAAATTGATTCAAGTATTTTTGAATTTGATGAGAATAGACAGCTAACAAATACTGGTTTAGCAAGTCTTGATTTTGATATTGAAGGCAAAACAATCACTGTTACATTAAATTCTAAAGATTATAAATGGTCAGACGGTCAACCCGTATCGATTGATGACTATATCTTCACTTATCAATCTATCGGTCATAAAGATTACACAGGTTCTCGTTATAATAGTAAATATGAAAATGTAGAGGGAATGAAAGAATTCCATGAAGGAAAAGCAGATTCAGTATCTGGATTAGAAAAAATCGATGATTATTCTGTAAAAATTCATTTTAAAGAAATGCGTCCTTCTATGAAATTAGCAGGTGGGGCATTAAGTGCTTATATTATGCCAAAACATATTTTCTCTACAATTCCAGTTGCAGAATGGGATAAGAGTGAATATGTACGTGGAACAAAATTCGTTGGTTTAGGGGCATTCAAGTTAGAATCCATTATTCCAGGTGAATCTGTAACATTAGTTCCTAATGAACATTACTACAAAGGTCGTGCAAAATTAGATAAAGTCGTCATGGAAATTGTATCTCCAGACAATATTGTTTCAGAAATGAAAGCTGGTAAATATGATATTGCTGAGATGCCAAATGCTCAATATGAATCTTATAAAGATTTAACAAATGTAAACTTAGTAAGTACATTTAAATCTTCATTTGAATATGTAGCTTTCCATTTAGGAAAATTTGACAAAGCAAGCGGTAAAAACATCACTGATCCAAATGCAAAAATGAGTGATCCAGTATTACGTCAAGCAATTGCTTATGCATTAGATATGGATACAGTAGGTGAAACTCTTTACCATGGTTTACAACGTGGAACAAATTCGATTATTATTCCATTCTTCAAAGATGTATATAATGCAGAACAAGAAGGATTTAAATATAATCCAGAAAAAGCAAAACAAATGTTAGAAGAAGCTGGATATAAAGATGTTGATGGTGATGGAATTCGTGAAAATAAAGATGGTTCTCCATTAAGTATTACATTTGCGGCACGTACTCGTGATGATGCAAATGAATCATTAATTCAACAATACTTATTATGGTGGAAAGAAATTGGACTAGATGTTCAATTATATACTGGTCGTACCATTGAATCGAATAACTTCTATGAAAAAGTTCAAACGGATGATCCTGAAATTGATATGTTTGCAGCTGGATGGGGAACAGGATTTGATCCAAACCCAGCAAACTTATTCGGTGAAACTGCTAAATTTAACTTTGCTCGTTTTGTCAGCGAAAAAGGAAATAGTATCATAAATAACATTAGTTCAACAGAAGCGTTTGATGATGCTAAAAATGTTGAATTCTACAAAGAATGGCAACAATATGTACATGACGAAGCATTTATCTTCCCAACATTAGTAGGGGATTTAGTTACAGCCGTTAATAAACGTGTGAAATATTATGATACGAAGATTGGAACAAGTAACTCAAAATCAGCATTGTATCAATTAGAAGTAGTATCAGATACTCAAGTTAAATAGTTCAATGTAAAGACTTTTCTTATGGATATGCCCGTGAGAAAAGTCTTTTTTTAGTTTAAAATGAGATAAAATGAAAATAAATTAAAAAAAGATTAAAAAAGACTTGCAAAAACCAAATTTTATGTTAATATAATAACATCTTAAACAAAAAATGAATTTTTAAAGAAGATTTTATTAAGGAGAGATGAAAAATGATGAAAAGAAAATGGCTATGGTTACCAACAGCTGCAGTAGCATTGACGATGGCAGCATGTGGTTCAAAAACAACAACACCAACTACAACAACAGAGGGAGCAGATAAATCAAAATTTGTTTCTGAAGTAACTCACGATGGTGAACCAATTAAAGGTGGAACTTTAAAATATGCAATTGTTTCATCTTCACCATTAAATGGTGTGTTTATTGATGAATTATCACAAGATAGCACAGATTCAACAGTTGCAGGTATGATTGATGAATCAATGTTTGAATATGATGATAATCGTAAATTAGTAAATAGTGGTTTAGCATCTATTTCATTTGATGTAGAAAATAAAACAGCAACGGTTAAATTAAATTCTCAAGACTATAAATGGTCAGATGGAGAAAAAGTAACAATTGATGACTATATCTTTGCTTATGAAGGAGTTGGTCATAAAGATTACACAGGTGTACGTTATGATGGTGATTATAAAAATATCGAAGGAATGGAAGAGTACCACAAAGGTTCAGCTTCAACTATCTCTGGTTTAGAAAAATTAGATGACTACACAGTGAAAATTCACTATAAAGAAATGACACCTTCAATGCAATTAGCAGGAGGTTCAGTAAGCAGCTATATTATGCCAAAACATGTATTCTCTAAAATTCCTGTAGCAGATTGGGAACAAAGTGATGCTGTTCGTGGTAAATCTAACGTTGGTCTAGGAGCGTTTACAATTGAATCAATGGTACCAGGTGAATCTGTAACAATGGTAGCTAACCCTAACTACTTCAAAGGTCGTCCAAACCTTGATAAAGTAGTAATGGAAGTTGTTTCTCCAGATAGTATTGTTTCAGAAATGAAAGCTGGTAAATATGATATTGCAAGTATGCCATCAGCTCAATATGATTCATTTAAAGATTTAACAAATGTGACTTTTGTAAGTTCTTTAGAATCAGCTTATGAATATATTGGATTTAAACTTGGTAAATGGGATAAAGAACAAGGAAAGAATGTGTTGAGTGAAAATCCGAAAATGGGTGATGTAGCTTTACGTCAAGCAATTGCTTATGCGATTGACCCGGATACAGCAGGTAAAAACTTGTATAATGGATTACAACATGGTACAAACTCAATTATCATTCCATTCTTCAAAGATATTTATAACAAAGATCAAGAAGGATTCGCCTATAACCCAGAAAAAGCTAAAAAATTATTAGATGATGCTGGTTATAAAGATGTAGATGGTGATGGATTACGTGAAAATAAAGATGGTTCTAAACTAAAAATTAACTTTGCTGCTCGTACTCGTGATGATGCGAATGAATCATTAATTCAACAATATCTATTATGGTGGAAAGAAGTTGGATTGGATGTTCAATTATATACAGGACGTACAATTGAATTAAACAGCTTCTACGATAAAGTTCAAGCTGATGATCCTGAAATTGATATGTTTGCTGCTGGTTGGTCAACTGGTTACGATCCAAATCCAGAAGGATTATTTGGAGAAGCAGCTAAATTCAACTTCCAACGTTACTCAAGTGCTGAAGGAAATGCGATTATTGAGAAAATTTCTTCAAACGAAGCATTTGATAATTCTAAGAATATTCAATTCTATAAAGAATGGCAAAAATATGTACACGATAACGCATTTATTTTCCCAACAATTACTGGTGAGAAAGTTACTGCTGTTAACAAACGTGTGAAATACTTTGATACTAAACTTGGATCAAACAATGATAAATCTTCTATGGTTAAATTGCAATTAACTGCAAACGAACCTGCAAAATAAGCCCACATTTTTTCTCGACTCAATGAAAGATATTGAGTCGAGTTTTTTTGTGGGGCGAGCAATGATACTGTTTGCTGTAGCTAAGGACGCCAGCAGCTTCGCGATGCGAATCTCATGGCTAAACTTTGAGCCTTGGTCTCAAAGTTTCCTGCAATCAAAGCCAAATTCTGGCTTTGATTGCTTAGGCTACAGCATACAGTATCATTGCTCTTTTGTGTTGTTGGGATGGGGGCGTAAGATACTATTTGTTGTAGCTGACGACGCTAGCAGCCTCGCTTGTGCGAGTGTCATATTTGAGCTACAACGGATAGTCTCATGGCTCTTTTTATAAGAGAATTTTGTATGAGATTTTCATAGGAATTAATGAGGAGTTTATTAAAGTTTGGGAAGAAATGATTGTAAGCGGTTGAAACGATAGGTCAGTGTGCTAAAATAATAGTGATAAAAAATAAACCAAAAAGGGTGGAAAATCATGAAAAAACAAAGCAAGGCAATCTTATCCTCACTTGCAGTAGTTGCTGTTTTGGGAGCTTGTTCTCCGAAAAACTCTACAGATGGGGCGAATGACTCGAACGCAAAGGATAGAACATTTGCAAAGGAAGTTACTCATGAAGGAACACCAATAAAAGGTGGAACGTTAAAATATGCCATCGTAAGTGCATCTCCTTTTAATGGACTTTTTATTGATGAATTAGCTTCAGATTCAACAGATTCTGCATTATCAGGTTATGTTGATGGAACAATGTTTGAACATGACGAAAATCGTAAGCTAGTCAATTCTGGTTTAGCATCGCTTGAATTTGATGTTCCCGGAAAAACAGTGAAGGTTACATTGAATTCTAAAGATTATAAATGGTCTGATGGACAACCAGTTACAATTGACGACTATATCTTTACTTATGAAGGAATTGGAGATAAAGATTATACAGGTATTCGTTATGATGCGAATTATAAAAATATCGAAGGAATGGAAGAATTTCATAATGGAGAAGCATCTAGTATTTCTGGCTTAGAAAAAATTGATGATTATTCAGTAAAAATTCATTATAAAGAAATGACTCCATCCATGAAGTTAGCAGGGGGACCAATTAGTCCTTACATTATGCCTAAACATATTTTTTCAACGATTCCTGTAAAAGATTGGGAACAAAGCGATTATGTTCGTGGAACAAAAGTAGTAGGGTTAGGTGCCTTTACCATTGAATCAATCGTTCCAGGGGAATCAGTGACTTATAAAGCAAATGAGTACTATTATAAAGGAAGACCAAAATTAGATAAGGTAGTAGCAGAACTTGTTTCTCCAGATAGTATTGTGTCTGAAATGAAAGCAGGAAAATATGATATCGCTTCAATGCCAAGAGCACAATTTGATACGTATAAAGATTTAACAAATGTCACTCTATTAGGTAGTGAAGATTCTGGTTATGAATATATAGCATTCCAATTAGGAAAATGGGATGAGTCCATTAGCAAAAATGTGATGAATCCAAATGCAAAAATGTCTGATCCGGTTTTGCGCCAAGCAATTGCTTATGCATTAGATATTGATCAAGCAGGAAAGAGTTTGTATAACGGATTACAAAGAGGAACGAATTCTTTAATCATACCTTTCTTCAAAGATGTTTATAACAAAGATCAAGAAGGATTTACCTATAATCCAGAAAAAGCTAAAAAAATGTTAGAAGATGCTGGTTATAAAGACGTAGATGGTGATGGATTACGTGAAAATAAAGATGGTTCTAAATTGACCATTAATTTCATTGCTCGTACTCGAGATGATGCGAATGAATCATTAATTCAACAATACTTATTATGGTGGAAAGAAATTGGATTAAATGTTCAATTAGTAAACGGGCGTACGATGGAAGTGAATAGTTTCTATGATAAAGTAGAAGCAAATGACCCAGATATTGATATGTATACCGCTGGATGGAATACTGGTTTTGACCCAGATCCAACAGGATTGTACGGAGAAGATGCGAAGTTTAACTTTACTCGTTTTGTAAGTAAGGAACAAACAGACATCTTTAATAAAATAAATTCTGAAAGTGCATTCGATGATGCTAAAAATATTGAGTATTATAAAGAATGGCAAAAATATGTTCATGATCAAGCGTTTGTTTTCCCAACTTTAATTGGTGATCAAATAACAGCTGTGAATAAACGAGTGAAATATTATAGTACGGATATCGCTTCGAATAATCCAAAAAATGCGATTAATGAAATGGAATTAGTAGCAGATAATCCAGTCAAATAAGGGATAGAAATTGACTTTTAGCAAGTAGTAAAGGACGCTAGCTGCTGTTAAAAGTCTTTTTCGTTTTATAATTATACGAAATAACTATAACATGAAATAAGAAAAAATTAATTTATACAAAGTTCAATCAAGTTGACTCTTTTTGAAACCATTTTTATAGAAAATATGAGGAAATTATTAAAAATTTCTGTAGAAAATCATAGGAATTTTCAAAGAATCGTGGTAGAATAAACATACGTAATTTTAAAAATGGAATTGTCATACAATTTGCATTTTCAGTTGAAAATACGTATAATATCAATAATGTTTAAAGAATATTATTTATTTGAATGCTGTAGGACAAACATACGATTCAGACAAAGGAGGAATAGAATTTGGCTATCGATAAACCATTATTAGAAATCAACGATTTACATGTTGGATTTCGTATTAAAGATGATTTTTATGATGCAGTTGATGGTGTTTCATTAACATTAGAGAAAAATGAAATTTTAGCAATTGTAGGGGAATCTGGATGTGGTAAATCTACATTAGCAACTACAATTATGGGCTTGCATAATAAATTAAACACAAAAATTACAGGGGACATTATTTATAATGATGTTAACTTAGTGAATTTAAATGAGACTTTATATAATAAAATTCGTGGAAATGACATTGGAATGATTTTCCAAGATCCATTGGCTTCATTAAACCCATTAATGACCATTGGTGCTCAAATTGACGAAGCGTTATTATATCATACAGATTTAGATGAAAAACAACGTACAGAACGTGTATTAGAATTACTTGCACAAGTAGGAATTCCAAATCCACAACGTACATTTAAACAATACCCACATGAATTATCAGGTGGGATGCGTCAACGTGTTGTAATTGCGATTGCTTTATCATGTAAACCACCAATTATTATTGCTGACGAACCAACAACTGCGCTTGACGTAACGATTCAAGCACAAATCTTAGATTTATTAAATGAAATTCAAGCAGAAACACAATCAGGAATTATTTTAATTACGCATGACCTTGGGGTAGTTGCGGAAACTGCTGACCGTGTAGCCGTGATGTATGCTGGACAATTCGTAGAAATTGCTCCTGTAGAGGAATTATTTACAAATCCTAAACATCCATATACTCGCTCATTATTACAATCAATTCCTCAAGCTGGTTCAGAAGGACAAGAGTTACACGTAATTGAAGGTACAGTTCCTCCATTACCAAGCTTACCACGTACAGGATGCCGTTTTGCTCCTCGTATTCCATGGATTTCTGCAGAAGAACATGAAGAAAATCCAACATTACACGAAGTTGGCAAAGGTCATTTTGTTCGTTGTACATGTTATAAAAATTTCCATTTTGAAGGGGAGGAAGCATAATGGGTTTTGTAAGAATTGAAGATTTAAAAGTTCACTATCCAATTAGAAGTGGCTTCTTTAACCGAGTAACGGATCATGTTTATGCTGTTGATGGCGTTACATTGGAAATTGAGGAAGGAAAAACATATGGACTTGTAGGAGAATCAGGTTCTGGTAAATCAACAATCGGTAAATCAATTATCGGTTTAGAGCCAGTTACAAGTGGTAAAGTATTATATGAAGGTCAAGATGTGACAAATAAAGCTCGTCGTCGTACTTCTGATTACAATCGTAATGTACAAATGATTTTCCAGGATTCATTATCAAGTTTTAATCCTAAAAAACGTATTTTAGATATCGTTGCTGAGCCATTACGTAACTTTGACCGTTTATCTCCAGAAGAAGAACGTCGTAAAGTTATTGAATTAATGGAAATCATCGGTTTATCAGAAGAAGCATTATTAAAATACCCTCACCAATTCTCTGGTGGACAACGTCAACGTATTGGGGTAGCTCGTGCATTAGCAAGTAATCCACGTTTAATTATTGCCGATGAACCAGTATCAGCTTTGGACTTATCAGTACAAGCGCAAGTATTAAACTACATGAAACGTATTCAAGATGAGTTTAACTTAAGTTATTTATTCATCTCTCATGACCTTGGGGTTGTAAAACACATGTGTGATGAATTATTCATTATGTATCGTGGACGTTTTGTTGAAACAGGAAAAGCAGATGATATTTATGCAAATCCACAACATATTTATACAAAACGTTTATTATCAGCGATTCCAGTTATTGACCCTGTAAACCGTGAAGCGAACAAATTACGTCGTATTGAAGCTGAGAAATTCTATCAAGAAAATCAAACAATGTACTATGACGAAAAAGGTCGTGTATTCGATTTACAACAATTGTCAGATTCGCATTTTGTTGCGTTAAATCCGTCAGCAAAGGGAGGTAACTAGAATATGTGGAAAACTATATTACGTCGTGTGCTACTAATGGTGCCACAAATTTTAATTTTAAGTTTATTGGCATTCTTAATTGCTAAAATGATGCCAGGGGATCCATTTACAGGTCTGATTACTCCTGAAACAGATCCTAATACTATTGAAGCTTTACGTGTGAAAGCTGGTTTCTATGATCCATGGTATATCCAATATGTTCGTTGGATGGGTAAAGCATTCCAAGGAGACTTTGGTCAAAGTTATACTTATAAATATGCTGTTACTAAATTAATTGGTGAACGTATTGGTAATACAGTTTGGTTATCATTATTAACATTAATTTTAACGTATTTAATTGCACTACCTTTAGGGATGGTTGCAGGACGTTATCAAAACTCATGGGCAGATAAGTTAATCGTTGTTTATAACTTCATTACTTATTCGATTCCAACATTCGTATTTGCCTTAATTCTATTATGGTTATTCGGTTATACATTAGGTTGGTTCCCAACTCGTGGTTCGGTTGATTCAGGTGTATCACCAGGTTCAATTACTTATTTAATTAATCGATTCCACCACTTATTATTACCTGCATTAACAATGGCGATTTTATCAACAACTGGTACAGTTCAATATTTAAGAACTGGGGTAATTGATGCGAAGAGTCAAGACTATGTTCGTACAGCTCGTGCTAAAGGGGTTCCTGAAAAAGTGGTATTTAACCGTCACATTTTCCGTAACTCAATTTTACCTATTGCAGCATTCTTAGGATATGAATTTACAGGTTTAATCGGTGGTTCAGTGTTTATTGAAAACATCTTCTCATATCCAGGAATGGGGAACTTATTTGTAAGTTCAATTTCATCTCGTGACTATTCTGTTATTTTAGCGTTGTTATTACTATTTGGTACAGCAACACTATTAGGAACATTATTATCTGATATTATTATGAGTATCGTTGACCCTAGGGTTCGCGTACAATAGAAAAGGAGGAGTAGCAAATGGCGCAAGATAAAAAAGATGTAACAAAAGAAAGCACCGTATCTACCCCACCTACAGGGTTCCAGGTTATTGTGCGTGAATTTTTAAAAGATAAAATTGCTCTTGCAGCATTAATTATCTTAACTTTAATTTTCTTATTTATTTACATTGGTCCGTTCTTCATCAATGAAGCAACTGCTTTGAAAGTAAATATTTTACAACGTTATAAAGCACCAGGAGTTAATGGATTTTTATTAGGTTCTGATGAAGGTGGTCGTGATGTATTCGCGATGTTAGTTATTGGGGCTCGTAACTCTGTAACAATTGGTTTCACAATTACTATTTTAACTTGTATTATCGGGATTATCGTTGGTTTAATTTCTGGTTACTATGGTAAATGGGTTGATACTACATTAATGCGTATTGTTGATTTCATCATGATTTTACCAACATTAATGATTATCATCGTATTCGTAACAGTAATTCCAAACTATACATTATTCCACTTTATTTTAATTATGACATTGTTCTACTGGGTTGGTTCAGCTCGTTTATTCAGAACTCGTACGTTACAAGAAGCTAGTTTAGATTATGTAAATGCATCTAAGACTTTAGGTTCTAGTGATTTACAAATTATGTTCCGTGAGATTTTACCTAATATTAGTTCATTAATCATTGTTAACTTAATTTTACGTTTAGCAGGAAATATTGGTATTGAAACTGGTTTAACATACTTAGGTTTTGGTTTACCATATACAACTCCTTCTTTAGGAACATTAATTTCTGCAGCGAAAACTCAAGATATTATTGAAAACAAAATGTGGGTATGGTTACCTGCAACAATTTTAATCTTAGTAATGATGTTATGTATCAACTACATTGGACAAGCGTTCCAGCGTGCAGCGGATGCTCGTCAACGTCTAGGTTAAGGAATATAAATAGACTTCTCTATATAGTAGTAAAGGACGGCAGCAAACCTTTGGTTTCATGCCTAAACTTTGAGCCTAAGGTCTCAAAGTTTCCTAGTACAAGTAGCCAAAAGAGGCTACTTGTACGCTTACTACTATGAGAAGTCTTTTCTGTTTTATCGGGTATTTACGAGAGTGCGTAATAAATTAGACTTCTTTCATAGCAGTATAGGACGGCAGCAAACCTTCGGTTTCATGGCTAAATTTTGAGCCTATAGTTTCAAAATTTCCTAGTAACAGTAGCCACAAGTGTGGCTGCTGTTACGCATACTGCTATAAGAAGTCTTTTCTTTTTTTGCGGATATTCATGAGAAGACGTAACGAAATAGACTTCTCTATATAGTAGTAAAGGACGGCAGCAAATCTTCGGTTTCATGCGTAATCTACTATGAGAAGTCTTTTTCTTTTACCTTTTTGGTTGTTTAAATTTGTATTTTTTTGTAAAATAGAAGGGCTAATAATTTTAATGGAGGATTTATGAAGGAAAAATTTAAGAAATATCAACATTTAGTGAAGCCTTATGACATTATTATTGTAATTGCCTTATTTATTTTATCGTTTTTACCAAATGCAATTTTTGCAGTGCAACAGATGACAACTTCAACTGAAGAAGCAAAGATTTATGCTGTTGTTACGATTAATGGTGAAGAAGTGCAGCGTTTTGAATTGAAAGAGGATACTCCGAGAGAGGAATTTATTTATTTCCCTAGTGATGAGCAATATAATATTATTGAAGTAGATGGGACTAGAATTAGGGATAAGGAAGATAATAGTCCTGACCAAATTGCCGTTAAAACGGGTTGGATTTCAAGAGTGGGGCAAACGAGTATTTGTTTGCCGCATGGGTTGATGATTGAGATTGTTTCAACGCAGGATCCTACCGAAGAAACGGATACTATCATTCCCCTGTAAGAGGAACAGAATTTGACTTCCTTGTATAGTAGTATAGGACGCCAGCAAACCTACGGTTTCATGGCTAAACTTTGAGCCTAAGGTCTCAAAGTTTCCTAGTACAAGTAGCCAAAAGGCTACTTGTACGCATACTACTATGGGAAGTCTATTCTGTTTTAACGGATATTTATGGGAGTTCGGATAAAAGTTAGACTTCTTTCATAGTAGCGAGGGACGATAGCTACTAAGAGAAGTCTTTTTTGTTGTTTAATAAATGGTAAAATATTGTTCTATAATTTGTCAGCTAAATTTATTCGTGATACGATAGTAGTACATGTATGTAATATACCTTACACGTATATAAGGTGTATTATATTGAAATTAAAGAAATGAGAGAATTTTATGAATGACAATCAACCTTTAGAACCGCAAAAAATTCCTTCTCGTCATGATAAAATCGAGAATGAAATTGGTTCAAAAGATAAATGGTATAAAAAAATATGGAATCATCCTTGGCTAAAAAGAATTAGAAAATTTTGGAAAAAATTTCATGTAACAAAACTATTTTGTACAATTTTTCTAACTTTCACAGCCTTCTTTTTAGCCTATTTAGTATATGGGGCAAAGACTGCTGATGTTAGTGGTTTAAGGGCAGGTATGATTCAAGAAACCGTTATTTATGATGCTGATTCAAAAGAAGCAGGTGCTTTAAATATCTCGAAAGCAGAATATGTATCCATAGATAATATTTCTACTTCGATGAAAGATGCAGTTATTTCTACAGAAGATAAACGTTTTTATGATCATAAAGGGTTTGATCCGATTGGAATTCTTCGTGCTGTTGCTGGATTAATTCTTCATCGTGGAAATATTGTTGGTGGAGGTAGTACGTTAACACAGCAATTGGCAAAGAATACATTTTTAACATTAGATCAAACATTTTTAAGAAAAGCAAAAGAACTTTTTTTAAGTTTTGAAATTGAAAAACATTATACAAAAGATCAAATTTTAGAGATGTATTTGAATAATGCATATTTTGGTAATGGTGCATATGGAATTGAAAATGCTGCTCAACGTTATTTTGGGAAAAGTGCTGCAGATTTATCCATTAGTGAATCAGCAATACTTGCTGGTTCTTTAAAGGCACCAAGTTATTATAATCCTATCGATCATTATGATGCTACCGTAAAAAGACGAGCTACGGTATTACAATTAATGGTAGCAAATGGAAAGATTAGTGAGCAAGATGCTAATATTGCTTCGGAATCAGATATCGTTCTTGTAGATAGTTATGTAGCCAATTCAAGATATCGTTATCCTTATTATTTTGATGCAGTGATTAATGAAATTACTCAAAATTATGGTATTAAGGAAGAGGATTTATTTAATAAAGGGTATCGGATTTATACTGGATTAAATCAAAAATTACAAGCAGATATGGAAGAAACATTTGGAAATACTCAATTGTATCCTGCTTATGATGATGGGACAAAAGCTCAAGCTGCTTCTATTGCGATGGAACCTCAAACAGGGAATGTGTTAGCTGTAGTTGGAGGAAGAATTGATGGAGCAGGGAAGCATACTTTTAGAGGATTTAACCGTGCGACTCAAATGAAAGTTCAACCTGGATCAACGTTTAAACCTTTAGCCGTATATACGTTAGCTTTAGAAGAAGGATATGAACCTAATTCTACGTTGGTAGATGAAAAACGTTCATATGGTCCAGAAAAATATACTCCTGAAAACTGGAATCACCAAAATAAGGGAACTGTAACAATGACTGAAGCATTAAGTTTAAGTTGGAATGCTCCTGCAGTTTGGTTACTTGATCAATTAGGCTTGAAAAAAGGTGTCGAGAAAGTTCATCAGTTTGGAATTTCAACGGTTCCAGAGGATGAATATTTAGGAATTGCATTAGGGGGACTAACAAAGGGAGTTTCTCCAATGGAAATGGCATCGGCTTATACAACTTTTGCTAATAAAGGTGTTCGTGCAAAAGGTAGATTTGTGACTAAAATTATAGATGCAACGGGCGCAGTGATTGTTGATAATACAACCCCTCAAACAAATAAAGTAACGAGTGAAACAGTTGCTGATAAAATGACAAGTATGTTATTAACGGTTTATGCGCCTGGTGGTGGTGGAGCAAATGCTGCTCCTGCAGGTTACACGATTGCAGGGAAAACGGGGACAACTGAAACAGTTAATGGAGAAGAAGGAGCCCGCGATCAGTGGATGATTGGGTATACTCCTGATATGGTAGTTGCGACTTGGATGGGATATGATGATTCTGCAAAATATTCTCTTGCTGTATCAAGTACACATGGAGTGGGGCCTTTATTCCAATTAGAAATGTATGGATTATTAAGTACATCTCCAAAAAATACACCATTTGGTGTCGCTCCTGCTGTAACTACTGAGAAAAAAGATTCGTCATTAAATGTAGATGAAATCATTCAAAAAGCAGAGGAAACTGGTAAACAATTATGGTCAAAAGTCCAAGAATGGACAGGACAATTGTGGAAAAAAATAGGGCAATAGATTTGATAGAAATTTTTGATATTTAGATATGAAAATGACATCAAATTGTTACAGAACTGGTCCATGATTGACATTATTTTCGTGTATACTAGTTGCAAAGTTTGAATAGGGGGAAAACTATGAAATATAAAAAACTATTTATTGGCTGTCTTTCAGCTTTAACACTTTTTACAGTTAGTACGTATAGCCAGAATACAACAGCATTTGCTGAAGAAACAGCTGTAAGTGGGACATATGTATCTGATAGTAAAGAAGCGATTATTAATCGTATTAATGAAATTCGTAAAGAAGCTTATGAGGAAGGGTTAGTAGACCGTTATGTACCCATTAAATGGTCAACAGCTTTAGAAAAAATTGCAGAAATTCGTTCTGTAGAAGCTTCCGTATTATTAGCACATAGTCGTCCAAATGGAGAAAGTGATCCATTTAGTATTGTAAAAGATAATGTCCGTAGTTATGGTGAAAACTTAGCTTGGAATCGTTCTGGAGTTTTAGAAGGAATTGAGTATTTCTATGGTGAAAAAGCTGCTTATATAAAATCAAAAGTAAATAATCAACCATTAGAAGTTGGGGAACAAACAGGACATTATTGGAATTTAATTCGTCCTGATTTTACTCATACAGCTTTAGTAGCTTTCCAACAAGATGGAAAAGGAATCATTACTGCACAAGCTTTTACAAATACTGAGTGGTTAAAATCAAATGGATTTGAATCCAATCTTGCTGAAAACTATTTAGGAAGAAATGGTTCTGCTACCGTTAATGTTGAAATGAGTGGAGATACTTCAAAAATTTCTACTGCAAAAGGAAATTATCGTAGCTTTAGAACAGCTTTTAAAGCTGCAACTTCGAATAAAGTATTAAATGGTTGGGTAAATCGTCATTATTATAAAAATGGAGAAAAAATGATTTCTCAATGGATTTATGATGAGAATTACTCAAGTTGGTTCTATTTAGATGAAAATGGAGAATACCTTGAAAATACTTGGAAAGGTGACTACTATTTAGAAGCTGGTGGTTACATGGCTAGTGGAGAATGGATTTATGATGCGAATTATCAAAACTGGTTTTACTTACTTGGTAATGGAAAATTTGCTCGTGAATATTGGAAAGATTCATACTATTTAGGTCAAAATGGTGAATTAGCTCGTGATACATGGGTAGGAAATTATTATGTAGATTCTGCTGGAAAATGGAATCCAGAAATGTAATAAAATAGAATGTCAACAAAAGTTAGATAAATCTCTAATTTTTGTTGACTTTTTTATTTCTTAGTTGTAAACTTCTAATAAAGTTAGACAGTTATCTAACTTTATTAGAAAGTGAGAGTGAAATTTTATGGATATCATATTAAATAATGCAAATTTTAGAAAATTATGGTTTAGCAGTACATTTGCGGGAGCGGCGAGTAATATTATTCAATATGCTTTGTCGCTCTATGTGTTAGATAAGACGGGGTCTGCAACGGCTTTTGCTAGTATTCTTTCAATTATTATCTTCCCTAGAATACTATTTTCACCAATTGCAGGTGTGTGGGGAGATCGTGTGGATCGACAAAAAGGCTTGGTTTATACAACACTGATGACGGTAATTACATTATTTGCATTTGGAGCGGGAACTTATTTGACAAGTAATTTATCTCTTGTAGCGATTTATGTTTTGGTTATTATTTTAGAATTAGTAGAAGTTTTTCAATCGGGTCCAATGATGAGTGTTTTGCCAGCAATTGTAGAAGAAAATCAATTAGCTCTAGCGAATACTTGGATGCAAGTGGATAATGGAATTGTGAATATTATTACGCCGTTTGTAGCTGCATTTATTTATTCGACTTTTTCTATTACAGGGTCTTTATTTATTTCGGGATGTATTTTATTTTTTACAATGATGGGTTATGCATTTATGAAAATTCCTGAACGTAAAGTTCAAAAACAAATGGCAGAAGAACAATCCGTTGTGAATAGTTTTTGGACAGATTTCAAAGATGGCATTAAAATTGCGTTCGACATTCCAAATCTTATTATTATTGTATTGTTAGCGTTATTTATTAATTTTTTAATGTCTCCTATATTTGGTATTGTGATTACTTACTTTATCAGGGTTACGTTGGAATTTTCAAATACAGAATTTAGTATGTTTGAATCATTTGTAGCAGTAGTGAGTATGATTTCTCCACTAATTGCGTATCGTCTAATCAAAGAAAGTAAAGAACCTGTTCACTTATTATTGAAGTATACGGGTGGATTTGTTGTTGGACTATTCGTAGTTATGTGTGGAACAATGGCACGTGATATGTTTTCATTGAATCAATGGATGCCGGTAGCTGGTATTCTTATTGGCTTTATCCTTGTTTCTGTTTTAGCAACGTATATTAATATTCAATTATCAACTTTAGGTGCTAAAATGGTTCCAGAAGAATATTTAGGAAGAATTGGAACAACAATGGGAATGTTAGCTACGATTTCTGTTCCAATTGGTCAATTAGTTTTTGGAATCATTTTAGATAATTTTAATGCAACGGTATGTTTAGCTGTTTCTATTGTGGGATTAGTGGTATTCTTAATAGTAGCGAATCGAATGTATCAAGATTCTAGTCAGGAGGGGGAAAATGCAATTTAAACAAGAGCAGATGGAGTTTGTCAATCAGCTGCTGTATCCAATATTAATATTGAAAAAGGATCGAGATGAAGAACGTCCTTCATCACCTTTAGAAAAAGAATTAGAAGTTATTGTAGAAGAAATGAGACATATAAGTATTCCGTTGGAACCTTATAAAGATAATATTCTCTATTTTTATAAGGATGATGCTTTACGAATTTTTTTTGTCAATGTAAAAAATGTGCTCCGTTATCATTCTTTTGATGAGTATGCTGAAGTTTTACATTCGATGGATGAAAGTCAAATTAAGCAACAATTGATGACAAATATTGTAAAGCAAGATGAAGAAGAAGCAAGTGTCGAAGATAAAGTTGCAGAATTATTAGAAAATCAATTTGCTTTTCTAGATTTCTTAAAAAATCTGCCAATTGATGATACTGTACGTTGGAATTACTTTACGATTATGTCCGATCCTAAAAGGTTTGTTGAAGATTTTATTTCTTTGCATCAAACATTGAAGCCAATCTTTGAGAAAGTGTATGCAGAATATTTACCGATTTTAGAAAAATCTTATACGGAATTTGAAGCTACGATTCATGAGCATCCAACGATTTTAGCAGAGGCTTTTACTGGAACAAAGGAAATTGAAGAAATTGACTGGACATCGGATGAAATTTCAGTCATTCCAACCTTATTATTATCTGATTTCTATTTTCAAGATTCTGAACTCTTAATATTAGGGGCAAAATCATTAGAAGTGATTCAACATGTGATCCAAACAAGATTGGATAAACAACAAGAACGAATTAATGTTTTTAAGAATTTAGGAGATAAAACAAGGTATCAAATTTTTTGCGAAATTGCAAAGGGTACAAAGAGTGTGAAAGGAATTGCGGAACAACTGGGCATTACTTCGGCCACGGTTTCGTATCATATTAATGAATTAGTCTTATCTAATTTAGTTGTTCATGGTTGGAATAAGAAGGATTGTACGCAGGCGATTCATACGGAATTGATTACAGAAGTAATGAATGGATTAATGGAAGATAGTTTTATGACGAATACACTAGAGAATGAAAAATAATATGCTATAATAGCAATACAAAAGAATGTATGGAGGGATACACATGAGTGATGTAAAATTAGTAAAACGTAGTGAAGTCGATCAATCAATTACTTGGGATATGAGTTTATTATATCCAAGTGATGAAGCGTATCGTACAACATTAAAGGAAACAGAAGCTCAATTAAAGAGCTTTAAAGAAAAATATGAAGATAAATTGGCAGATTTAGAAATATTAACTGCAGCAACTGCAGAATATGAAGCTTTATATGAAACATTCTACCGTTTATCTCATTATGCAGAATTACCAATGACTGTAGACCGTTTCAATGATACAGTGATTGAAAATGCAACTTTATTTGAACAATTAGCAAGTACTTGGGCACAAAACATGAGTTTCTATGATACTGAAATCGTAGGACTAGAAGAAAGTTTATTACGTCAATTTGTGGCAGAAAAACGTCCAGATTTAGCTTACTTCATTGAAAAAATTATTCGTGTCAAAGCTCATACTTTATCAAAAGATGCAGAACAAGTTTTATCAAATATGTCAAGCTTACCAAGTTTCTATCAGTTGTATGAAGTAACAAAACATGAAGATATGGAATTTGATTCATTTGAAGCTGATGGAAAAACTTATGAAAATAGTTTTGTATTATATGAAAACTTACATGAGATGGATAATCATACAGAAGTTCGTCGTAATGCAGCGAAAAGTTTCTATAAAACATTAAATCGTTACAAAAATACAGTTGCGAATGAATATATCTCAACGATTAAAAAAGAAAAAATGATTGCAACGATGCGTGGTTATGATAGCGTTATTGATTACTTATTAGATCAACAAGATGGTGATCGTGAATTATACGATCGTCAAATTCGTACATTAATGACGGATTTAGCGCCTCATATTCAACGTTATATTCGTTTATTAGCAAAAGAACATGGTATTCAAGATATGCAATTTGCAGATTGTAAAATTAATTTGGATCCTGATTACGAAGTGGATATGTCCATTGAAGAATCTAGAGACTATTTGAAGAAAGCTCTTGGTATTTTAGGGGAAGATTATAAAGATATGATTGATGAAAGTTACGACAAACGTTGGACTGACTTCCCACAAAATATTGGTAAGAGTACTGGTGGATTCTGTGCGACTGTTCCAAAAGTAGCGAGCTATATTTTATTATCATGGACTGGAAAAATGAATGAAGTATTCGTATTAGCCCATGAATTAGGACATGCATACCACTTTAAACGTGTTGGAGAAGAGTTAACAATGTTTAATAATGAATGTTCATTATACTTTGTAGAAGCTCCATCAACTTGTAACGAAGTCATTGTTTCAAATTATTTATTGAAAAATAGTACAGATGCTCGTTTCAAACGTTGGGTTATTAGTAATATGATTAGTCGTACTTATTTCCATAATATGGTAACTCACTATTTAGAAGCAGTATTCCAAGATCGTATTTATAAAATGGTAGATAATAATGAAATGTTAAATGCAGATGTGTTATCTAAAGTAAAACGTGAAGTGATGGAAGAGTTCTTCGGCGATAGCCTTGTAGTGAATGAAGGAGCTGAACTAACTTGGATGCGTCAACCTCACTATTATATGGGATTATATCCATATACTTATTCTGCTGGTTTAACAATTGGTACAGCAATTGCGAATAAGATTGAGGAAGATCCTTCTCAAGCTCAAGTTTGGAAAGATACATTAGCATTAGGTGGTAGCCTTTCTGCGAAAGACTTAGCACGTCATGCTGGATGTGATGTTTCAACAGAACAACCACTAAAAGAAGCCATTGCTTATGTAGGAAAATTAGTGGATCAATTATACGAATTAACAGATGAGTTAAAATAGGACTTATCTGAAGTAGCAAAGGACATAAATCCTTATGGCAGGAGCCAATAGTGTGGCTTCTGCCATTTTTGCTACTGTGAAGAAATAATTCATTGACATCACCCAAAATAGTGATATCATGAATATGAAAGCGTTTATAAATAGAGGGTGTTTCTTATGATAAAGTTAGTAAAAAATAGAAAAGTTAGCTAGCTTGCAACAATTTATATTTAGTGTGTGGTGGTAATCATGATTTATAAAGTATGGAATGTTTCTAAATATTTACTGATATTTTTTATTATGATATTAGCTTCATTAGATGGAGTTTTAATATCTTCGTTGTTTAAAAATTTAATTGACTTAACTAGTCAAGATAATTCTCAAGATTTTATGAAATTAATCATTAGTATTCTTCTGATTTATGCTATAGTGTTATTGTCAAATTACATTTACAACCGTATGAAATATCAGTTTATTTTTGATGCTAATCTATATATAAAGCAAAAAATTATGCAAAACTTTTTGTTGCAAGATTCGAGGTCTTACTCAGAAGCAGAAGTAAAAAAAGAAACCATTTCCTTTTTTATGAACGATCTAAAATTATTAGAAACAAATTATATTATTCCTTTTTTTGATATGTATTTGTATATTTTTTATGCCTTTACAGCTTTTGTTTATAGTTTTTTTATAGATTCTGCTTTAGCATTCATCTTTTTAGCATTTTCTCTCATTCCATCTATAGTACCAGTGTTGTTTAAAAAAGTCTTAGCGGATAGAACGAAGAATTGGTCAAATTTAAATCAAGACTATACTGAAACTCTAAACGAAACTATTGAATCTTCAGAAGAAATTAAAGAATTTCATACCGAAATTATCTTTATCAAAAGATTTTTTTCAAGAGCATTAGAAACAGAAAAATCTTTTTTGATGCTTAATAATATGCAATCTTTATCAATACTTGTAATTGGATGTATATCTATTTTATGTTATATTTTTCCACTTGCTATAGGGGGATATTTTGTGATGTCACAGCAAACAAGTTTGTCAAATTTAATTGCCGTATTTTTTGCCTCAAACAGAATTATCACACCCGTAAAATTAGCGATTAATATTTATAATCAATTTAATTCGGTAAAAACTATTAGAGAAAAAGTTGAGGAAGTGTTACAAAAGGATATCACTAAGTCTCAGCAAAAGTATTTGCCTGTAGAAAAAATATCAATAAAGTCAGGTAACGTTTCACTTGGAGGAAATCTGATTTTAAAGAATATCCAACTAGATTTAACTAATAAAGATAAGGTACTGGTGGTAGGAGAAAGTGGAGCAGGTAAAAGTATTTTATTAAACCTCGTAAAAGGGAACATCCCCTTAGATGAAGGAGATTATATTATTGAACCTAAAAATTCAATTTTAAATATAGCTTATCAAAAAGATTTTATTTTTAAAGACTCGTTAAGTTTTAATATTTTATTTTCTAATGAATTAGTTTCAGAAGACTTGAATAATATTTTTGAAATTGATAATAAATTTCCAAAAATGATTGACTATCAAGGAAAAAATCTATCAGGCGGGCAAATAAAACGTATTAATTTAGCAAGGATTTTAAGTCATGGAAGTAGCCTACTTTTAGATGAACCTTTTCAAGGGTTAAGTACTAAGCAGTCAAGTTCTATTGAAAAATATTTATTGAAACATACGGATTTCTTGATGATATCAAGTCATGTTCTTCATGAAGAAAATCTTTCAAAGTATTCTAAGTATATTGTGGTAGAAAATAAAACAATTACTGTATATAAGGAACTTTCTGAATTTAAGAAAACTAATTATTATCAACAGAATAATCATAGAATTTAAAGAGGATACTCTTAGAAAAGTTGAAAAAAAGAAGTTTCGCTTTTGCGAGACTTCTATTTTCTATATAACTATTGATAAACCTATAAATTAATTTATTATTTCGTACGAATACTTACCTCACCATACGATAATGAGTGTAATGTGTTATTCTCTTTTTCGATGATTAAATGTCCATTCTCGTCAATATCTTTTGCCATAGCATCATAAACATGGGTTCCTTCGATAACTTTGATGGATTTTCCAATTACATTAGAATGTTCTTTATAAGACTCGATAAAGTCTCTCTTAGAAAGATTTTGATAATAAAATGTCCATTTTTCTAAAAATTGAGCAATAAAATGATTACGATTGAAAGAAGATTCATTATATTCTTCTTTTGAAGAAAAAACGCTCCCAACAATTGAGTGTAACTCTTCAGGGAATGATTGAGGTGAGTCAATTAAATTAATTCCTATTCCAACAATGAGTGCTTGAACTTGTTGAGACTCAAAATCACTAATGACCTCTGTCAAAATGCCCCCAACTTTTTTATCTTGATAAAATAAATCATTTACCCATTTAATATCTAGAGATTTACCGGTTAATTGTTCTATCGTTTCTATACAAGCAACAGCTGTGGCACAAGTAATGAGAGACAAATCTTCTAATGCAACAGTTGGAAATAAACAGAGACTTATATATAATCCTGATTTAGCAGGAGAAATGAATGTTCTTCCTAAACGACCTCTACCAGCTGTTTGCTCTTCGCTTATAAAGATTGCAGGAGTAGTGGAGTTCTGATTTGCGTAAATTTTTGCCAAATCATTTGTTGAAGTCGTACTTTCCATAGTTTGAATGTTCCAATCGATTGGATGATGCTGTTGAATCAGTTCTTGGATGATTTGTTGCTCAGATAATACATCATTATTTTCAGATAATGTATATCCTTTATTTGTAGAAGATTCAATAGAGTAGCCTTCTTTTTTTAGAGATTGGATAGCTTTCCAGATTGAAGTTCGTGATTTATTTAAAGCTAGTGCCATTATTTCTCCAGAAATTGGTTCACCAGTATGTTCTTGAAGATAGAGTAAAACAGCCTCTTTTGTTTTCATAAAAAATCCCCCTTTATTTGATTCAAATTGTATAAAGATTAGAAGGAATTGTCAACTTAACATAGATAAACGGGTGACAATTTTCGAGAAAGTTTTAAGTATGCCTTTTTGTAAAGGCATGGTATAATGGAAGAGAAGATGTTATGAGAGGATTTGAATCAATGAGAAAATTAGTCATTAATGGAGGAAAACCACTAACTGGAGAAGTAACCATTAGCGGTGCTAAAAATAGTACAGTAGCTTTAATTCCAGCTGCTATTTTAGCATCAGAACCAGTTGTATTAGAAGGTGTTCCAGATATTCAAGATGTAGCCGCATTAATTGAAATTTTGAAAGATTTTAATGTTCATACTACTTTTGAAGAAGGAGTATTGACCATTGATCCAACGAATATGTTATCCATTCCAATGCCAAGTGGAAAAATTCAAAGTATGAGAGCTTCGTATTATTTTATGGGTGCGACTCTTGCAAAATTTGGTGAAGGAGTTGTTGGACTTCCAGGAGGATGTTTCTTAGGACCAAGACCGATTGACCAACATATTAAAGGGTTCAAAGCATTAGGAGCGGATGTTCGTAATGAAATGGGAGCCATTTATTTATCAACAAACGGACAAGGATTAACAGGAACTCGTATTTATATGGACGTTGTATCTGTAGGAGCAACAATTAATATTTTATTAGCAGCTGTTCGTGCAAAAGGTAAAACGATTATTGAAAATGCTGCAAGAGAACCTGAAATTATTGATGTCGTGAATCTATTAAATAAAATGGGCGCTAATATCAAAGGTGCAGGTACAAGCGTTATT
This sequence comes from uncultured Granulicatella sp., assembly GCA_963535215.1. Lineage (GTDB taxonomy): Bacteria > Bacillota > Bacilli > Lactobacillales > Aerococcaceae > Granulicatella. The sequence continues at coordinate 21,650 of CAUSWE010000005.1, read as the reverse complement.
CGTATTGAAGGTGTGGAAGAATTACATGGATGCCGTCATACGATTATTCCAGATAGAATTGAAGCAGGAACGTATTTATCGATTGCAGCAGCAGTGGGTGAAGGAGTTACTGTAAAAAATGTAATCTTCGAACATATTGAAGGATTTTTAGCAAAAATGGAAGAAATGGGCGTTAAAATGACCATTGGTGAGGAAGATATTCATGTTTTCCCATCTAAAGAACTTAAAGCAGTCAGCATTAAAACATTGCCTTATCCCGGTTTTGCGACAGATTTACAACAACCGATTACACCATTATTAATGAAAGCAACAGGAGAAGCTAAAATTATCGATACGATTTACCCAAAACGTGTGAATCATATTCCTGAATTAAATCGTATGGGAGCTAAAGGTCGAGTTGAAAATGATGTGATTTCAATTAATGGTCCAACTCCTTTAACGGGATGTGAAGTTGCTGCTAGTGACTTACGTGCAGGTGCAGCGTTAGTAATCGCTGGTTTAATGGCTAAAGGAACAACAAAAATCAGTAATATTGAACATATTTTAAGAGGGTATTCTCATATTGTTGAAAATTTACAGCAATTAGGTGCTGATATCCAAATGATTGAAGAGGATTAAAATGTCAGAAACAATTGAAACAGTAACTTTACCAGTCTTGCAACAAAAGACTTTGAAAGAAATGTATGCTTTTGCGAAGCATTATAAAATTCCTTATTATGGGCAAATGAATAAAAAAGAATTAGCTCTAGCAATTATGAGAGCTCAAGAAGAAGCAACGGGATTCTTCCAAGTAGAAGGGGTATTAGATATTAATAATGCGGAAGGGTTTGGTTTCCTTCGTCCAATTAACTATTCTACTAGTCAGGAAGATATTTATATTTCTTCTTCTCAAATTCGTAGATTTGCCTTGAGAAATGGAGATTTAGTCTCAGGACCTGCTCGTCCTCCACGTACGGGTGAAAAGTTTAACGGGTTGATGCAAGTGGGTGCAGTAAATGGGAAAGATCCTGAAGAAGCAAAAGAAAGGGATCATTTTCCAGGATTAACGCCATTGTATCCTGAAGAACAAATCAAATTAGAAACGACAACGGGTAGAATTGCTTCAAGAATGTTGGATTTAATTTGTCCAATTGGGTTTGGACAACGTGGTTTAATCGTAGCGCCTCCGAAGGCTGGTAAAACAAGTTTATTAAAAGAAATTGCAAATGGGATTACAACAAACTATCCTGAAGCAGAATTAATTATTTTATTAATTGATGAACGACCGGAAGAAGTAACGGATATTGAGCGTACAGTGGATGCTGAAGTTGTATTTTCAACTTTTGATCAAACACCGGAACATCATATTAAAGTGAGTGAATTAGTGTTAGAGCGTGCATTGCGTTTAGTAGAAGATGGTCGTGATGTCATTGTCTTATTAGATAGTATTACACGTTTAGCTCGTGCGTATAATTTAACGATTCCACCTTCTGGTCGTACATTAAGTGGGGGAATTGATCCAGCTGCTTTTTATCGTCCTAAGAGATTTTTTGGCTCTGCAAGAAATATTGAAGATGGTGGAAGTTTAACGATTTTAGCAACTGCTTTAATTGAAACAGGAAGCCGTATGGATGATGTCATTTATGAGGAGTTTAAAGGAACAGGAAATGCGGAAGTGCATTTATCTCGTGAATTAGCAGAAAGACGTGTGTTTCCGGCTATTGATGTGAAACGTTCAGGTACTCGTAAAGAGGAGATTTTACTGGAACCTCATGTTTTAGAAGCGGTTTGGAAAGTTCGTAACACGATGAAGGGTGACGGACTTGAAACGAGCGAGCAAATCGTGAAGCAATTAAGAGAAACGAAGAGTAACAAAGACTTTATAAAGCGTATTGAATTATTGTAAAAGACATGAAATTAGACTTTTCTGAATGTAGCAAAGGACGGCAGCAAACCTTCGGTTTCATGCCTAAACTTCGAGCCTAGGTCTCGAAGTTTCCTGTATTATCAGCCAAATCCGGCTGATAATACTCATGCTACTGGGAAAAGTCTATTTCATTGGACGGACGAAAAGCGAATAGAAACAGAAAAATTTTCATGGTAGCCGGACGCCAGTAGCCCCTTACGGGTCTCTTGGCTAAAAATTGAGCCTAGGGTCTCAATTTTTCCTTGTAATAAAAGCCACAAGTTCAGTGGCTTTTATTACTGCTACTATGAAAATTTTTCTGTTTCTATTCACCTGTAAAGTTTTTTAACTTTATTCCGTATAAATCCTATTAGAAAAAAATTTTTTATATTTTGACGTGCTGTTGAGTATAATTCCAGTGCAGTGAGTAGAACACATTTTCTTATTTTAAATGATAAGATTGTTGCTTTTTATATAATTGCTATAGATAATGTTGAAATAGATGTTATTAGTAACCAAACAATAGAATGTAGATTACCTGTTCTTAAAGTAATTGCCCTTGCTGTAGATAAGAAGATTCAAGATTTGAGAATTGGTTCTATAATGATAAAACAAATTTTACAGAAACAGTATAGTCCCATGCACTTTTTACATTAAAGAGAGTGAATAGAAAGAAAAAACATTTTTACCGTAGCAGTAATATAAGCCACGAGGGTAGTGGCTTATATTACGGGAAAATTTGAGACCAAGGCTCAAATTTTAGCCATGAGATTCGCGAAAGCGAAGCTGCTGGCGTCCCGCAACAGTAAAAATGATTTTTTCTTTCTATCCACGAGTAACAAAGTTTTACTTTAATCCTTCCCATTCTGCGAAAAATTGTGTTAAATATGCTTTCATAAATTCATGTCGTCCTTTTGCAATTTCACGAGCTTCTAGAGTATGTAAAGTATCAGCTAGAGTTAATAATTTTTCATAAAAATGTCCAATAGCGGTGTCTTCAAGCTCATGAGCTTTTTCTAACACATCTTGAGGCTCTCCTGTATAAATCGGACGTTGGTGCGCACCTGAATAAACAAAAGTACGAGCAATCGCAATAGCACCAATCGCATCTAGTCGATCCGCATCTTGAACAATTTTATCCTCAATTGAAATAGGTTGAAGAGGATTTTTCCCATTACGAAACCCAACTGCATCAATGGAATAGAGAATTTTTTCAATTAATTCTTCTGTTAATCCATGTTGTACTAATAAATCTCTCACTTCCCGCTTAGCTTCTTCTACATTTTCGACAATTTTATAATCATATCGATCATGAAGTAGGGCAGCTAACTCAATCTGTAGATGATTGGATTCAGGATAATGTGTAGCTAGTTTTTTGGCATTTTTCCATACTCTCTCAATATGATACCAATCATGACCAGTTGTTTCTTGAGTAAAAAATTTTTTCATTTCTCTTTGAATCTTAATAATAATTTCTTTTTCGTTCATTCTTTTCCATTCCTTTATCGAACAAAAAGACTTTTGGATTTTCCAAAAGTCTTCTTTTACTATTAATGTAACACTTTATTTAAAAAGTCTTGTGTACGACTGTGTTGCGGATTTTTGAAGATTTGTTCCGGTGTCCCATCTTCAACGATATATCCACCATCCATGAAAATTACACGGTCACTTACTTCACGGGCAAATCCCATTTCGTGAGTTACAACAACCATAGTCATCCCATCTTTTGCTAATTGTTGCATTACTTCTAATACATCCCCAACCATTTCAGGGTCAAGAGCAGAAGTTGGTTCATCGAATAATAACATTTTCGGCTTCATTGCTAAAGCACGAGCAATGGCTACACGTTGTTTTTGACCACCAGATAATGTTTTTGGATATACATCTGCTTTATCTTCAAGTCCAACCATTCCTAATAATTCTAAGGCATGTTTGTCTGCATCTTCTTTTGTTTCACGTCCTAATTCAACAGGAGCTAATGTAATATTCTCTTTAATTGTTAAATGAGGGAATAAATTAAAGTGTTGGAATACCATTCCAATTTCTTGACGTACAAAGTTTAAATCTGTATTTTTATCAGTTAAATCATATCCATCAACAATAACTTTTCCTGCTGTTGTTTTTTCTAGACGATTTAAGCAACGTAAAAATGTTGATTTACCGGATCCAGAAGGACCGATAATACAAACTACTTGTCCTTCTTCGATTTCTAAATCAATCGATTTTAAGACTTCTAATTCACCGTAATTTTTTTTAAGGCCTTTTACTTCAATAATTGCCATCTTATGCCTTCCTTTCTAAACGTGCTGAAATTTTTGTTAATAGAGTAATAACGATTAAGTACATCATACCAACAATAAACCACATTGAACTTGATTGTAAGTTTCTTGCAATAATTATTTTACCAGTTTGTGTCAATTCTACAAGTCCTATGATTGATAAAATTGAAGTATCTTTCAATGTAATCACAAATTGGTTAATAAATGATGGAACCATTAAACGAATTGCTTGCGGTAAAATAATTTTTTGCATTGATTTGTAATAAGGTAACCCTAAACTCATGGCTGCTTCGCTTTGTCCTTTATCAATTGCATTAATACCACCACGAACTATTTCTGCGATATATGCTGCAGCATTTAATCCTAAAGTTGAAATAGCTGCAACTGTTGCATCTAAACGAATATTAAAGGCTTGAGGAATTCCAAAATAAATAAAGAATGTTAGAACAATTAGTGGAATACCACGCATAAAGTCAATGTAAAGAGTTGCAATTGTTTCTAAAATAGAAATACGGCTAGTTCTCATTAGTCCTAAAAGAACACCGATAACAGTTGCAATAGCTAGTGAAACAAATGTAATCCAAATCGTATTCCATAATCCACTTAAAAGAGTTGAAGCATTTGTTTTTAATAATCCAAACAAGCTTGTATCTTCAGTAGAAGCAGTTGTTGAATCATCTGTTCCAATGTATTTATTAATGATTTTATCGTACTCACCGTTAGATTTTAAAGTAGCTAAGCCACGATTAAATGCTTCAATAAATTCAGTATTTTGATTTTTTAAGACGGCAACTCCATATTGGGTAACTTGTTCTTTATAAGAAGTTAGTGTCATTGGTAAGTGATTGCTGCGAATTGCATAACCTAAAACTGGATAATCTTCAAAAGCAGCAACACTATTTCCACTGACTACATCTTGATACATATTTGCTGAATCTTCAAATGTTGAAATAGTAAATCCGTATTTTTCTTGAATAGAAGAAGCGAAACTTGCCCCTTGTGTACCGATTTTTACCGCGACGTTTTTACCGCGAAGTTCTTCGTAAGTGCTAATATTGCTTGAAGTACTTGCTGCCATTCCGATACCACTATCAAAGTATGAATCTGTGAAGTCGAATTTTTGTTTTCTTTCATCTGTTATACTCATTCCAGCAATAACAGCATCTACTTGTCCAGCTTCTAAAGCTTGAATAGCAGCGTTAAATCCTAAAGCTTTAATTTCGATTTCAAAATTTTCCTCTTTTGCGATTGCTTTGATTAAATCCATATCAATTCCAACATAATTTCCAGAAGTATCTTGAAATTCAAATGGGGCAAAAGTTGTGTCTGTTGCAATGGTATATTTTTTTGTTGCAGCTTCAATTGGACTAGAAAGAAGGAAAAATAAAATTCCTAATAAGCTAATCCAGAAGCTCTTTTTCTTAATGTTCGTATGTATTTTCATAAAGACCTCCAAGTTGTTAAAAATTAATGTGAGTTTATTTTACTAGACTTTAATGTGAAAAACAAAAAACAGTTCTCATGTCATGTTACATTTTATGACATAAGAACTGCTGTTGAGTCAATCTTTCTTTAAATGATGATTGAGTTCACTTAAAAGATTAATCATTGTATCAAGTTTTTGTTCCATTCGATGAAGTAGATAAATACTCATCGCAATTGGAAATCCCATATTACTAATTAAAGCAATGAGTGGTTGAAGAAAATCTGCTTCCATAAAATCACCTCCTCTTACTATTAAAAAGGACTATTTATAAAAAAATTACCCCCATAAGGAGGTAATGTATTACTGTTGTTGATCTAAACATTTTTGAATGGCTTTGGCGACACCACCATGTTTGTTATCATCTGTTTGATGTGTAGCAGTATTCATCGCTTCTTGATTCGCATTTCCCATAGAAACACTATATCCAGCAATTTTTAACATGGAGACATCATTTGAATTGTCGCCAATTGCAAAAACTTCATCCATTGAAATCCCTAAAGTGTTTGCATAGTATTGAAGAGCAATTCCTTTTTGAGCATCTTTGTGAGTTACTTCAATATTTGTTTTAAAAGAAGAAGTAACAACTAGATTAGGAAGTTCTTGTTCGACATAAGATTTAATTTCCATTAATGAATCTTCAGCTTCGTAATTGGAAGTTAAGACTTTATAAATTTTGATCGTTGGGTCCTCTAAAACTTCCTCGATATTAGAAACATCTGTTGCATCAAAAAGTTTTTTTAATTTATCAAGTTCAGCTTCAAATTCTTCAGGAGTAAGCTCTGGATGATTTTCTTTAAAAGTAGCCACTCTTTTTGCAAATTTTTCTGCGAAGTGTAAAGAGAATAATCCTTTTGAAGTCATCATATCCCAATTGTTATGATATTTCTCAATTACTTGAATAAGTTTACGTGTATCCTCATGAGAAAGTGTGACTTCTTTTAAAATGGTGCCGTCTTCTTTATAGATAACGGCTCCATTTAATCCAATGATGGGGCATTGAATATTTGCAGGTTCTAAGCAAAGGGAAGCTTGGTAGAAATCTCTTCCTGAGCAAATGACAAATGGAATATTTTTTTCTTGTAAATAGTGAACCATTTTTACATTATCTGGATGAATCGTAGAATGGTCTTGTAAAATTGTTCCATCCATATCACTGGCAAATAATCGAGTCATACGTTCACCTTTTTTGCTTCTTGAATATGTTTATTTAACAATGATAGATGTGCTTGAATTCTTTTAATACGAGGTTGGCTCATATGTTTGAAATTTTGAACATCTTCAATGATGTCTTGAGAAATTTCTTTCACTTGAGGAATCACATAATATTGTAGTTGTTTTACACCGTGCTGAATAACAGGGACACCTGTACTAACAGTAGATATCTCTTCAGATAAAGTTACGATATTGTCGTATAATTGTTCACGGTTTTTCTTTCCATTTTGTTTTGTTGTGAGTAAGGCAATGGTTCCACCAACAATACTCCCAAAAAGTAATCCTTTGACGAATTTTTTCATAAGTTTTTTCTCCGTTTTTGATATTTTTGCTGATTATTTTACATGTTTGGCAATGTTTTGGGCAATAGTTGCTAATTCTTCGTGAGAATAGTCGTGAGTTTCCCATTTTAATCCAAATCCCTCTTCATGTTTGTAACGAGGAATTAAATGGATATGAGAGTGGAAGACACTTTGAAACGCAACTTCACCATTATTGTTTAAAATATTTACGCCTTTTACTTCAGGGTTCAGAGCTCTTAAAGCACGAGCGATTTTTGGAATTCTGCTAAATACGGCTGCAGCTAATTCCTCATCATATTCAAAAATATCTTTCACGTGTTTTTTTGGCACGACTAATGTATGACCAGGAGTTACTTGTCCTAAGTCTAAAAAGGCAATGACTACCTCATCTTCATAAACAATGTGTGCTGGAATTTCTTTAGAAATAATTTTATCAAAAATACAATCTGACATAATAAAAACCTCCTTGGTGTATATAGTCAAATCGTACCACGTGTAGTATTGGAATGCAATGAAATCGCGAAGTTTTTCTTTGAATGAAAGTTTCTAGGAACTAGGATGAATTTTTGATATAATAATGCTAAATTGTGTAGGATTGGAGAAAGTTATGACATTAAAAGTAGAGAATATAACAGCTGGTTATACTCAAGTTCCTGTTATTAAAGGAGTTTCTTTTGAAGTACAATCAGGGGAAATTTGTGGACTCATTGGATTAAATGGGGCAGGGAAAAGTACAACAATTAAATGTATTACGAATTTTATTCAACCATTTTCGGGGAAGATTTCGATTCAAGGGCATACTGTTGAGGAAAGTGTGAGAGATTATCGTAAATTGATTGCGGTCATCCCGGAGACGCCTGTTTTATATGAAGAATTAACCTTTAGAGAGCATATTGAATTAACAGCGCGTGCGTATCAACAAGATACACCAGAAACAATGCATCGTGCGATGGAATTAGTAGAGCAATTTCGTTTAACAAAACAATTAGATTGGTTCCCAGCTTATTTTTCAAAAGGAATGAAGCAAAAGGTACTCATTGTTTGTGCCTTAATGTTAGACGTCCCATTATATGTGGTCGATGAACCATTTTTAGGATTAGATCCATTAGGAATTCGTACATTATTAAATGTTTTAAAAGAGAAAAAAGAATCAGGTGCCGCAATCTTAATGTCTACGCATGTGCTAGATACTGCAGAAAAATATTGTGATCGTTTCATTGTCTTACATGATGGAGTGGTTCAAGCACAAGGAGATTTAGAAACGCTTAAAGGTGAAGTTAAAATTGATGAAACTTCATTAGAAGACGTGTATTTTGCCTTAACAACGAATACAGGTGATCATCATGAATAGTGAACAATTGTGGGGAACTCGTTTCAAGACTTATCAGAAAAAAGTAATGAAATATGCCAAATATATGATGAATGATCATTTTATGATTGTGTTCTTTTTCTTATTTGGCTTTCTATTATTTCAATATTCAACATGGTTAAAAACAATTCGTATTTTAGAATGGCCGCTAATATTATTTGTCAGTTTATTATTAGCTATTTTTCCATTATTTGGTGAAATTGCTACTTATGTAGAAGAAGCTGATATTCACTTTTTAAGTGTAATTGGTGAAGATTTTAAACCTTATTTTAAACGTGCGATTCGTTATAGTTGGATTTTTCCATTAGTGATGAATTTTATTGCAACGATTTTTGTGTTGCCGATTTTTATGCAAGCATATGGGAACGGAATGATTCCATTTATGGCTATTTTTGTAACGCTATTATCTTTAAAAGGATTCCATTTTATGGTTCAAAAATCTGTATTAGAAGGGAAATTACCGAAAAGTTCTTATTATAACCTAGCACTCTATTTAGTGAATAGTATTTGTTTATTTGGCATTCTTTCTTTTATTCCAAAAGTGTTTTCTTTATCGATGACACAAGTCTTGGCAGTTCTTGCATTTGGACTTTATCGTTTTGCATCTGCTAAAACAGTGAATTTCAACTGGAATGAAATGATTCAAAGTGAACAAGCACGTCAACAAAGGATTTTTCGAGTAATTGCTCTATTTGTAGATATACCATTTTTAAAGAAACATCAAGCAAAACGTAATCAATCATTAGATATTTTCGTAGGAAAACTAACACCAAATCGGATTCATCCGTATCGTTATTTATTAGTTCGAACAGCATTAAGAAGCTCCAATTATGTTACGGTATTCCTTCAAATGATTGTCACAACAGTCTTGTTGTCATTTGCTAGTTCAATTTGGTATTGGATAATGGGAATTCAATCAATAATGATAGTAGTGATTTGTTTCCAATTTGCCTCTTTATATAAACATCCAAAAGCTCATTCGATTTATATTCATTCCTTATATGAACCAAAAGAAATGATGGATGATTTTATTGGAGTAGTTTTACAGTTAGTCATTGGAGCAAGTGTCATTATTAGCTTATTAACAGCTTTAGTTTCGAGAAATGTTTTTGTGTTAGCTGGAATAGTATGGTATCCAATATTATCAGCAGTATTTTTATATGGTTATTTAAAACCACGTTTAAATCGGAAAAAGAAAAAACGTTAAATGAAAATAGATTCGTTGTGAAGCTTGACGGAACCATTGGGACAGCATACAATGAAAGATAACGAATAAACTCAAGAAATGGTCGGTAGGGATAGAAATATGGAACAAAATATGGATGCCGGATGGGAATTACATCCAATTGGGGGAGATACCGGACAAGCCTATATGGCAGTGAGAGCGCAGGAGAGAGTTTTCTTAAAAAGAAATTCTTCCCCATTTTTAGCTGCTTTATCGGGTGAAGGCATTGCTCCTAAATTAATGTGGACCAAAAGAGCTGGAAATGGAGATGTTCTAACAGCTCAAGAATGGTTAAATGGTCGATCCTTAACAACTGAAGAAATGAATTCGATGGAAGTGATTGATTTATTAAAAGAAATCCATCAATCTCCTAATTTACTATTAATGCTTCAAAAAATTCAAGGCGAAGAATATACCGCTCAGCATTTCATTGAAGATTATTTAGAAAATTTGCAGTCAGGGTTACAAAGTCATCGTTTCTTATCAGAAGTGTTAGATTATTTAAAAGAAACATTACCGCTTGTATTAGAAGCAGGAAAAACTGTTTGTCATGGTGATTTAGATCGTCGTAATTTCTTGTTGGCAAACGATAAATTATATTTAATTGATTGGGAAATGGTTCGTTTAGCAGATCCTGTATCGGATTTAACAATGATTTTAACCCAATATATTCCTGTTCACCAATGGGGTGAATGGCTAGATGCCTATGGTTTAAACTTATCAACGAATATTTACCAACGAATTGAATGGTATGCTTTGATGAATTGTTTAAACTTTATTAAGAAAAGTCATTTTGAAGGTCGTTATTATGAAATGAACGAAAAGATTTTAGTTGTAAAATCAATTTATAATCATCGTTTGATGAAAGAAGAGGAGTATTAATATTGCGTTTAAGAAATAAACCGTGGGCTAAAGATACATTATTAGCTCATCCAGAAATGGTGATTCAAAATCCAGAAGAATGGAAAGGACGCTGGAAAGAGCGTTTTGGAAATAATCATCCGATTCATATTGAAATTGGATCTGGAAAAGGTCAATTTGTCAGTGAAATGGCTAAGAAAAATCCAGATATTAATTATATTGGGATTGAAATTCAAACAAGTGTTATTGTTGTGGCATTAGAAAAAGCTTTAGCAGCTGATGTTCCAAATTTACAATTATTACATATTGATGGTGGAACAGTGACAGATTATTTTGAAGATGGTGAAGTAGATCGAATTTATTTGAATTTCTCTGATCCATGGCCTAAAAAACGTCATGCTAAAAGACGCTTGACTCATGCAGATTTTCTAAAAGCATATGAACAAGTATTGCCATTAGAAGGAGAAATTCATTTTAAAACAGATAATCGAGGCTTGTTTGAATATAGTTTAGCTTCGTTCTCTCAATTTGGAATGATTTTAAAGCAAGTTTGGTTAGATTTACACCAAGTAGAGTTTGAAGGCAATGTGATGACCGAATATGAAGAAAAGTTTTCTGCTAAAGGACATCCAATTTATCGAGTAGATGCAATTTTTCCAAAAGAACGTCATCCCTATGAGGTAAAGTAGAGGAGTGGTAAAATGTCAAAAAATCAATCATCTTTTAAAGCAGGATTTTTCTTTGCAACTGGAGCTTTTCTAGGGGCATGGCTTATTTCTAAATTTTATGAAAAGAAGCTAGTTAATGGGGATGTTATTGTAGGGAATGTTCGTCGTTTGTTTACTGTTGTAGGTACGATTGAAGGTTCATGGATTGAAATGGAACCCGTATACATTGAACAAGAAGATTTTAGTGGCTATGTATATTATGGTGGCATTACTCGTAAAGAACAAGAAGAATTGGTGCAATATGAATTTTTTGCAGATGCCAAAACTGGTGCAGTTCTAGATTTATATAAAATAGCGTCAGCCTAAAAAGAGAATATTCTCATACAAAGAGTGACGTTAAAAGGAGCTCTGAAAGGACTGGGAACGGGACATTCGAGCTTTTTATTCTTATGGAGGCAAGAACAATGGAAAAGAAAACAGAAAGTTTAATTAAAACTTTAACAGAATTACAATCAACAAGTGGACATGAAAAAAATGTTCGAGAATTTATGAGAAAAGAATTGGAACCGTTAGTCGATCGCATCGAGCAAGATGGTTTAGGTGGGATTTTTGGGGTTCGTGAACATAAAGATGCCAATGCACCTAAAATTATGATTGCAGCACATATGGACGAAGTTGGATTTATGGTAACCAATATTACTGCAACAGGTTTATTAAAAGTAAGCCCGTTAGGTGGATGGAATCCATATGTCGTTTCTGCGCAACGATTTACATTGCAAACTCGTAAAGGAGATTATCCTGTAATTTCTAGCTCTGTTCCTCCACATTTATTACGTGCGGCTGGTGGGCAACAAGCAACGGTCAAAGTAACAGATATTTTATTTGATGCTGGATTTACTTCAAAGGGCGAAGCAGAAGAATACGGAGTTCGTCCTGGAGATACAATTGTACCGTTAGTGGAAACAATTTGGACAGCGAATAAAAAACGAATGATTGCAAAATCATGGGATAATCGTTATGGTTGTACAGTAGTTTTAGAAGCTTTACGTGAATTGAAAAATGAAGCATTACCAAACACATTAATTGCTGGAGCAAATGTTCAAGAAGAAGTTGGACTACGTGGTACAGGACCAAGTGTTACAAAATTCAATCCGGATTTATTCTTTGCGGTAGATTGTTCTGCGGCAGATGATTTAACAGGTTCAAAAGATACATTTGGACATTTAGATCAAGGATTTTTATTAAGAATTTTAGATCCAGGTTTAATTACATTACCGCGTATGAAGGAATTTTTAGAAGATACTGCTTTAACTCACAATATTCCATTCCAATACTTTGTTTCTCAAGGTGGAACAGATGCCGGAAAAGCTCACTTAATGAATCAAGGAGTTCCAAGTACGGTGATTGGGGTATGCGCTCGTTATATTCATACGCATCAAACAATGTTTTCGATTAAAGACTATGAAGCAGCACGTGAAATGGTTATCCAAACAATTCGTGCTTTAGATCGTAGTACAGTTGATACAATTTTAGATGGAAGAACAAATTAATTTAAAAAATAAATTTAAGGAGATTATTATGTGGTTAAGTTTTTATAATCAAGAAGGTATTTCAGACACATTATTATTAACATCAGGAGCGGCAAACCGTTATGATGTAGCGATTGAAACTAAAAATGGAGTAACACGTGTATTCGATGAAAAAACGAATACAGTGATTGGCTATAATATTGCAGGAATTTCAAACCATATTCGTTTTGAAAAAGCAGGGCAACAATTTTTATCAGATGAAGAACAAACAATTGTAAAAAAATTAATCCAAGAAGCTGGATTTGACGGAGAATCATTAGATTTATCCCCAAAAGATACTTTAGTAATTGGATATGTAGAAACTTGTGTTCCTCATGAAGATTCAGATCATTTACATGTTACACAAACACGTGTAAGCCAAGATACAGTATTACAAATTGTTTGTGGAGCTCCAAATGTAAAAGCTGGACAAAAAGTTGTAGTAGCAACTCCAGGTACTGTAATGCCAAATGGAAGTATTATTTGGTCAGGAGAATTACGTGGGGTAGAAAGTCATGGAATGTTATGTTCTGCTCGTGAATTAGGCTTAGAAAATGCGCCTGCTAAAAAAGGGATTTTAGTGTTAAATGATGATGCTGTTATTGGAGAGCCGTTTAAAGGTTAAAAAATCGAAGAGGAGTGGTATTATTGTCAGATAACCATCGTTCGATCAGAGAGATTAGTAATCAATATTTACCAAATAAACAAAGTTCCAAAAGAAAATGGGTAGATTTTCCAAATTATTTACACCCAAAAGAAGAAATTTCTTTTGAAACAAATCAAGACAGGGAACAGGAAACGATTGTGGAACATTATTTGCCTTTTTCAAAGCAACAGAAATCTGCTTTGGAAGAAAAAGATGCTCCTCAGACAAGAGATGGAATTTTCCAATCTTTTAAAGAAAGTAGTCAAAGAGGGAATAATCGGGAGAAATGGCGTAGTTTTTTACAAGAAAAGCCAACTCGAACTCGTTTTACTCCTTCAACTGTTCCATCCATTTTAAAAGGGATGACACCACCTTCTCAAATAAAAAAACAAATTCCTTATGAAGTATTAGAAGAAAATTTGAGAGTGAATACTGAGGAATTATTAATTTTTTCAAGTGAAGAAACACCTTTGGTTAAGGTGGAAGAAGTGGAAGTATCGCAAAAAGTAGTGGAGAAATCTTCGAAAAAAGTAACAAAACTTCAATCAGATCTTCCAACGACACAAATAGTGCAAGAAACATTATTAAATCATTTACCTGATACGCAAGCGATGGAAGTTTTAGCTCCTGAATTGCAACCTTTACCAGGAAAACAAAGAAGAGCAATGAATCGTTCATTATCATGGATTATGGAACAAGAACAAGGAAAAGATACATTACCATATAGTAAATAGTAAACATAGGAAGTGGAATTTATCATGGATAAAAGTAAAATTTATCATTTTACGGGTATAAAAGGCTCAGGAATGAGTGCGCTAGCTTTAGTATTACATGGAGAAGGATATTCTGTTCAAGGTTCTGACTTGGAGAATTATTTCTTCACTCAAAAAGGTTTAGAAGATGCAGGGATTAAAATGTTTCCGTTTAGTGCAGAAAATATTCAAGAAGGACAAATTGTTATTGCAGGAAATGCTTTTCCAGATAGCCATGAAGAATTAGTAGCAGCACGTGAAAAAGGAATTGAAGTCATTCGCTATCATAAATTTTTAGGTGAATTATTAAAAGGATACCAAAGTGTTGCAATAACAGGTTCGCATGGAAAAACAAGTACAACAGGTTTATTAGCGCATGTTTTAAGTGCGATGGAACCAACGAGTTATTTAATTGGGGACGGCACAGGTCATGGCGTAGAAGCATCTGAATATTTTGTATTAGAAGCGTGCGAATATAAGCGTCATTTTATGGCTTACAAACCAGATTATGCCATTATGACGAATATCGACTTTGATCATCCTGATTATTATACAGATATTGATGATGTACAAAGTGCATTTGAATCATTTGGTCGCCAAGTGAAAAAAGGAATTATTGCTTGTGGGGATGATGCAAGACTACGTGAGTTAGATGTAACAACGCCAATTACTTATTATGGAATTACTAAAGAAAACGATGTTGTAGCTGAAAATATAGAAAAAGATACAGAAGGTAGCCATTTTGATGTTTATATCCATGGGAAATTCTATGGTAAATTCGATATTCCAACATTTGGAACACATAATATTTTAAATGCACTAGCGATTATTACATTCTACTACTTAAATCATTTTAATCCAGAAGAATTGGCAATGAATTTAAAAACATTTGGTGGAGTAAAACGTCGTTTCTCTGAGAAAAAAATTAAAGAAATTACAGTGATTGATGATTATGCACATCATCCATCTGAAATTCGTGCAACATTAGATGCTGCAAGACAAAAATATCCAACAAAGAAAATTGTTGCTGTATTCCAACCACATACATTTACGAGAACAATTGCTTTATTAGATGAATTTGCCCAAGCATTATCATTAGCGGATGATGTATATTTATGTGATATTTTTGCCTCTGTTCGTGAAAAATCTGGAAAAGTTTCGATTGAAGATTTAGCAGCGTTAGTTGAAGGTGGAGCAACAGTTTTAAAAATTGAAAATGTTTCACCATTATTGGTTTATAAAGATGCTGTTATTGTCTTTATGGGAGCAGGAGATGTACAAAAATTCGAGTTTGCTTATGAACAATTATTAAGTAGTACTTCTCCAACACAAAATTAATGATGAAAATTTAATGAAAATAGTTGACATCATATTTTCATTTTGTTACAATGACTTTACAAATTAAATAAATGGTTATTGAACTTGAGGCGCGGATGACAAAAGTACGTGATTACGGAAAGGGGATTTCGCCGAAATGTAGCAAAGCTATGTTGGGGGCTGGTCATAATAGGTCAGTCACTGTCACACTCTCTGCCCAGAACAGTGTGAAGTGCAATCAATTACCGGGCAAAAGCAGTTTATGCTAATTTTTTCTGTACACTTTTTTAGGATAAGAGTCTATGCAGGAGAGATTGCGAACCTTTTGTTCGTAATCTCTCTTTTTTATTTGAGTCCTGAAGTTTATAGCCAAGAGGAGAGGATTTTTATGAAAAAAAATTTATTAAAAGGGTTATTAACTGTAGCAATCGGTTTAGGTTTAGCAGCATGTGGCAGTAAATCTTCAAGCAACCAATTAGTAGTTGGGATGGAAGCGGGATATCCTCCATTTAACTGGACACAACAAACAGATGCTAATGGCGGAGTGAAAATCCAAGGAACAAATGATTATGCTGGCGGATATGACGTTGAAATTGCAAAACGTGTCGCTAAAAAATTAAATAAAGAATTAGTAATTGTAAAAACTGAGTGGGATGGCTTAACACCAGGCGTTGTTTCTGGTAAACTAGATGCAATCATAGCTGGTATGAGTCCAACTGCTGAAAGAAAAGAAGCAATTGATTTTTCAGATAATTATTACAAATCACAATTAGTGATGATTGTTAAAAAAGGTAGCAAATTTGAACAAGCGAAAACATTGGCAGATTTCTCAGGAGCTAAAGTAACTGGACAATTAAATACTTTCCACTATAGTGTCATTGACCAAATTCCAGGAGTTGCAAAACAACCTGCAATGGATAACTTCCCTGCAATGCGTGTAGCGTTACAAGCTGGAACAATTGATGCATATGTTTCTGAATTACCAGAAGGTGTTTCTGCTCAAGCTGCAAATTCAGATTTCGTAATGATTAAATTAACTGATGGATTCCAAGCAAGTGATGAAGATACAGATACAGCTGTTGGATTGAAAAAAAATAGCCCATTAAAAGATGCTATTAACAAAGCTTTATCAGAAATTTCTGATGCAGAACGTCAACAAATTATGGATGAAGCAATCAAAAATCAACCTGCTGCTAACTAACAGCAAAATAACATATTTTATTAAACTAGAAGGGGAAACTCTTCTAGATACATAACTAAAAAAAGAAAGAGGACAAAAGATGAATATTGAATGGATTATCAAAATTATACAAGATAATTGGCCAATGTTTCTAAATGGAGCTTGGGTAACCTTATATATTTCTATTATTGGGACAATTATTGGAACAGGAATCGGATTGTTAATTGGATTAGTAAAAACTATTCCAATGCCAGAAAAAGGGTCAAAAAGAATTACTTTAAAAATTGCTAATGCGATTTTAACAGCTTATACAGAGTTTTTCAGAGGGACACCGATGATTGTACAAGCAATGGTTATTTATTATGGATCAGCGTTAGCGTTTGGGATTGATATGGATCGTACGTTTGCTGCGATTTTCATTGTATCGATTAACACTGGTGCTTACATGTCTGAAATTGTTCGTGGAGGAATTATTTCTATCGACAAAGGACAATTTGAAGCAGCTCAAGCCATTGGGATGACACATACTCAAACAATGATGAATGTCGTGTTCCCACAAGTTATTCGTAATATTTTACCTGCGACAGGAAATGAGTTTGTTATTAACATTAAAGATACTTCAGTATTAAACGTAATTTCAGTTTCAGAATTATACTTTGCAACAAAAACAGTTGCGGGAGCAAACTTCCGTTATTTTGAAACATTCTTTGTCACATTGATTTTATACTTCATTATGACAACAGTTTTAACACAAATTTTACGTTATATTGAACGTAGATTGGACGGTCCAGATAATTATGAAATTATTCATTCAGATCCGTTAAATTCTAATTCAATGGCATCTGTATACGAAAAAACGAAAGGGAAAGGATAAGAATCATGAGTCAAGAAGTAGTAACGATTAAACATTTAAATAAAGTATTCGGGACTCATGAAGTCCTAAAAGATATTTCATTTTCAGTGCAAGCCGGGGAAGTAGTAACGATTATTGGTTCTTCTGGTTCGGGAAAATCAACATTGTTACGTTGTGTGAACTTATTAGAAAAACCAACTTCTGGTGAAATTTTATATAACGGAAAAGATATTTTAGACGAAGATACAAATATTTATGAATATCGTACGCATTTAGGAATGGTTTTCCAACAATTTAATTTATTTAACAACTTAAATGTATTAGAAAACTGTACAGTGGGTCCTATCAAAGTGTTGAAAAAATCAAAAGAAGAAGCTGAGGAAATTGCAAAAGGCTTCTTAGAAAAAGTTGGAATGAGTGCGTACTTAAATGCTCGTCCTCGTCAATTATCAGGTGGACAAAAACAACGTGTAGCAATTGCTAGAGCTTTATCAATGCAACCTGATGTATTATTATTTGACGAACCGACTTCTGCATTAGACCCAGAGATGGTAAATGAAGTTTTAGAGACAATGAAGAGTTTAGCTCATACTGGATTAACAATGATTATTGTGACACACGAAATGGAATTTGCTAGAGATGTCAGTGACCGTGTTATCTTTATGGATAAAGGAGTTATTGCTGAAGAGGGAACTGCAGAGCAAATTTTTACAAATCCGCAAAAAGAAAGAACAAAAGAGTTCTTAATGCGTGTATTGTCGTAATTTGACTTTTCTAATAGTAGTAAAGGAAGGCAGCAGTTATCGAAAGGTATCTGCTGCCGAATTGTTTTTAAAGGGAATTAAAAAGGAGAGTTTTTTCGTTTAATGGCTCCTGTTGGACAGTGAGTATAGGCTTCTTTAAAGTTTTCTATTTCTTGTTCAGGAATAGGGAGGCTTCCGGTATTATTATCTTGTTTCATAAAAGCTATTCCATCAGTATCGTACTCAAAAAGATTGCTAGCTTTCAATTGACAAATACCGCAGGCAATACAACTCTCACAATCGACTTTTCCATAAATGAGTTGTAATTTTTTTGAATTCATATGAGAGCCTCCATTTCTAATAGTTATTTATACTTATTGTAAGTTTCTCATATTTTTTAAAAATTTTCAAAATATTTAAAAAAGCGATGACAATACTAAAAAATATGCTAAAATACAATGTAGAGAAGGAAAAGATTGCATATTATAGATGAAATATGCTATAGTTTTATATGAGAAAAGTCTAATGACGACAGTGGTTGAATTTAGGAGGATTTTTAATGACAGATAATTTAAATAATGAAAGAAACCCAAAAGAAGAGCAACCATGGGATCGCCAATTTGGTGAAGATACGCAAAAAGCACGTCAGTATTCACGTAGTGCTCGTAATGCTAATGGTAAAGCATCAGCACCTTTATTAAGTGTACTACTATTTGTATTCATTGTAGTAGTAGTATCTCCATTATTATTTATGATGTGGTTCTATTGGTCAAGTTCAAAAGCTGAGGTTAAACCTCGTACAGCAGATGAAGTTATGTTGACAAAAGTAGTAGAAACAACTACTGCAGAAACAACTACAGTTGAAACAACAGCTTCTACAACAAATGCGAATACTACAACTTCATCATCTAATTCAAGACAGCAACAAAATAATCAAAGAGAGCAGAATACGCCTGAAACACCTACTACTCAAAATGGTGCATATGGAAGTTATACTGTTCAGGCTGGTGAAACATTATATAGAATTGCAGTGAATCATGGAATGGATGTTGACACGTTAAAATCGATTAATGGATTAACATCGAATAATATTTCACCTGGAATGCAATTAAAAGTATTACAACCAAGACAATAACAGCTAAAGGCTGGGCAGCAAGTCCAGCCTTTTAGGTTGTTATAGGGAAAAGTTAAAAAATTTAAAGGAGATATATGTTATGCAAGTTGCAATTGATGGGCCTGCTTCATCTGGGAAAAGTACTATTTCAAAATTAATTGCGAAAGAAAATCACTTTTTATATTTAGATACAGGTGCGATGTATCGTGTGGTGACATTAGCAGTTTTACGGAACCATATTTCATTAGAAGACCATGATGCTATTAATGAGTTAGTTCAAAATATTGAAATTCGTTTTACAATGAAAGATGGAAAACAAAGTGTATTTATGAATGGGGAAGATGTCACAGATGAGATTAGAAGTGTGGAAGTGACTAAAAATGTATCAGCAGTTTCTGCACTAAAAGAAGTTCGTACTAGATTAGTTCATTTACAACAAGAAATTGCGGAAAATCATTCGATCATTATGGATGGAAGAGACATTGGGACAGTTGTACTTCCTCAAGCAGATATTAAAATTTTTCTTGTAGCAAGTGTAGAAGAACGTGCCAAACGTAGATATATCGAAAATCAAGAAAAAGGCATTGAGATGTCTTATGAGGAATTGGTGGAAGATATTCGACGTCGTGATTATATTGATTCTACTCGCAAAGAATCTCCACTGAAAAAAGCAGATGATGCTATAGAGGTTGATACAACTAAAATGACGATTGAAGATGTTGTAAAAACAGTTACTGCATTAATTCAAAAGAACCAATAGTATAGCCATTTTCAAAGGATATTACTAGAATTGTGAAAGAAATAGTGATATGATGTAAAAAGGAGAAAAAATAAATTTTTAGGATTATTTTTTCGTTCGAATGAATGGTTGCGTAATAGGAGGAAGTCAAATGTCAGAATTACAAACAATGCAAGATGCGCTTGATATTGTTAAAGATATCCAAGTTGGAGACTTAGTTCAAGGAGAAGTACTTGTTTTACAAGATAAACAAGCTATCGTTGGTATTATTGGTGGAGGTGTTGAAGGTGTCATTCCTTTTAATGAATTATCAGCAACTCCATTTGAAAAAATTGAAGATGTTGTAAAAGTGGGAGATGTATTAGATTTAGTAGTTATTAAACCAATTAAAGATAAAGAAAATGGTAGTTTCTTACTTTCAAAACGTCGTGTGGATGCTCGTAAAGTTTGGGAAGAACTTCAAGCTAAAGCAGATAATCATGAACAAGTAGAAGGAACTGTTAAAGATGTTGTTAAAGGTGGATTAGTAGTAGATGCCGGTGTTCGTGCATTTGTTCCAGCTTCAATGATTTCTGACCACTTCGTTTCAGATTTAAAACAATTTAAAGGACAAACATTCGTATTTGATATCGTTGAAATTTTACCTGCAGATAATCGTTTAATTTTATCTCGTAAAGATATCGTTGCTAATGAAAAAGCGGCAAAACGTGCTTCTGCTTTAGAATCAGTATATGAAGGTGCAGTTGTTACAGGTAAAGTTGCTCGTTTAACAAACTTTGGTGCTTTCATTGATTTAGGTGGAATTGATGGATTAGTTCATGTTTCTCAAATTTCTCATGAACATGTATCAAAACCAAGTGATTTCTTAGCAGTTGGACAAACTGTAGAAGCAAAAGTAATCGGTTTAGATGCTGAAAAAGGTCGTGTTTCACTATCTATTAAAGAAACAGTTGCTGGACCTTGGGATAATATTGCTGAACGTGCAGCAGTTGACTCTACATTAGTAGGAACTGTTAAACGTTTTGCAGCATTTGGTGCATTTGTTGAATTATTCCCTGGAGTAGAAGGATTAGTTCACATTTCTCAAATTGCTCATAAACATATCGCAACTCCTCAAGAAGTTCTTCAAGTAGGACAAGAAGTAACTGTTAAAGTTTTAGATGTAAATGAAGCTGAAAAACGTATTTCATTAAGTATTAAAGCTTTAGAAGAAGCTCCAGTTGTTGAAAAAACTGAAGTTGAAGAAGTTGTAGAAGAATATGTATTACCTGAAGAAGATGTGACATTTTCATTAGCAGATCGCTTAGGTGAACAATTATCTGAATTAGTTGTTGAAGACTAATAGAAAATATTAAATTTGGGTGAGGTTGGGAAAAACTCCCAGCCTCATTTTTTGAGAAAGACTAACTATGAAAAGTCAATAACGAAAAGAAAATTTCTTCAAAAAATCA
>CAUSWE010000004.1:0-87720 GCA_963535215.1 uncultured Granulicatella sp. | reverse complement strand
TGGAGAATATTCATTATGTCAGTACCGTTATGCAAAAGAATATTCTAAATTAGTATTATCTACATTAGAGGAACTATGAAAAGAGGAGAATTATGACAAATACAATTAAACGAGCCATTTTAATGGCTGCAGGTCAAGGAACAAGAATGAGACCTATTACGAATCATACTCCAAAACCGCTTGTAAAGGTCAATGGAGTTCGAATGATTGATACGGTTATTCAGGCACTACATAAGAATGGCATTAAGGAAATCTATGTAGTCGTTGGATATTTAAAAGACCAATTTTATGCATTAGAACAAGAATATCCAGGGTTAAAAATTATCGAAAATCCTTATTATGATACTTGTAATAATATTTCTTCTCTGTATGTAGCAAGACAATATTTAGAAGATGTGGTTATTTTAGATAGTGATCAATTGATTTATAATCCAGAGATTCTTCATGCTGACTTTACTCATTCAGGATATAACTGTGTGTGGACTGAGACTCATACTGATGAATGGCTAATGACAGTAAATGAACAGGAAAAAGTCATTCATTGTTCACGAACAGGTGGAGAAAAAGGATGGCAATTATATAGTATTTCTCGTTGGAATAAAGAAGATGGACAGCGTTTAGCGCATCATTTAGAACAAGAATTTGATGTGAAACAAAATCGTCAAATTTATTGGGATGATGTAGCAATGTTTTGTTATCCAGAAGAATATGAATTAGGAATTTATCCAATGGAGAAAACAGATATTGTTGAAATCGATAATCTAGAAGAATTATTAGACTTAGATCCAAGCTATCAAAGTATCTTGGATGAAGGTGAGGAAATTTAACATGCAAAAAAGATTACATCAAGAAATTGACTGGGTATCTACCATCATCCCTTTATTAGGGGTACTATTTTTAGGAGTACTATTTTTAGTGATTCCAGAACAATCATCATTAATTCTAGGAGGTATTCGTACTTGGCTAGGAGATCAATTTAGTATTTATTATGCTCTTTTAGGAGTGGGAATTTTTAGTTGTAGTATGTATGTAGCTTTTTCAAAATATGGCTCTATTGTGTTAGGAAAAGGTGAAAAGCCTGAATACACTTCATTCCAATGGGGAGTTATGATTTTTACTTCTACAATGGCTGCGGATATTTTGTTCTATTCTTTATGTGAATGGGCATTATACGCTAATGAAGACTATGTGGCTCAATTAGGTGGGATTCAAAGATGGGCTCCTACATTCCCATTATTCCACTGGGGACCAATTGCTTGGGGATTTTATATTATGTTAGCTGTGGCATTTGGTTTTATGTTACATGTACGTAAAGTTGAAAAACAAAAATTCTCTGAAGCATGTCGTCCTATTTTAAAAGATAAAGTAGACGGATGGATGGGGAAAGTTATTGATTTAATTGCGATTTTTGCGTTAATCGCTGGAACTGCAACAACTTTCTCATTAGCAACTCCTTTATTATCAGCAGCAATGGGCCATGTTTTTGGATTTGAAAACTCAACTGGTGCAACGATTGTTATTTTATTATTAATTGCTTTAGTTTACACTTCAACAGTGTTATTAGGAATGGAAGCTGTCTCTAAATTAGCAACTTACTGTTCATATTTATTCTTTGCTCTATTAGCTTATTTCTTATTTGCTGGTGGAGAAACAGTATATATTTTAGAAACTGGGTTTAGCTCTATTGGGAATTTAGCGCAAAACTTTATTGGATTATCAACTTGGTTAGATCCATTGCGTGAAACATCATTCCCTCAAAAATGGACGATTTATTATTGGGCTTATTGGATGGTTTGGTGTGTAGCAACTCCATTCTTTATTGGTAGTATTAGTAAAGGTCGTACGATTAAACAAACTATTTTAGGGGCTTATTCTTGGGGGATTGCTGGAACATTTACTTCATTTATTATTTTAGGAAACTATGGTTTAGCACAACAATTAAAACATGGGTTAGATATTTCTAGCGGATTAGTTACGGACAACCCAGATTATGCAGGGATTATTTTGAAAATTTTTGACACAATGCCTTTAAGTCAGTTAGGGTTAGTTTTATTAGCTGTGACAATGGTTGCTTTTTATGCGACAACATTTGATGCATTGACTTTAGTGATTTCTGCTTATTCTTATAAGACATTAGAAGATACACATGATTCTGATAAACGTGTTCGTATGTTTTGGGCAGTGGTGTTTATTATTTTACCGATTGCATTAATTTTCTCAGAAAATTCAATGTATAATTTACAATCTGTTGCGATTATTGCAGCATTCCCAATTGGATTAATTATTGTTCTAATTGTGGCAAGTTTCTTAAAAGACTTAAAATCCTATATAGAATAGAAATTGACTTTTCTAAAGTAGCAAAAGGACGCCAGCAGCTTCGCTAAAGCGAATCTCATGGCTAAAATTTGAGCCTAAGGTCTCAAATTTTCCACTCATATAAGCCTCACTGGCTTATATGAGTCTTGCTACGGGGAAAAGTCATTTCTATTTAAACGTGTATAGACGAGAGAGCGAATACGATTTTACTTTTCTGAAGTAGCAAAAGAAGGCCAGCTACTTCGCTTTTTTTATTTTGGCTTTTATGATTTCTGTGTTAGAATAGGAATGCTAAATAAGTAAAGGAGGGAAAGCGATGACAAATGATTTATCTACTATTATTCAAGCTATCGTAACGGATGAAAATGATAAAGCGTACTTTGTTCAAAAACAAGGTGAGACGTATCGTGTTTCAAAAAATCCCGATGTAACATTAGCCATCGGAGATGTCGTAACAGGCTTTGTATATGAAAATAGTGATCGTAAGAAAATCATGACCCTTGATATTCCAGAAGTAACCAATGAAACTTATGGATGGGCAACAGTTACTCAAGTGAGAAAAGATTTAGGCGTATTCGTATCGATTGGATTACCGGATAAAGATATGGTTGTTTCATTAGATGAATTACCAAATTTAAAAGAATTATGGCCAAAGAAAAATAATCGATTATATGTAACATTAATTAAAGACAAGAAAAATCGTACTTGGGCAACTATGGGGGATGGAACAGAGTTAAAAGCCAAATCCATTAGAGCAAATCAAACGTTGAAAAATAAAGATGTATCGGCTACTGTAACCAATGTAAAATTAGTAGGAACATTTTTAATGACAGAAGAAGGCTATCGATGTTTCTTACATCCAAGTGAACGATTATATGAACCAACACTTGGTGAATTAGTCAATGTACGAGTGATTGGTGTTCGTCCAGATGGTGTATTAAATGTATCCATGAGACCAAGAGCCTTCGAAGCAATTGGGGATGATGCTGAAATGATTTTAACAATGTTAAGAAATCGTCCAACACATACTTTGCCATATTGGGATAAAACAGATCCAACGATTATTAAAGAAATTTTTGGAATTAGTAAGGGACAATTCAAACGTGCGATTGGTTCTTTATTAAAAGCGAAAAAGATTACACAATCAGAAGGATTTATTCAATTAGTAGAAGAAAAATAAGGATTGAAATGGAGGGATAGGACTGTGTTAACAATGGAAGGCATCAAAAAGAAATTGCAAGAAGAGGGATTTAAGCTAACTCCTCAAAGACAAGCAACAGTTGCAATTTTATTAGAAAAAGAAGATGACCATCTGAGTGCTGAAGCTATATATATGCTCGTTAAACGGAAATATCCTGATATTGGATTAGCAACAGTCTATCGAACTTTAGAAATATTAACAGATTTAAATATTACTTATCGGGTTGTGTTTGATGATGGCTTAGCTCGTTATGATTTGAAACGAGATGGTTCGAATCGTTTCCACCATCACTTACTATGTAATAAATGTGGGAATATTGAAGAAATTCATGAAAATTTATTAGGTGAAGTGGAAAAAGTAGTTGAAGAACGATTTCATTTCAAAGTGGAAGATCATCGTTTAACGTTCCATGGCATTTGTCAAAAATGTAGAGAAGGTGAAACTCGTGCAACGTAATTTGGATTATTTTGTGGATTCATTGGCGATTCAAGGATTATCTCAAAATACAGTGATGAGTTATCAAAGAGATTTAATGAAATTTTACCAATTTCTGAAAGAACATCAGATTCAAAATTGGAAAGAAGTCGATTATTCTCTAATTGTATTATTTTTACAAAACTTAAAACAGAATGGTTATGCGACAAGTTCTACTAGTAGAATGATTAGTTGCTTAAAGAAATTCTTTAAATTTTTACAGCAGGAACAATTAGTTGAAACAAATCCAGTACAACCACTGAAAGTTCCTAAAAAGAGTAAGACGTTACCAAAAGCATTAACGGTTGATGAAGTGACACAAGTATTAAATTCTTGTGATACTTCAACGGTATTAGGATTAAGAGATAAAGCAATGTTAGAACTCCTTTATGCTACAGGAATGCGTGTTAGTGAGTTAATTACTTTAAAACTAAGTGACTTGCATTTAGAATTAGGATTTCTTCAAACGATTGGTAAGGGAAATAAACAAAGAATTATTCCTATTGGACAAGCTGCCACTAATTGGGTTCAGCATTATTTAACTTATGCAAGAGTGGTGTTAGAGCAGGAATCGAATCCAGTGGAATATTTGTTTTTAAATCATCGTGGAAATGGATTTACTAGACAAGGATTTTGGAAAAATTTAAAGAAAATTGTACAAGAAGCAGGCGTTCATAAAGAAGTAAGTCCCCATACATTGCGTCATTCTTTTGCAACGCATATTTTAGAAGCAGGGGCTGATTTGAGAATTGTGCAAGAATTATTAGGACATAGCGATATTAGTACAACTCAAATTTATACACACTTAACCAATGAACGAATGAAAGAAATTTATCAACAAGCGCACCCACGTGCGAAAAAATAAAATTTTTTGAAGAAAGAAGAATGTCAGATGAAATTTAAAAGAATTCACGTAATTGTAATGGACTCAGTAGGTATTGGAGAAGCACCTGATGCTGCTGCATTTAATGATGCAGGTTCTCATACATTAGGACATATTTCAGAACGAGTTGGTTTAAATGTTCCAAATATGCAAGCATATGGATTAGGAAATATTGCACCATTAAAAACTGTACCTCCAGTTGAAAATCCAAAAGGAAGTTACACTAAATTAGAAGAAGTTTCTGTAGGAAAAGATACAATGACAGGTCACTGGGAATTAATGGGATTAAATATTAAAACGCCATTTAGAGTATTCCCTGATGGATTCCCTCAAGATTTATTAGACAAAATTACAGAATTCTCTGGAAGAAACATTGTTTGTAATAAACCATATAGTGGAACAGCTGTTATTGATGATTTTGGGAAACATCAAATGGAAACAGGCGATTTAATCGTTTATACAAGTGCTGACCCAGTATTACAAATTGCAGCTCATGAAGAAATTATTCCTTTAGAAGAATTATATCGTATTTGTGAATATACAAGAGAAATTACAAAAGATGATCCATATATGATTGGTCGTATTATTGCTCGTCCATATGTTGGAACACCAGGTAACTTCCAACGTACTTCAAACCGTCATGACTATGCATTAAGTCCATTTGGTCAAACAACATTAGATTTCTTAAAAGAAAAAGGGTTTGATGTTAT
This sequence comes from uncultured Granulicatella sp., assembly GCA_963535215.1. Classification (GTDB taxonomy): domain Bacteria; phylum Bacillota; class Bacilli; order Lactobacillales; family Aerococcaceae; genus Granulicatella. The sequence goes on along the minus strand of CAUSWE010000004.1, from coordinate 82,136 downwards.
TGCAATTGGTAAAATTAATGACATCTTCAACGGTCAAGGAATTACTGAATTTGTTCGTACGAAAAACAATATGGATGGTGTCGATAAATTCGTAGATATCTTGAAAAAAGATTTCACTGGAATGAGTTTCTTAAACTTAGTAGACTTCGATGCTGCTTATGGACACCGTAGAGATACTATTGGATATGGGAATGCATTAGAAGAATTCGATGCACGTATTCCAGAAATTTTAGAGCATATGCATGAAGACGACTTATTAATTATTACAGCTGACCATGGTAATGACCCAACATTCCCAGGAACTGACCATACTCGTGAGTATATTCCGGTTTTAGCGATTAGCAAATCTCTTCAACATCCAACACGTTTAACTCAAGGACATTTCTCAGATATTGCTGAAACAATTTCTGAAAACTTTGGCGTATCTTCAACAGGAAACGGCCAAAGCTTCTTAGGTGAATTACAATAATAAATTGTGGAAATTCAATGAGTTCCATTATTGGATTTCCACTTCTTTTTTAAATTATCTAAAAAAAGAGAGGAAAGAGTAGCATGGCTTTATATGATCAATTATTAGAAACAAAACAATTTTTACAAAGTAATGGAGTTCAACGTATTGATTTTGGACTAATTTTAGGGTCTGGATTAGGAGAATTAGCAACTGAAGTTGAAAATCCAGTTATCTTCGATTACAAAGATATTCCTAACTTCCCAGTATCTACAGTAGTAGGCCACGCTGGTCGTTTAGTATACGGCGAATTATCAGGTAAAAAAGTTTTAATTATGGATGGACGTTTTCATTTTTATGAAGGATATCCAATGGAAACTGTTACGTTCCCAATTCGTTTAATGAAATTATTAGAAGTAGAAACAATGATTGTGACAAACTCTGCAGGAGGAAGTAATCCAAACTTCAAACCAGGAGACTTAATGTTAATTACAGATCATATTAATATTACAGGAACAAATCCATTAATTGGAGTAAATGATGATCGCTTTGGACCTCGTTTCCCTGATATGTCACATGCTTATCATGTCTATGGACAAGAAGTTGTTCGTAAAGCAGCTAAAGAAGTTGGAGTTCAATTACAAGAAGGAGTTTATACAGGATTATCTGGCCCAACTTATGAAACACCTGCTGAAGTTCGTATGGTACAAGTATTAGGTGGAGATGCAGTTGGTATGTCAACGGTTCCTGAAGTGATTATTGCGAACCATTCAGGAATTAAAGTGATTGGTATTTCTTGTATTACAAACTTAGCAGCAGGATTACAAGCAAACTTAAACCATGAGGAAGTTGTAGAAACAACTCAACGTGTAAAAGAATCATTCAAAGGTTTAGTCCGTAAAGTTATTGAAATTTATTAATTAGAATAGGAGTAGAGAAAGTGGATGCGTTAACGCTACGAATTGGGGAATTTGAAGGCCCAATGGATTTGTTATTACATTTAATTAAAGAGATGAAAATTGATATTTATAACATTCCAATGGTGGAATTAACGCATCAATATTTATCCTATATTCATTCCATGCAAGAAATGGAATTAGAAGTAGCTAGCGAGTATTTATTAATGGCAGCAACTTTATTAGAAATTAAAGCAAGAATGCTTTTACCGAAACCAAAAGTGGAAATTGATGAAGTTGAGGTAGAAGAAGATCCTAGGGATGAGTTAGTTGAGAAATTAATGGAATATAAGCAATTCCAAGAAGGTGCCAAAAAATTGGAAGAACTTTCTTTTCAAAGAGGCATGCATTATGGAAAAGAAGCTAGTGATTTATCTGCTCTTCAAGAAATTATTCCATTACAAGAAGGTCAAGTAACGACTCAAGATTTATGGAATGCATTAAAGAAAATCGCAAGAAGAAATCTTGATAAAATGCCTCTACAAGCAAATATTCAACATGAAACACATACAGTAGAGGAAATGATGGATTCGATTTTAACAAAAATTCAAGAAAATCCTCAAAAAAGTATTCGATTTGATAAATGTTTTCCTTCGTTTCATCGTCATGCCATTGTAACTACATTTTTGGCGATGTTACAATTAGTACGGGAACACAAAATTCGTTTGGTACAACATGTGCCTTATGAAGATATTGTTTTAGAAACTTGCGATAAAGGTGGTGCATTTAGTGAATAATTATTTAGCAGCAACTCAAGCTTTATTATTTGTAGCAGGAGATGATGGCTTAACACTAGAAGAAATTAGTTATGTTGTTGGCATTGATAAAACGGCAGTTCGTCAATTGTTGGAAGAATTAATGGAACAATTAAAAGATGAAACCAGTGGTTTAGAATTGATTTTAACGGCGCAACGATATAAGTTTGTGACAAAAGCATCGTTAAAACCATACCTTGAAAAATATGCTGTTTCCCCATTTTCTTCTCAATTATCTAGTGCAGCTCTTGAAACATTGGCTATTATTGCTTATAAGCAACCAATTACAAGATTAGAAGCGGAAAGTATACGTGGAGTTCAATGTAGTGGAGCGATTCAAAAATTATTATTAAGAGATTTAATTGAAGAAGCAGGTCGAATGGATAGTCCAGGTCGTCCAAAATTATATCGTACGACCACTTACTTTATGGATTATTTCGGATTAGAAACATTGGACCAATTACCAGATGTTGAATCATTACTAGAATTAAATCAAGAAGAAAGTAAGCAATTATTTAAAAATAATGAAGACTTGTTTGCAGAATTAGAACAGAAGCATCAAGAGGAAGAAACCATTTCGTAAGGGAAGAAGGAGTATCTAGTGGAAAGATTACAAAAAGTCATGGCACATGCCGGAATTGCATCTCGTAGAAAATGCGAAGCCTTTATTGAAGAAGGTCGTGTGAAGGTAAATGGCACAGTTGTGAGAGAATTAGGATATAAAGTATCTCAATCAGATAAAATTGAAGTAGATGGCATTCCGATTTATAAAGAAGAGCCTGTTTACTTTATGTTTTATAAACCAAAATCTGTTTTATCAAGTGTAACAGATGATAGAGGTCGTACGGTAATTAGTGATTATTTTAAAGATATTCCTCAACGTGTCTATCCAGTAGGAAGATTAGATTATGATACAACAGGATTAATTTTATTAACGAATGATGGAGAATTTGCGAATTTAATGACGCATCCAAAACACCATGTTGAAAAGAAATATATTGCTAAAGTAAAAGGTGTTCCAACACCACGACATATGAGACAATTAGAACGAGGTATTTGGATTGATGGCAAGAAAACTTCTAAAGCAGTTGCCAGAATTTTATCTGTTGATACTGAAAAAAATACAGGGATTGTTTCTTTAACAATTCATGAAGGTTGGAATCACCAAGTAAAGAAAATGTTTGAAGCGGTAGAATTACCCGTTCAAAAATTAAAACGAGAAGAATTCGGATTTTTAACATTAGAAAATTTAAGACCGGGAGATTATCGTGAACTTCGTGCTTTTGAAGTTCAAAAATTAATTCGTTTAGCAAAAAATGAGATTTAATTGACTTTTCTGAAGTAGTTATGAGTGCCTATAGCCAGTATTTGCTGGTTATGGGCAAAACTACTAGGTAAAGTCATTTTTTGTTTTTCATACTAATCAATCCCTGAATTATGTTATAATGATTTTGAGGAATTTTCACTGAAATGAGGATAAATATGACGATTACAATTCAAACGACATCACAAGAAGAAACAATGAAAATCGGCGAATTATTAGCAAAAGGGGCCTTTTCTAACAGTACAATCATCTTGTCTGGAGATTTAGGAGCTGGTAAAACGACTTTTACAAAAGGCTTTGCTTTAGGATTAGACATTACACGTGTCATTAAAAGTCCAACTTATACTTTAATTCGTGAGTATACAAAAGGTCGCTTGCCTTTATTTCATATGGATATGTATCGTATTGAAGAAAGTGGAGGAGCGAGTGAAATTGGTTTAGAGGAGTATTTTCATCGTGAAGGTGTCGTAATGGTGGAATGGGCAAATTTTATCGAAGAAGAATTACCTATGAATAGATTGATTATTTCTATCGAACAAACTTCTCTATCTACTCGTACCATTACACTTGAAGCTATAGGAGAAGAATACGAAAAATGGTTGAATCAATTTGAGAGTTGGTGGACAATTGAAAGAGAAAGTTGAATTAGAAATTGAGGTCGTGTCTGTTGAAGATGCTGAAGCTTTAATCGAATATACGAAAAAAGTTGGAAAAGAAACGGATTTTTTAAGTTTTGGTGAAGAAGGATTAGAGTTAAGTATCCAACAAGAAGAATTATATATTCAGTCTGTTTTAGAAAGTGATAATCAAATGATGCTACTAGCAAAATTAGGACAAGAAATTATTGCGGTCGCGTCAATTGGTGGAAATTCAAAAGAAAAATTTCAACATGTTGGTGAATTAGGCATTAGTATTTTGAAAGAATATTGGGGTCAAGGTTTAGGAAGTGCCTTAATGGAAGAATTATTGTCATGGGCAAAAGACTATTCACCTCTTGAAAAAATTAAATTAGCAGTCGTTAAAGAAAATGTTGCAGCGATTGCTTTATATAAAAAGTTTGGATTTGAAGTAGTAGCGATTGAAGAAAAAGAAATGAAAGTAAATGGTCAATATTATGATGTCATTCAAATGGCCTATTTCGTAGAAAAGGAGTAATACATGAAAGTTGGAATTATTGCAGCGATGGAAGAAGAAAAACGTCTTCTATCTGAGGAAATGACAATTGAACAGGAAGTAAAAATTGCTGGATGGACATTTTTAGAAGGACATTTAAATGGTGTATCGATTGTATTAGTGCAATCAGGTATTGGTAAAGTAATGTCGAGTGTGACAGCTGCTTTATTAATTCATCATTTTAATGTGACATTGGTCATTAATACAGGATCAGCGGGTGGTTTTGGAACGGAAATGAATATTGGAGATATTGTTGTGGCTACAGAATTAGCGTATAGTGATGCAGATGTAACAGCTTTTCAATATGAATATGGACAAATGCCAGGGATGCCTGCACGTTTCCAAGCTCAAGTGATTGAAGATAACGTCATTGAAGAAATTCAATCTGAATTGAATTTATCTGTATTTAAAGGATTAGTCGTTTCAGCAGATAGTTTTATTCATCGTGAAGATCAACGTTTATTTATTATAAAACATTTCCCAGATGTTTTAGCAACAGAAATGGAAGGAGCTTCTATTGCGCAAGCTTGTTATGCATTACAAACTCCAGTGATTGTTGTGAGAGCAATCTCGGATATGCCTGAAAAAGGAACATCAGCAGTTGATTTTGATACATTTATTGTAGAAGCAGGTCGTAAATCAGCATTGATTGTTCATCAATTATTACATCATTTAAAAGAAGCATAATGATTAGGGGGAGTTCTCGTGTTAAATATTGGAGTAGTTGGGATTGGTGCGATTGCACAAAAAGCTTATTTACCTGTGATGCGTTCAATTGGTAATGTGAAATGGTATATGTGTACTAGAAATGTAGAAGTTTTACAACGAGAATCAAAATTATTAGGGCGTTGTATTCCATGTAGTAGTGTCGAAGAATTATTACAGTTTGATTTAGATGGGGTCATGATTCATGTCTCAACGGATGCTCATGTTGAAGTAGCTAAGCAATTTCTAGAAAAAGGAATTCCAGTATATTTAGATAAACCAATTGCTCCTAGTTATGAAGAAACACTTGAATTATACCGATTAGCAAACGCAAATCAAACTTTTTTAACAGCAGGATTTAATCGACGTTTTGCTCCAAAAGTAGTGGAATTAAAAAATGTAACTCATAAGAAGCGAATTATAACAGAAAAAAATTGTACAATACCAAGTTTTGATAATCGAACTCGTATTTTTGATATTTTTATTCATCCATTAGATACAGCATTATTTTTAATGGATGAAAAACCAAACCGTGGATCATTTTATTATAAGAAAAATCGTGGTGTGATTGAACAATGTACGATTTATTTAGAAAATGAAGAACAATCAGCCATTGTGATGATGAATACAGAATCTGGAGCGACTCTTGAAAAAATTGAAGTTCAATCAGATACAGGTACTTTTTCATTACAAAATTTAACGGATTTAACAATCTATCAAGGTGGAGAAGAAATTAAAGATCATTTTTCATCGTGGGATTCTACTTTATATAAGAGAGGATTTGAGAGTATTGTTCATTCCTTTATTATTGCTGTTCAAACCAATGGAGAAAATCCAGTTTCTCCTATTTCAAGCCTATTAAGTCATTTTATTTGTGAGAGATTAGCACATGCAAAAGCATCTGAAGGCTTTTTATCATTTGACGTAGAAACTGATGAATAGTATCATTAAAAAGATATTGCATAAATAGGAGAGAAGAAGATGAAAGAATGGTGGAAAGAGCAATTTCCAGAAGTGAAAGTATGCTTCCATGAACCTTTAAAAAATTATACTTATACAAAAACAGGTGGAGAAGCTGAATGTTTAATTTTTCCAAAAGATAAACATGAAACTGCAAAAATTATTAAAGCTTTACAAGAAAAACAAATTCCCATTACAGTATTAGGAAATGCCAGTAATGTCATTGTTAGAGATGGTGGCATAAAAGGAGCTGTTATTTTATTAAATGAAATGACTGCTATAAAAGTCATGGGGAATAAAATTTTAGCAGAAGCTGGCGTGTCTTTAATTGAAGTAACAAAATGCGCATTAGAACAATCTTTAACAGGATTAGAATTTGCATGTGGTATCCCTGGAAGTGTTGGAGGAGCCATGTATATGAATGCAGGTGCCTATGGTGGTGAAGTTTGCGAAGTGGTGGAATATGTGGATGTTGTAACTCGTACAGGTGAAATCAAACGTCTAACAAATGAAGAATTAGAGTTTTCATATCGTCATAGTGCTTTACAAGAAAGTGGAGATTTAGTTATTGATGTCTGCTTTAATCTAAGTCCAGGGCAAAAAGACACGATTCAAGCTAAAATGGAAGAATTAACTCATTTACGTGAAAGTAAACAGCCATTAGAATATCCTTCTTGTGGCAGTGTATTTAAACGTCCAGAAGGTCATTTTACTGGGAAATTAATCCAAGATGCAGGACTTCAAGGATTCCAAATTGGTGGTGCTCAAGTGTCTAAAAAACATGCAGGGTTTATTGTAAATATTGATCATGCAACAGCTACGGATTATTTAGCGGTGATTCAACATGTGCAAGATGTTGTGTTAGAACAATTCCAAGTAGCGCTTGAACCAGAAGTAAAAATTATTGGTGAAGAGTCAAAATAGAGGAGAAAAATGATGAAAGAAAATAAATTCATAAAAACAGGTCTTCTTCATATCGTTTCATTAATTGTTTTAGTTCTTAGTTATCATTATGTAGGAGTTACATTGCCTATTTTTGAAGGAGTGGAGATTAATTTCTTTTATATTTTACTAGCGATTGTGGCTGGTTTGGCAGGTTCGTTATTTGCTGCAGTTGTTGGTGTTTTAACGATTATCATTGATTTGTTATTAGGAACGACTGAGCAGTGGATTGCGATTGCGATTTCTGTAGGGATGCTTGGTTATGTTTTTGGGTTAGGTATTCGTCGTAAGTCGTTTTTAGCGGGTACTTTTTCTCGTCATGATGCTTTACGTTTTAATGTGATTCAAGTGGTTGCGAATGTGATTATTTTTGGTTTGATTTTGCCAACGTTAGAGGTCTTTTTCTATCAAGCTTCTACGGCAGTTGTTTTTATTAATGGTTGGATGTTTAGTATGATTAATTCAATTCTTATTGCCATTTTCGCAACAGCTTTGTTTAAATTAATTGCGAATCGTGTGAAAAAGAATTAAAGAATACTATTTAAATAATTCTAAGTCAATAAAGAATCCAAAAAAGTTTCCTAATTAGCTAGGACGCCAGCAGCTTCGCAGAGCGAATCTCATGGCTAAAATTTGAGCCTAAGGTCTCAAATTTTAGGCATGAGATTCGCAAAGCGAAGCTGCTGCCGTCCTAGCACAAAAAAATTATTTTTCATTTCTTTATTCTACGTCCAAAACTTTTCATTAAACATATTGTTAAAAATTTATCATGGTAGTAAAATAATCATATACATAGATAGATGAATAAACGGGGGAAACTATCATGAATCGTTTGCAAAAAATTTGTTTAGCTGTTATTTGGAATCTTGGAACTTTTGCCGGTTGTGTGCTAAGTTCATTTGATTATCGTTTTATAATCTTTTTCCTAATTACATTAATCACTACACCTCTTGTTATTAAGTTATTAGAAAAATTTCTTCAAAAAAATTTTATATAATAACACCAAAATGATTTAACTGCCTTATTTTTCTAAAAATTGATTTCAGTTTTTGTATGATGCATAAGAACATAACGTAAGAGAACTAAATATCTACAATAAAGAAATAAAAAATAATTTTTTTATAGCTGAGGTGATAGAATTGCTGAATAGCGATTTTATTATAAGGAAAATTTGAGACTTTAGGCTCAAATTTTAGGCATGAGATTCGCAAAGCGAAGCTGCTGCCGTCCTAGCATCAAAAAAATTATTTTTTATTTCTTTATTTTATGCCCAAAACTTTTACGTTCCAATGATTTTCTCTTGCTAATTGTTAGAAATCGTGTTTGAATAAAAGATAAGTATATTCAATTAAGAAATGGAGGTCATTTCATGACAAAAGAATTTAACAGTTTTACACTCGTAGAACAAAAACCATTACCAGATATCCGTTGCGATTACTATTTATACAAACATGACAAAACAGGTGCTCAAGTCATGTATTTAAAAACAGACGATGACAACAAAGCATTTTCTATCGCATTCCGTACACCACCATATGATGACAACGGCATTGCGCATATTATCGAACACTCCGTATTAAACGGATCAAAAAAATACCCAACCAAAGAACCATTCGTAGAATTATTAAAAGGTTCCTTACAAACATTTTTAAATGCATGGACATTTTCTGATAAAACAATGTATCCAGTAGCTTCAAGAAATCAAAAAGATTTTGAGAATTTAATGGACGTTTATTTAGATGCAGTATTTTATCCAAATCTTTTATCAAACGCACAAATTTTAATGCAAGAAGGATGGCATTATCATTTAGAAAATAAAGAAGATGAATTAACTTATAAAGGCGTTGTTTATAACGAAATGAAGGGAGCCTTTTCTCAACCAGAATCAGAATTAAACCGTCTAGTGGAACCAACTTTATTCCCTGATACATTTTATAAACACGTTTCTGGAGGAATGCCAGCTTCCATTCCAACACTAACTCAAGAAAAATTCATTGATTTCCATCAAACGTATTATCACCCAAGTAATGCTCGAGTAACTTTATATGGGAATTTAGATTTAGCAAAAGCAATGGAACAATTATCTGAATACTTTGATGCGTTTGAAGCAAAGGAAGTTCCATTTGTAGGATACCAACAAGAACCATTTACAAGTGTTAAAGAACTAACAAATACGTATTCTGTTTCTAAAGGAGATTCAACTGAGAATAAAACATTGTTAGAATATGCTTGGGCTACAGGAACGAGTACCAATGGTGAAGAAGGCATTGCTTTAAGTATTTTAGATGAATTACTATTAGGTAGTAATACAGCTCCATTAAAGAAAGCATTATTAAAAGCAAATATTGGTAGTGATGTTATGGGTGGATATTCTGCTTATACGTATTCTCCAACATTTGAAGTTGTTTTAAAAGATACAGATGCTGATAAAAAAGAACAATTTGTTCAAATTATTCAACAGGAATTACAACGTTTAGTGAAAGAAGGAATTTCTAGAAAAGCGATTCAAGCTGCTTTAAATAAAACAGCTTTCCGTTATAAAGAATTAACAGCTTTGGAAGGTAGTACACCAAAAGGTGTGATGTATGGAATGAATGCTTTAACAAGTTGGTTATATGATGGAAGTCCATATGTATCATTTGAATACCAACAACATTTAGATGCCATTCAAGCTAAAGTTGAAGATGGATATTTCGAAAATATCATTCAAAAATATTTATTAGACAATACTCATGCTGCTATCATTACTTTAAAACCAGAACCAGGTTTATTAGAAGAAAAAGAAGCAGAATTAGCTAAAAAATTAGCAGAGTACAAAGGAAGTTTAAGTGAAGAAGAATTAGACCAATTAGTTGAAACGACACAAAAATTAATCGAAAGACAAGAATCTCCTGATAGTCCAGAAGATTTAGCGAAAATTCCAACTCTATCAATTAATGACATTCAAAAGAAAGCAACTCATTATCCATTAACAGTTGAAGAAGGAAAAGATACACCGACTTTCTTACATTATGATGACTTTACAGCAGGTATTTCTTATGCGAAATATTTCTTTGATATGAGAGGAATTAAAACTGAAGAAATTCCAGTAGCTGCTTTTGTCACAGAATTATTAGGTGAAATTAGTACAGAACATTTTGCTGATGAAGATTTAAATACAGAGATGGATTTCTATACTGGTGGAATTTCAACAAATGCTTTTGTCATGACAGAAGATGTTGCAAAAAATATCTATTATCCATTTTTCACAGTTTCAGGAAAAGCCTTATCTCAATATTTACCAAAATTAATTGAATTGGTGGAAGAAATTGTCTTCCGTTCAAACTTGGAAGATTATGATAAGATTAAAGAACTGTTATTAAATACAAAAGCGAATCTAGAAATGCATATGAATTATGCTTCGCATACAATTGCCGTACGTCGATTAGATTCTTACTATTCAGAAGGTGCAAAATATGCTCAGGCATTAGAAGGTATTGATTACTATGATTATATTTCTGATCTAGTGAAACATTATGATGAAAGAAAAGAAAGCTTCAGTCAACAATTGATTGCTGTACTTCGTCAAATTTTAAATATTCATGGAGTGACTGCAACATTTGTTGGAAGTAAAGAAGATTTTGAACAATTTAAAGCTTTATCTCAATCATTCTTCCAACATTTATCACAAGAAGTAGTGACACCTCAACAATTCACAACTCCTGTTGAAGTGTTGAATGAAGGATTTAAAACAGCTCAAGAAATTCAATATGTTGCAAAAGGTTACAATCAAACATTACTAGGAGTGCCATTTGAAGGATCAAATGCATTCTTACAAACTGTTTTAGGGTTAGATTATTTATGGAATACCGTTCGTGTTAAAGGTGGAGCTTACGGTGGCATGAGTGTGATTGGTGGAAAAGGTGAAGTAGCCGCTGTGTCATACCGTGATCCAAACTTAGTAGAAACTCTAAAAACTTATGATGGACAAGTACAATATTTAGAAAATTACAATCCTTCTAAGGAAGAATTTGAGAAAAACCTTATTGGAACATTTAGTAGTATTGATCGTCCTTTATCTGCTAACCAAAAAGGAAATATTGCCTTTACTCGTTACTTTACTCATGTGAGCGATGAACTTGTTCAAAAAACTCGTGATGAAGTGTTAAATGTAACACCTGAAAAAGTTCGTTCATTTGCACCAACAATGGAAAAAGTATTAGCACAAAATGCTTTTGTAGTAGTGGGTAATGATGTGAAAATTGAACAAAATAAAGAAATTTTCAAAACAATCCGTTCGTTATTCAATGACTAAAGTTTTGAGTTAATGTCATTTATCGTTAAAAGAGGAATTTTCTATTTAGTAGAAGTTCCTCTTTTATTTATTGGAACATTTGTGTGGGATGAGTTTTTACGATTTTGTTTGAGTTTTTAAGCTTTTAATTATACAATATCAAAGTGAGAGTTTAAGAAAAAGGAGATTTACAGTAAATGAAATTAAGAAATATCGCATTATCATTATCTGCGTTAGTATTATTCACTTTACCAACGGTAGGTGCTCAAGAAGAAAAGTCTGCGCAAGGTAAAGGATGGCAAACGATTAATGGACAACAATATTTTATAAAAGAAGATGGATCAAAAGCAACTTCTTCATGGATTGAACGTTCTTATGTAGATAAAGACGGTAAAAAAGTTGTTGGCTCTTTCATTTATGATGAAACGTATAAGTCTTATTTCTATTTGAAAGCAGATGGAAACTATGCTGAAAATCAATGGTTAGAAATTGGTGGCAAATGGTACTATTTCAAAGAATGGGGCTATATGGCTAAGAGTGAATGGAAAGGGAATTACTATTTAAATCCAAGTGGTGCCATGGCGAAAAAAGAATGGATTTATGATAATCAATATAATTCTTACTTCTATTTGAAAGCAGATGGGAAATATGCTGATAAAGAATGGATTCAAGATGGAAATAAATGGTATTACTTACTATCAGGTGGTTACTTAGCAACTCGTCAATGGGTCAGTGATTATTTTGTGAATGGTGAAGGTGCCATGATGGCAAAAGAATGGTTATTTGATCCACAATATAATGCGATGTTCTATTTAAACGCTGATGGAAAATACGCTCGCAGTCAATGGGCTCAAATTGATGGAAAATGGTACTACTTCAAAGCGAATGGTGCTAGAGCTGAAAAAGAATGGGCAGGTAATTATTATTTAGGTGAATCTGGTGTTATGGCAACAGGAGTTGTAACGGTTGGAGATACGAAATATACTTTCTCAGATACTGGTGAAATTCAAAAACAAGAACGATTAGAATGGGGTTGGTTACAAAAGAATGGCCAACGTTATTTCTTAAATCGCCGTCAAGAACAAGTGGGCGGAAGTGATGTAAAGAAAGTCATTGATGTCAGTGAACATAATGGAAAAATCCAAAATTGGAGTAGTGTTATTCGTGAAAATGGAATTGATGGAGTCATCGTTCGTCTAGGATATTATGCATATGATGAAGATAAACAATTAGCATATAATATTAAAGAATTAAACCGCCTAGGAATTCCTTATGGAGTATATTTATATACTTATGCTGAAAATGAAACAGATGCAGAACTTGAAGCGCAACATACCATCAAATTAATTGAGAAATATCATATTCAACCAAGTTATCCAATTTATTATGATGTTGAAAATTGGGAATATGTGAATAAAGCAAAAGCAGCACCTAAAGATACAAAAACATGGGTGAAAATTGTGAATAAATACATGGATACAATGCATAAAGCTGGCTATACAAATGTAAGAGTTTATAGTTACAGAAATTTACTACAAACTCGTTTAAATCATCCAGATATTTTAAAATATGTGGACTGGGTTGCTGCATATACAGATGCATTAGATTGGAATAATCCATATTATTCAGGTTCTAAAGGTTGGCAATATACTTCAAGCGAATACTTAAAAGGAATTAGCGGTCGAGTAGACGTTAGCGTATGGTATTAAAATAAGGAAAGCCTAACTACCGTAAATGGTGGTTAGGCTTTTTTAGTGATGGCAACAACGACATTGACCTGGTATACAAGTACAATCTAGACGTTCAGGAGCATTGATTTCTTTTTTTTGTAATAATTTCTGCAATTGATGAGTGTCCGGTTTTGTCAATTGAGCTTTTTGAATGAGGATTGATAATAATTCACCTTGTTTTTTTTGACAAACATGACTTAATAAATCACTACATTCTAAATCTAGTAATTCTTCTTCTGTTAAAGTTGCGACATATTGATACGGTCTTTTTGAAGTGGGGATGATAAATTCCTTTTTCAATAGTCGATTGATAAGAGTTTTAATGGTAGCAGCTTGCCAATTGAAATTTGTAGATAATGCTTCAATGATAAAACTACTTGTACATTTTGGGTTTGCCCATATCACTCGAAGAACTTGTCTTTCTGATGCACTAATGGTATGAGAAAGTGTCATTTTTATTCTCCTTTCTTTGATATGGATAAGTGTAAATCTGAAAAACCTCTTTGTCAATATATTGATAGAAACTAAACTTTATTACTATATTTTGTGTCATATTTTATGTGAAATACTAAATATAGAATTTATAGGTTGATATAAGCGAAGAAAGTAGCTATAATGATAAAGTATAAAAAATAGAAAAAGTAGTTTTAGATAGTTGTTTATAGATTTTTAATAAAGATTAAACTAAAGACTATTATAGATGAAATTTTTCTATTGGAATGATGCAATTTTAATAAAGGAAAAGGTGAGCGAACTTGGATAGTCCAAAATTAATTAGTAAATCTCAAGAAGTAACATATTTTTCATTAAATAATGAATTGAACCGTCCGGTTGATGGAAAAATTCCTTTACATAAGGATAAAGAAGCAGTACGTGCATTCTTCTTAGAACATGTTAATCCAAATACGGTATTTTTCTATACATTAGATGAAAAATTAGATTATTTAATTGAACATGATTATTTAGAAGAAGAGTTTTTAAATAAATATGACCGTGAATTTGTTAAAAGCTTAATGCAAGAAATTTATAAGAAAAAATTCCGTTTTCGTTCATTTATGTCAGCATTTAAGTTTTATAAGCAATACGCTTTAAAAACGAATGATGGCGAGCGTTATTTAGAACGTTTTGAAGATCGTATCGTCTTTAATGCTTTATTTTTAGCAGATGGAGATGAACAATTAGCTAGAGACTTAGCTGAAGAAATGATTCATCAACGTTATCAACCAGCGACACCAACATTTTTAAATGCCGGAAGAAAACGTCGTGGCGAATTAGTATCTTGTTTCTTGATTCAAACAACAGATGACATGAATAGTATTGGTCGTACGATTAACTCCGCATTACAACTTTCTAGAATTGGTGGAGGAGTTGGTGTAAGCTTATCAAACGTTCGTGCAGCTGGAGACCCAATTAAGAAAATTGAAAATGCTTCTAGCGGTGTTGTTCCAATTATGAAGTTATTAGAAGATAGTTTCAGTTATTCAAACCAATTAGGACAACGTAATGGTGCAGGAGCTGTTTATTTAAATGTTTTCCATCCAGATATCGTATCATTCTTATCGACTAAAAAAGAAAATGCGGATGAAAAAATTCGTGTTAAAACATTATCATTAGGGCTAGTAGTTCCAGATAAGTTTTATGAGTTAATTAAGAATGATGATATGATGTATTTATTTAGTCCATATGATGTGGAACGTATTTATGGTGTTCCTTTCTCTTATGTCGATATTACAAAAGAGTATGAAAATATGGTCAATAATCCAGAAATTCGTAAATCAAAATTACGTGCACGTGATTTAGAACAAGAAATTAGTAAATTACAACAAGAATCTGGTTATCCATATATCGTAAATATTGATACAGTGAACAAAGCAAATCCAATTGATGGAAAAATCATTATGAGTAACTTATGTTCAGAAATTTTACAAGTACAAGCTCCTTCTGTAATTAATAATGCACAAGAGTATGAAGTACTTGGAACGGATATTAGTTGTAATTTAGGTTCTACTAATATTGTTAATTTAATGCAATCACCTGATTTTGAACGTTCAATTGAAGTTGCAGTTCGTGCATTAACATATGTCACAGATCACTCAAGTATTGATGCAGTTCCAACAGTTAAAAATGGAAATCAAAAAGCTCATACAATTGGTTTAGGAGCAATGGGATTACATACATTCTTTGCGTTAAATCAAATGGAATATGGTTCACCTGAATCAATTGAAGTAACAGATTTATACTTCCGTTTATTGAATTTCTATACCTTAAAAGCAAGTCATAAAATCGCTAAAGAACGTGGCGTAACATTTGATGGCTTTGAAAAATCTGCTTATGCATCAGGAACTTATTTTGATGCTTATACAGGGTCAGATGTAGAAATTAAATCGGAAAAAGTAAAAGAAATTTTTGAAAACTTACCAATTCCAACTGCAGAAGATTGGAAACAATTAAAAGCAGATGTAATGGAAGATGGACTATATCACCAAAATCGTCTAGCAATTGCTCCGACTGGTTCTATCAGTTATGTAAATGAAACAAGTGCAAGTTTACATCCAATTACTCGATTAATTGAAGAACGTCAAGAGAAAAAAACTGGTAAAACGTATTATCCAGCTCCATTCTTATCTAATGAAACATTACCATATTATAAATCAGCTTATGATATTGATATGCGTAAAGTGATTGATGTGTATGCAGCAGCTCAAAAACATATCGACCAAGGGATGAGTTTAACATTATTCATGCGTTCTGAATTACCAGAAGGATTATATGAGTGGAAAAATGGACGTACAAGAAAAATGACAACAAGAGATTTAAATATCTTGAGGAACTATGCTTGGAATAAAGGAATCAAATCCATTTATTATGTTCGTACATTTACAGAAAATAATGATGAAATTGGAAGTAATGGTTGCGAAAGTTGTAGTATTTAATTCAAAAAAGGAGACTTATCATGAGTGAGAAACGATATTTTAATGAGATTTTGTCACAAAATGCTTCTGCGCCAGTAGCTTATTATAAAGCAATTGACTGGAACCAAGTGGAAGATATGATTGATAAAATGACATGGGAAAAGTTAACCGAGCAATTTTGGTTAGATACTCGTATTCCTGTTTCAAATGACTTAGATGACTGGAGAACATTATCACCAGCTGAAAAAGATGTTGTAGGGAAAGTATTTGGAGGATTGACTTTATTAGATACATTGCAATCTGAAGAAGGTGCAAGTCTGATGAAAGACTATGTTCGTACACAACATGAAGAAGCAGTATGGAATAATATTCAATTTATGGAATCTGTTCATGCGAAAAGTTATTCAACGATTTTCAGTACTTTACATACAAAAGCTGAAATTGAAGATATATTTGAGTGGACAAATAATAATGAGTTTTTACAGTACAAAGCTCAAAAAATTAATGAAATTTATCAAAGTAGAGATGCACTAAAAATGAAAGTTGCTTCAACGATGTTAGAAACATTTTTATTCTATAGTGGTTTCTTTACACCATTGTATTATTTAGGAAACAATAAATTAGCCAATGTAGCGGAAATTATTAAATTAATTATTCGTGATGAATCAGTTCACGGAACTTATACCGGCTATAAATTCCAACAAGGATACAATGAATTACCACAAGAAGAACAAGAAACTCTTAAAATGTGGGTTTATCAATTATGTTTAGAATTGTATCAAAACGAAGTGAAGTATACACAATCCATTTATGATCAAGTTGGGTGGACTGAAAAAGTAAAAGTATTCATTCGTTATAATGCGAATAAAGCTTTGCAAAATTTAGGATTTGATCCATTATTCCCAGATACAGCTGAAGATGTGGATCCAATTGTGATGAATGGTATTTCAACAGGTACAAGTAACCATGATTTCTTCTCTCAAGTAGGGAATGGTTATTTACTTGGAACAGTAGAAGCCATGGAAGATGATGATTATTCTAAATGGATGTAGTAAAATAAAGACTTTTATGCAGCACATAAAAGTCTTTATTTGTGTTGAGGGACTTTAAGTCGGTTGATATAAATGGTACTATGAGAATATAGATGTTAAGTTACAGGAATAGAAAAAATTCTAGAAGGGAGTGGTATAAATGGGTAAAAAAGATGTAGCGATTATAGGAGACAATGAATATAAGAAGTTTCTTTCAGATTTAAAGGAAAAAGTTAGAAGTAGTCAATTAAAAGCAGCTGTAAAAGTTAATTATGAGTTACTGGACTTGTATTGGAATTTAGGCAAGGAAATAGTAGAAAAACAAAAAGAGTATTCTTGGGGAGATAGTTTTTTAAAACTATTGAGCAGTGATTTAAGAAATGAATTCCCGGATGTGAAAGGTTTCTCGCCTGAAAATTTAAAGCATATTAGATATTGGTATACCTTTTATAAAAATTACCTAATTGGGTTACAATCTGTAACCCAATTATCGGATATTGAAAAAAAGATAAAAAGTATTCCTTGGGGACACAATCAAAGGATTATGTATAAGTGTAAAGATGTTAATGAGGCTTTGTTTTATATAGACAAAACCATTGAAAACGGTTGGAGCAGAATAGTTCTAGAACATCAAATTGAGGGTGATTTATATAAAAGAATAGGAAGTGCTGTTACCAATTTTGATAATAGATTACCGGAGATACAATCAGAACTTGCTAAGCAAACAATTAAAGATCCGTATAACTTTGATTTTCTAACAATAAGAGACAAATATGATGAAAGAGAGTTAGAAGAGGCATTAGTTAATCAAATAACTTCTTTTCTTTTGGAATTGGGTACAGGATTTTCTTATATGGGAAAACAGGTTCATATAAAAGTTGGAGAAAGTGATTTCTATATAGATTTACTTTTCTATCATGTAAAATTACATTGTTATGTAGTAGTTGAGTTGAAAACAGAAAAATTCAAGCCAGAATTTGCAGGACAACTTAATTTTTATGTGACGGCTGTTAATAAAAATATGAGATTAAATAGTGATAATCAGACCATTGGAATATTGATTTGTAGAGATAAAGATAATGTGGTTGCTGAATATTCACTCGAAAATATCTCACAACCAATAGGAATCAGTAAGTATGAAATAAGTAAACTACTTGAGCAAGAATATAAAAGTAGTTTACCGACTATTAAAGAAATAGAAGATTCAATAAAAGAATTAGATTCGGACAAATAAAATATGAAATGGTAAATTTTTATTGATTCAATTCCTTATGACTTATAAAGGCGGTAGGGGTTAGAAAAACTACCGCTTTTTATAAACCTATTTATATGGACAAGAATCTAGGTGGTCATTGATGATTCCCGATGCTTGTAAAAATGAATAGAGGGTAGTAGGTCCCATAAACTTGAATCCTATTTTTTTAAATTCTTTACATAATTGTTCTGTAAGTGGAGTCGAAGAAGGAACTTCTTCCATTGTTTTCCAGTGATTGATGATGGGAGTGTGGTCAAACTTGCTCCATAAAAATTCATGAAAACTTCCGTATTGAGTTTGTAGTTGCAAAATAACTTTTGAATTTTGAATAGTGGCTTCAATCTTTTGACGATGACGAATGATTTGAGGATTTTGGAGTAAGTTGTTTACATCGTCTTTTGTCAATTGACTAACTTGATGAATATCAAATTGTTTAAAGGCTTCTCTGAAACCTTCTCGTTTTTTCAAAATGGTCGACCAACTGAGTCCCGCTTGCATCACTTCTAATGTTAAAATCTCAAATAGTTTTTGATCATCAAAACAAGGAACTCCCCATTCTTCATCATGGTATTTTTGATCGAGTTCAGAAATAGTTGCCCAAGCACAACGCATAAAAATCTCCTCCTTTCAGAATGGGAAAATTATATCATGATAAAATGGTAAAAGCCAACAAATGATTGATATAACTTGACTTTTGAAGGAAAAATCAGTAATATTAATCCAGTAAATATGACGTAGAAAATGAAACAATCATTCTAAATATGGATAGAGAGAACGGGATTGGTGGAAGCCGTTTGATAGAGAATGAATTGTGGCGCATTGGAGTCAATCAACAATGAAGCTTAGATTATTCTAAGAAATTAGGGTGGAACCGCGATGAATCGTCCCTATGTATGCTTTTTTAGTGTACATAGGGATTTTTTTATAGAAAAAGGAGGAAAGACTTCGTTTTACAATAAGAGATTCTAGAGGGATGTTATCCTGTCATAAAAATTATAGAAAGTAGGAATACTATGTCAAAAAAATTAACTGTACAAGAAATTATTTTAACATTACAAAATTATTGGTCAAATCAAGGCTGTCTATTATTACAAGCTTATGATACTGAAAAAGGTGCTGGAACAATGAGTCCATATACTTTTTTACGTGCGATTGGACCAGAACCATGGAATGCTGCTTATGTAGAACCATCTCGTCGTCCAGCTGATGGTCGTTATGGTGAAAATCCAAACCGTTTATTCCAACATCATCAGTTCCAAGTTGTTATGAAACCATCTCCTGAAAATATTCAAGAATTATATTTAGGAAGTTTAGTCGCATTAGGCATTGACCCATTAGAACATGATATTCGTTTCGTTGAAGATAACTGGGAAAATCCATCATTAGGCTGTGCCGGTCTTGGATGGGAAGTATGGTTAGATGGAATGGAAGTTACTCAATTTACTTACTTCCAACAAGTAGGGGGATTAGAATGTCACCCAGTAACCAGTGAAATTACTTATGGATTAGAACGTTTAGCTTCTTATATTCAAGAAGTTGAAAGTGTTTATGATTTAGTGTGGACTGGTGATGTAAAATATGGAGATATTTTCAAACAACCAGAATATGAACATTCCAAATATGCTTTTGAAGAAAGTAATCCTGAATTATTAATGCAGTTATTTACTGAATATGAAAAAGAAGCAACAATCCTAATGGAAAAAGGTCTTGTTCACCCAGCTTATGACTGTGTATTAAAATGCTCTCATGCTTTTAACTTAATGGATGCACGTGGCATTATTTCTGCGACAGACCGTGCAGGATTTTTAGGTCGTATTCGTAAAATGGCCCGTACCATTGCTAAAACATTCGTAGCTGAAAGAGAATCTTTAGGATTCCCATTATTAAAAGACTAATAGGATAGACTAGTAACATTAGGAGGACAATTATGACAAAATCATTATTATTAGAAATTGGTTTAGAAGAATTACCAGCGCAATATGTTCGTACAAGTTCAGAACAATTAGCGACTCGTGTAGAAGACTTTTTCAAACAAGAAAACTTAGCATTTGAATCTGTAGAAGCTTTTGCAACACCAAGAAGATTAGCCGTTCGTGTCAATGGATTAGAAGAAGAGCAAGAAGACCGTGTTGAAATTTTTAAAGGACCTTCTCTAGCAATTGCTCAAAAAGATGGTGCATGGACAAAAGCTGCTGAAGGATTCGTTCGTGGAAAAGGATTAACAACAGACGATATTTACGTAGAAACGATTAAAGATGTGGAATATATCCACGTTAAACAATTATTAAAAGGTAAATCAACAAAAGAAGTTGTTAAGAAATTATCTTCAGTTATTACTGATATGAAATTCCCAGTTACAATGCGTTGGGCTGCTCATACTTTTGAATATTTACGTCCAATTCACTGGATTGTTGCTTTATATGGAGAAGAAGTCATTGAAGAAATTCAAGTATTAGATGTAAAAGCTGGTCGAGTTTCCAGAGGACATCGTTTCTTAGGAAAAGATACTGAGATTGCAACTCCAGAACAATACGAAAAAGCTTTAGCAGAACAATTTGTTATTGTAAATCAAGATGAAAGAAAAGCATTAGTACGTAAACAAATTGAAGAATTAGCTGCTAAAAATGCTTGGACAGTTCCAATTGATGAAGAATTATTAGAAGAAGTAAGTTCAATTTTAGAATATCCAACAGCATTTGCTGGAACTTTTGATGAAAAATATTTAGTTGTTCCAGAACCAGTATTAGTCACTTCTATGAAAGAACACCAACGTTACTTTGTTGTGTATAATGCTAAAGGTAAATTACAACCTTATTTCATTTCTGCTCGTAACGGAAATGACTACATGATTGAAAATGTGGCAAAAGGAAATCAAAAAGTATTAACAGCTCGTTTAGAAGATGCTTTATTCTTCTATGAAGAAGATAAAAAAGTTCCAATGACAGCATTCTTGAAGAAATTAGAAACATTAAACTTCCATGCAAAAATTGGCTCAATGACTGAAAAAATGAATCGTGTTCAATTATTAGTTGAGCGTATTGCAAGCGAATTGAATATCGATGCAAAGGATGTTCAAACAGCACAACGTGCAGCAGCCATTTATAAATTTGACTTAGTGACAAATATGGTTGGTGAATTCCCTGAATTACAAGGAATTATGGGTGAAATTTATGCGAAAAATTATGGAGAGACTCCAGAAGTAGCTAGAGCAATTCGTGAACATTATATGCCAATTAGTGCTGATGGTGAATTACCTTCATCAGTACCAGGGGCATTATTAGCGATTGCAGATAAATTAGATACATTCTTAAGCTTTACAGCAGCAGGTATGTTACCAACAGGTTCAAACGACCCTTATGCATTACGTCGTCAAGTAATGGGATTAGTGCAAATTGTCGAAGCATTTGATTGGCATTTAGAAATTGAAGAATTTGCTAAATTATTATTAGGGTTAGATTATGCAGAATTTTTAGAAGATAAAAAAGAAGATGTCCAAGCATTCGTTTTAGGATTTATTCGTGAAAGACTTGCTCAAAGAATGACTACAGTAACAAAGCGTCATGATATTATTGAAGCTGTATTGAATTCTAACTCTAAGAGTGTACCAGAACAAATGAAAGCTGTAGCTGTGTTAGAAAAAGAAGTATCTAATGCGGCAATCAAAGATATTACTGAAGCATTAAACCGAGTGATTAATATTAGTTCAAAAGGATTTGCAGAAGCTCGTCATTCTTCAGAATACTCAATAGATAAAGTTGAAACTGAAAGTGAACGTCAATTAGTAGAATCAATTGCTACTTTAAGAAAAGACTTCGAGAACTATTCAGCTCAAGAAAAATTAGCTGCATTTGCATCGATTACTCCAAAAATTCATGAATTCTTTAATGAAAATATGGTCATGGTCGATAATGAAGAAATTCGTACAAATCGTTTACGTTTCTTACGTGAATTAGCACTAATGATTTTAGAGTTTGCTGACTTTACAGAGTTAATTGTTAAATAGTCACTAAAAATATGAAAGGAGAGAATCCTAATGGCAGTTTTTTATGATCGTGCGACTATATGGGTGAAAGCCGGAGACGGTGGAAACGGTATGGTTGCCTTTAGAAGAGAAAAATATGTCCCAGATGGAGGTCCTGCTGGTGGAGATGGCGGACGAGGTGGTAGTGTCATTTTTAAAGTCGATTCAGGACTTAGAACATTATTAGATTTCCGTCACAAACGTCATTTTAAGGCGAAACCTGGTGAAAATGGGATGAGTAAAAGTATGTATGGTCGTGGAGCAGATGACTTAATTGTTAAAGTACCTGCTGGAACGATTGTTCGTAATGCTCAAACAAAAGAATTGATTGCAGATTTAGTAGAAGTGGATCAAGAAGTAGTAGTTGCAAAGGGTGGTCGTGGAGGCCGTGGAAATATTCGCTTTGCTACTCATAAAAATCCAGCTCCAGATATTGCTGAAAATGGAGAACCAGGAGAAGAATTTGAAATTGAATTAGAATTAAAAGTATTAGCAGATGTTGGGTTAGTTGGATTTCCATCTGTAGGAAAATCAACTTTATTATCGGTAATTTCTAGCGCAAAACCAAAAATTGCAGATTATCATTTTACAACTTTAAATCCACAATTAGGGATGACACAAGCTCCAAACGGTGAGCAATTTGTTGTAGCCGACCTTCCTGGATTAATCGAAGGAGCTCATATGGGTGTTGGCTTAGGAATCCATTTCTTAAAACATATTGAACGTACAAAAGTATTACTACATGTCATTGATATGGCTTCAATGGAAGGAAGAAATCCTTACGAAGATTATCAAGTGATTATGCAAGAATTAGGTTCTTATCATTTAAGATTACTAGAACGTCCAATGATTATTGTTGCAAATAAAATGGATCAACCACAGTCTGAAGAATTATTAGAACAATTTAAAAAAGATTTACAAGAAAACTTACTAGATGGTCAAGATATGCCTGAGATTTTCCCGATTTCTGCTTATCGTAAAGATGGCTTACAAGCACTACTAGCAAGAACAGCAGAAATACTAGAAGAAACAGAATTCTTCCCATTAGATGAAGTACAAGAAGCTCAAACGCATATGGTTTATGGGTTGGAAGAAGAAGAACGTCCATTTGATATTACAAGAGATCCTGATGGTACATGGGTATTATATGGAGAAAAACTAGAAAAATTATTCTTAATGACGAATATGGAACATGATGAATCTGTGATGCGTTTTTCACGTCAATTACGTGGAATGGGTGTCGATGCTGCCTTACGTAGTCAAGGTGCTGAAAACGGTGATATGGTTAGAATTCGTAAATTTGTCTTTGAGTTTGTCGATTAGGTGATGTCATGATTGATAGAACGGAAATTGAAAAACGAGATTATATCGCAGCTTTTGATGGTTTAAGAGCCATTGCGATTATGAGTATAGTAGGCCATCAAATGATGGCTTACCGTATTCCAGGTGGATTTCTAGGTTTAAATATCTTTTTATTATTATCAGGCTATTTTATGACCGCTAGTTTAATGGATTCTTTAATGAAAAATGGAAAAGTACCATTAAAATCATTTTTAACACGAAGATTAAAACGAATTATTGTACCAACTTTTGCAATGATGGTGGCAGTGATTTTCTATTTATTGCTATTCCAAAAGGAACTCTTAGTGAATTTAAGAAGTACGATGATTTCTAATTTATTCTTTATGAATAACTGGTGGCAAATTATTCAGGAAAATGATCATGCGATAACGGTATTAACACAATCTCCATTTTCTCATTTGTGGTATATGTCATTAGCGGTTCAATATTATTTATTGTGGCCAATTTTATTTGTATTTTTAAGTGTCATGATTAAAAAACATCAAGTTTTACAAAAAGTAGTAATTGCTCTTTTAGTAGCTTCTGTTTTATTAATGATTACGAAAGATTTTACAAATGTTCACTTCTTAAGAATTTTCTTTGGTACGGATACACGAGCTTTTTCGGTTTTAATGGGAGCAGTCGTAGCGTTAGTATTTCCTATTCAAAAATTTTATGGGGAATACATTCAGAAATATCGTTATGAGTCAGTGATTCGTTTTGTACCAATTGTATTATTAGTTTTAAGCTTATTTATAATGAAAGAGCATAGTCATTTAACGTTTAGAGGTGGAATGTTTATCTTTGATGTGATTATAGCAGCTTTAATCATGATTTCATTGCATCCTAAATCAGTAACATCATTGTTTTTCCGTTTAAAACCTTTAACAGTTATTGGAAGAAGAAGTCTTTCTTATTATTTATGGTATTTACCATTATCGGTTTTATATCAAGCAAAAATTGGTGATACAAGTTCTACACCAGTTTTACATAGAATTGTAGAAATTGTGTTATTAGTCGTTTTAGGAGAACTTTGGTATCAATGGTTTGAAAAAGGGAAATTCTCTAAAGTGATGAATCAATTATCTGCACAATGGACACAGTCAACTCGTAGAAATGTAAAAATAATGGTTAGTGCCGCTGTTGTATTGATTTTATTCATTGGATTGATTCAAGCAAGTCCAAGATTATCGGCTCAAGAATCTGCTTTACAAGAAGTATTATTAGCTAGTGAATCCTTATCGAAGAATACTCGAAATACAGATAAGAAAGTTGTTAAAACGATTAATAATATTCAAGGACTTAGCAGGGAAGAAACAGTATTCAGTTCAAATTCTTCCATTACATTTATTGGAGATACAATGCTATTAGCGATGGCACAAGAAATTCCAACATTATATCCTAATGCAGTGATTAGTGCGGATAGAGATCTTCAAGTCTATGAATTAGGAGGAATGATTGACCAATTGAAACAACAAAAACAATTGGGAGATATTATCGTGTTAATGGTTGGAAGTAATGGAGCATATACAAGAGGACAATTAGATGCTGTTTTAAAAAATATCGGTATGGATAAACAAATCTTTTTAGTGTCGAATACCATCAATCGAACATGGCAACAAGAAATTAATCATATTTCTGAAAGTTTGGCACAAAAATATTCAAGTGTTCATTATATTGATTGGAAAACTGAATCAAGTACACATCCAGATTGGTTTTATGAAAAAGCATCTATTGTGAATACAACGGGAGCACATCAACAAGGATTGTGGATTGCTAAAATGATTTATCAAACATTACGAGGTAGTTAGGAGCAATTATGGAATTACAATTTTTAGGTACAGGTGCTGGAGTTCCAGCTAAAATGAGAAATGTTTCGTCAATCGCTTTGAAACTATTAGATGAAAGAAATGAAATCTGGTTATTTGATTGTGGAGAAGCAACGCAACAACAAATTTTAAACACAACCATTCGACCAGGAAAAATTAAAAAAATTTTTATTACCCATCTTCATGGAGACCATATTTTTGGGTTGCCAGGCTTATTAACGAGTCGATCATTCCAAGGTGGAGAAGATGAATTAACTGTTTATGGACCTAAAGGAATTAAACGTTTTATAGATGCAAGTATTGCTGTTTCTTATTCGAAGCTAGGTTATCCTTTGAAAGTTGTTGAATTTGAAGAGGATGGAGTTTTATTTGAGGATAAACAATTTAAAGTAGAAGCAATGAAGTTAGAACATGGAATTCCTTCTTATGGATTTCGAATGACAGAAGCTGACCAAATTGGTGAATTAAAAGCAGATGAATTAAAAGCACTTGGAGTACCATTTGGACCAGTTTTTGGTCGTTTAAAACGTGGGGAAGTTGTTACTTTAGAGGATGGTCGTGTCATTGATGGAAAAGACTATGTCAGTGAGGACATTAAGGGACGTGTTGTTGTTATTTGTGGAGATACAAGATTTACTCCAAAAAGTATTGCATTAGCAAAAAATGCAAATGTTCTTGTTCATGAAGCAACATATGAAGCAGATAAAGAAAAAACTGCTCGTCAACATTTTCATTCAACTAGTAAACAAGCAGCAACAGTTGCTTTAGAAGCGAATGTTCAACAATTATACTTAACTCATATTAGTGCACGTTATTTAGGACATCAAGTGAGTCAGTTAGAACAGGAAGCTCGTAAAGTATTCCCACAAACTAAAGTAGTCAAAGATTTTGATACATTTACGATTGGAAGAAATTAAGATGGTAAAACGTACGCAATTTTCAATTAATGGAAAAATGGTATTACTCACAGGAGCTAGTGGTGGTTTAGGAGAACAATTAGCTTATGAATGTGCCAAACAACAAGCGGGTTTAATATTAGTAGCAAGACGTGAAGAAGTCTTAAAACAAGTAGCCAATAATTGTCAACAATGGACGAATCAGCCAGTCTATTATTATGCCTGTGATTTATCGAATGCAGATGAAGTAGAATTACTATTAGAAAAAATTCAATCCATTGAGGTGGATATTCTTATTAATAATGCTGGTAGAGGCTATTTAAAACAAGCCGTTGATTTAACAAAAGAAGAAATTGAAGAAATGTTACAATTGAATTTATACACTTTAATTCAATTGACGCAACATTATCTTCCAAAATTGATCAAGAAAAAATCAGGAATGTTTGTACAAATTGCTTCTCAAGCAGGAAAAACAGCAACTCCAAAAACTTCGGTTTATTCAGCTTCAAAATTTGGAGTGTTAGGTTATTCCAATGCTTTACGATTAGAATTAAAAGAACAAGGCATTCATGTAATGACAGTTAATCCTGGACCAATTGCGACTCAATTTTTTGAAAAAGCAGAACCAACAGGAAAATATTTAGCTAGTGTGTCTCAATATGTTTTAACAAGTGAGGAAGTTGCAAGAAAAATTATTCGAGGAATGAAACTTCAAAAAAGAGAAGTGAATGTACCGTATAGTATGAATCTTGCAGCAAAATTAAACTTTTGTTTTCCAAAAATTGGAGACATGAGTATTTTAAAATTATTTAATAAAAAATAAGTTCTGGAGGTGATAGGATGTCTTTTGCAAATGCTAAATGGGATTTAATTAATAAAGAAATAGAAGAAAGTTCAAAAGAATTTGCAAAAGAATTAGGACTTTCTCCTTTATTAATTCAAATTTGTAGGAGAAGAGGATATCAAACTGAGGAACAAATTCAAGAATTTCTATCATCTTCACCGACATTATGGCATGATCCATATTTAATGTATGATATGGAAAAAGCAATTCAACGGATTCAACAAGCGATTGAAACGGATGAACGTATTTTAATATTTGGTGACTATGATGCTGACGGTATTACTAGTACAGCGGTCTTATATGAAACATTAGAAATGATGGGAGCACAAGTAGAATACTATTTGCCAAATCGTTTTATAGATGGATATGGTCCCAATATTCGTGTTTTTCAAGAGTATCTTGAAAAAGGAGTCTCTCTTATTATAACGGTTGACTGTGGAATTGCTGGTCATGAAAGTGTTGAATGGGCAATGAGTCAACAATGTGATGTCATTGTAACAGATCACCATGAGATTCCTCCTGTTCTTCCTAAAGCTTATGCAGTGATTCATCCTCGCCATCCAGATGGTGAATATCCATTCGGAGATTTATCTGGAGCAGGAGTTGCTTTTAAATTAGCACATGCATTATTAGGAGAACTTCCTGTTGAATTAGCAGAAATTGCTTGTATTGGAACAATAGCCGATCTCGTTAGCTTAACCGATGAAAATCGTAGTTTAGTAAAATTAGGTTTACAACAATTAAATCAAACAGAAAGAATTGGGTTAAGTTACTTATTCCAAGAATTACAATTAACCCCTGGTTCAATAGATGAGAAAACAATAGGCTTTCAAGTAGGTCCATGTTTAAATGCTCTTGGAAGACTTGGAGATGCGACTCCAGGAGTGTCGCTATTTACAACTTTTGATGATGAAGTCGCTCAAGAAGTTGTGACTTTAATGCAACAAGAAAATGCTAAGAGAAAACAAATTGTAGATGATATTACTGCAGAAGCTTTGGAATTAGCCAAAGCTCAAATGAATCACAAAGTTTTAGTATTAGCTCAATCTAATTGGCATGAAGGTGTATTAGGAATTGTTGCGAGTCGAATCGTTGAACAATTGCAAAAGCCAACGATTGTTTTAGGGATTCAATCAGATGGATTAATGGCGAAAGGTTCTGCAAGATCTTGCGCACAGTTTAATCTTTATGATGCCCTATCTTCTTGCCAAGAGTCTTTAGCTAAATTTGGAGGACATCATATGGCTGCTGGACTTAGTGTCGAAACAGTGATGTTACCAGGATTTATGGAAGCTATCGAAACTTATGCGAAACAACATCCCGAATTGTTGGAAGAAGAAAAAGTCATTCCTATTGAAGAAGCATTATCACTTTCTCAAGTAAGTGTTGAGTTTATTGATTCTCTTCAAGCATTAAAACCTTATGGAACGAATAATACTGAACCGATTTTTAAAATTAGTTCCGTATCAGTAGGTCAAAAACAAAAAATTGGAGCTCAGCAACAGCATTTAAAACTAACATTGAATTCTGAACAACAACAATTACAAGCTTTAATGTTTAATAAAGGAGAATGGGCGAATAGCTTAAATCTTCAATCAGAGGTTGAAGTTGTTGGAACTTTAGAAATTAATGAATGGCAACAAAATCGTTTGCCGCAATTAATGTTAAAAGATATTGCTGTTAAAGATGCATTAATTTTCGATTGGCGTACCAATAAAATTCGACCTGATCATTTATCAGTGAAGAAAGCAGCTTATTTAGTTGAAAGAGATGCTCTTAAACCATTAGTGAGCGAAAGAATTGATACAAGTTCTAAAGTATTTTCAATGGAAGAATGGATAAAAGAAGAAAAACAAGCTGATTTTGAATCGGTTGTATTATTTGATTGTCCGAAATCTAAAGAAGTTATTCAAGAATTTCGTAAACACTCCTATACTCAAAAAATGTATATCATTGCGTATACGCAAAAATCTATTATGACAATGGGAATCCCAACAAGGGAAAGATTTGTGGCTGTTTATCAATATTTAAAAACACATTCGAATGTGCCTTATAATGAAAAAACAGGAGAATTAGCAAATTATTTAAAAATCCCATTAGATCAATTTAAAGTGATTTTAAAAGTGTTTTTTGAATTAAAATTTGTTATAATAGAAAACGGCTGTTTAAGATTAAATCCAGATTCCACATCTATGGATTTAATGCAGTCAACTTTAATGAAAAAATTGCAAGAAGAACTTTGGCTCGAAAGAGTATTTATCTATAGTCAATTTTCCGAATTAACAAATTGGCTGACAAATATGGAGGAAGAAAAATGAATTTAAAAAATTACATTGCAAGTGTACCAAACTATCCTAAAGAAGGAATTATTTTTAGAGATATTTCACCTTTAATGGCGGATGGGAAAGCATACCAATATGCAACACAACAAATTGTAGATTATGCGAAAAGCAGAGGAGCTGACATGATTGTTGGGCCTGAAGCTCGTGGATTTATCGTTGGATGTCCTGTTGCCTATGAATTAGGAATTGGTTTTGCACCTGCTCGTAAAAAAGGAAAATTACCTCGTGAAACAGTTTCTGTAGAATATGATTTAGAATATGGTACGGCAGAATTACATTTACATAAAGATGCTGTAAAACCAGGACAAAAAGTATTAATTTGTGATGACTTATTAGCAACAGGTGGAACAATGGATGCTTGTGCAAAATTAGTTGAAAAATTAGGTGGCGAAGTAGTTGGTTTAGCATTCTTAGTGGAATTAACTGACTTAAAAGGCCGTGAAAAAATTGAAGGATATGACATCTTTACATTGATGGAATATACTGAAGACGAAAGATAAACAAAAGATTTTTCTGAAGTAGCAATGGACGCCAGCAGCTTCCCCAGTACTAGAAGCTGAACAACAGCTTCTAGTACCAATGCTACGAAGAAAAATCTTTTCTTTTTTTATAGGAATAAACGAGAGTCCGATTAAAACATTAGATTTTTCTGAGGTAGTAACGAAAGCCATGATATTCGTATTTGTGAATATCATGGCTTTTATGCTTATCTAATGCTTTCTAATATTTTTTGTACGGTTTCTAAATTAAAATGCTTTTGTTCTTTCAATAATTGAACGATTTGAGGTATTTCTTCTTCTGTTGCTCCTGCAGTTAAAGCTAGAGATTTTACTTGTAAATTCATATGTCCTTTTTGAATCCCATCGGTTACTAATGCTTTTAATGCAGCAAAATTTTGAGCTAAACCAATGGAAGCAATAATAGAAGCTAATTCTTTAGCAGATGGATGCATTAATAATTCATGAGCAAATTGAGCAGCAGGATGAATCGCAATGGATCCTCCAACAGTCCCAATTGGCATTGGAATAGTTAATGTACCAACTAATTCTTTTTCTTCATGGGTGTACCATTTACTAAAAGGTTGATAAGTTCCTGATAGAGTTGTATAAGCATGTGCACCAGCTTCAATCGCTCGCCAATCATTTCCGGTTGCAATAACAACTGCATCAATTCCATTCATAATTCCTTTATTATGAGTAGCAGCACGATAAGAATCGACTTGGGATAGTTCGCTGGCAATTTCAATTCTACGGGCAATTTCTTCACCTGAGATTGTCTTTGTTTTTAAATTTTCAAAAGGAATATGGCATGTAGTTGTGACAACGGAATGAGTTGCTAAATTCGATAAAATTGCCATAATACAAGTTCCATTTGTAAAAGTTTCGATTGGAGAAACTAGGGCTTCTAAAATGGTATTTAAAATATTTGCCCCCATTGCTTCCTTTGTATCTACAGAAATATAAAATACATAAAATGTATGATTTTCATGTTGTTTTTCTTCTACCCAAATTGATTGGATTCCACCGCCACGCTTGACAATAGAAGGGTGGGCTTCATGAGCGATAGAAAATAAGTGTTCGATTTCTTTTGAAAGTTTTTCCTCTATTTCTTCAATGGAATATGGAGAATCATATATCGCAATTTCACCAATCATTTCTCTCTTTTCTTGAGTAGTAGTAAATCCCCCTGAACGATGAATGATTTTACAGCCATTACTTGCTGCAGCAATGACAGATGGTTCTTCTGTTACCATAGGAACGATATAAGTTTTATCATTTACCAATACTTCTGGAACAATTCCAAGTGGTAAATCGTATAAGCCAATTTGATTTTCAATCATTTGATTGGCTACTGACTCTGATAAGTTAAATCCATTTAATAAGTTTGATTTTTTTTCATCTGATAAATGAGATAAGTTTGTTAAAATATTTTTTCTTTCAAGTGGTGTTTTTTGATAAAATTTATAAAATAAATGCTCGTTCATAATAAGCCCCCTTAGTGACTCTAGTATAACAAATTTATTAGTATGAGGGGAAGATACAAGAAAAAATGTTTCAAATACTGTATACTAGAAAACAAGGAGTGATGAAATGAAATTTACGAGAACAATTCAAGAACGTTTATTTATTTTAGAAGCAGAAGAGGCTTACCAAAAAGAAGCAGAAGATTTATTAACGATTGTAGAAGATTATTTTGAAGAAAATTTAGAAGAATTAAATCAATTAATTCCAATCCATTATGGAAATATTAAAGTAGTTTCCATTGAAAATGAGTATCAAGTTTGTGTCCCAAATTATGAACAAAAACAATTAGAGGAATGGATTACAGATTGTAGTTATTTCTTAGAAATTGTTCAAAAAACATTTAAAGCAGGGAAACGTACGAAAACATTAGGAAAGTTAGTTCCGTTCCGTTTTGATAGTCCTGTTATTATTGCGAATCATACATTTGAAGTTGAAGATTTTTATGCACATCGTTTTGATGATGAAACATGGTATATAGCTCCAGTTGATCAAGAAATTGAATCTCAACCACTATCAGGAGCAAAAGCTTATGAAATTTTCCCAGATTATCCAAGTTTTTATGATATGATGCACTTACCAACAGATACAATTGTGATTTTCCACAAAGGAGAAATTGTATCGGTATTAAATGAAGATAGTGAAGATATTTGGAATTTATAGGAGGAAGCTATGACGGTTGATGTAATTTGTCAAATAGAGCGTACTATTCTTCCTTATGAGTGTGATTGGAATGGAAATTTATTATTAAGCCAAGCTTTAGGAATGATGATGATAGCTTCTAGAAAGCAACAACAACAATTAGAAAATCCAAACTTAATTTATGAAAAAGGCTATACATGGATTGTGATTCAACATGAAATTTCGATTCAACGAATGCCCAAAGTAGATGAAGAAGTCATTATTGAAACAGAAGCGATTAGCTATAATAAATTTTTTACTTACCGTGAATATCGTATTCTTTCAAAAGAAAGAGAAGAGTTGTTTGAATGTATTACGACATTTGCAATGCTTGATATGAAGGCACGCAAAATTGTTTCAATAGATGAAGAAGTTGTGTTGGAATATCCATTGTCCATTGGAAAAGAAATGAGAAAAGCAACTCGAATTCCTAAAAAAGATTTTACAGAGGCCTCAACAGGAGAATACAAAATTCGAATCAATGATATTGATGCTAATCTTCACGTTAATAATGCGCGTTACTTTGATTTTGCTTTTAGTGAATTAGGAATGGAGTTTTTAAAGGAACATCAATTGAAACAAGTTGTGATTAAATACGAAAAAGAAGTATTACCAGAATCAACGATTGCATGTTCGACTTTATGGGAAGAAAATCAAGAGAGAAAACAAACGTATCATTTAATTTCGCAAAATGGAAATCGATGTGCGAATATTCTAATGGAATGGGAAGAAATCGTATAAAATAGTTTGCATTTTGTTCAAACATCTGATAAAATAATTTTTGTGTAAAATATGCAGCAGAAATAAGAGAAGCTCGTCAACAGTCCTATCCATTAAGAGGAAGGTAGTAACCACGGCTGCAAAGGTGAACCCTAGTAGAGACTGCACGAATCTACTGTTTCGCAATTATTTTACTCCAAAAAAATTTTTTATTATTGGAGGAATGTTCAATGTCACGTTACACTGGACCAAGCTGGAAGTTATCTCGTCGTTTAGGTATTTCACTTTCAGGAACAGGAAAAGAAATCGCTCGTCGCCCATACGCACCAGGTCAACACGGACCAAACAACCGTAGTAAATTATCTGAGTATGGTCAACAATTACAAGAAAAACAAAAATTACGTCATATGTATGGTATGAACGAACGTCAATTTGCTACTTTATTCAAAAAAGCTGGCAAAATTAAAGAAGGTAAACATGGTGAAAACTTCATGATCCTTCTAGAACAACGTTTAGATAACGTAGTTTACCGTTTAGGATTAGCTTTAACTCGTCGTCAAGCTCGTCAATTAGTAAACCACGGTCACGTTACTGTAAATGGTAAACGTGTAGATATCCCTTCATTCCAAGTACAAGTTGGAGATGTTGTTGGTGTTCGTGAAAAATCACGTAACTTAACAATCATTAAAGAATCTTTAGAATCTTTATATGGACGTCCAGAATTTGTTACATTTGATGAAGAAAAATTAGAAGGTTCATTAAACCGTCTACCATTACGTGATGAGTTAACATCTGATGTTGACGAATCATTAATCGTTGAATATTATAACAAATTAGGCTAGTCATTTTATATACTAGCTTTAGCCCAAGAATCGCGGTATTATCGCATTCTTGGGTTTTTGTTTTTTGCCAAAACTAGCTCAAAGTAGTAAAAATGACAAAAGTTTGCTCCCTTGTTTCCCCACAGATTTATATATTTTAGATTTCAGTTAAAATAAAATGATATTTTTTATAATAGAAAAGGTTAATTAGTTGAAACAATTTTCATTTGATGATATTATATATCCTGTATCATTAGGGATATTAGGTGCAACCGGAGAAGTTCCTTAATATTTCAGGAAAAGGAGGCAGTTTTATGAGTCAAGTTATTCCTGAAGAAACACTGAATCAGATTCAATCACAAGTAAATATTGTGGATATTATTAGTCAGTATGTTTCTTTAAAAAAACGAGGAAAGAATTATTTTGGCCATTGTCCTTTTCATGATGAGCGTACACCTTCATTTTCAGTAACTGAGGAAAAACAACTTTATCATTGCTTTAGTTGTGGTAGGGGAGGATCTGTTTTTTCTTTTATATCAGAAATCGAAGGACTTTCTTTTGTTGAATCTGTAGCAAAAGTTGCAGAATTAGCTCAAATCCCAATTGAAAATAAATATTTGAGTTCTCGACCATCGGTTCAAGATACTCATCAACCGCTAATAACAGCACATGAAAAAGCTGCTGAATTTTATCAACATGTGTTGTTACAAACACGTGGCGGTGAAAAAGCTTTAGAGTATCTTCAAAATAGGGGATATACATTAGAGACGATTCAAACCTTTAAAATAGGTCTAGCTTTAAAAGATCGC
Source organism: uncultured Granulicatella sp. (assembly GCA_963535215.1). Taxonomy (GTDB): domain Bacteria; phylum Bacillota; class Bacilli; order Lactobacillales; family Aerococcaceae; genus Granulicatella. The sequence goes on along the minus strand of CAUSWE010000004.1, from coordinate 47,347 downwards.
ACTTATGTGACGAATTTAATCAAGCAGATTCCATTAACACCTCAACAAATGGAAGAATCTGGATTATTCATTTCAAGAAATGATGATTTTATCGATCGTTTTTATCATCGAATTATGATTCCACTTCGTAATGAACAAGGAAAAGTGATTGCTTTTTCTGGTCGGATTTTACCCAATGATGAGGAAATGGTTGATGAACAAGAAGCGAAATATTTAAATAGTTCTGAAACACCTATTTTTAATAAGCGACAGTTCTTATTTAATTATGATTTAGCAAAATCAGCGATTCGTAAATCAGGACAAGTTGTCTTATATGAAGGATATATGGATGTCATTGCTTCTTGGCAAGCGGGTGCTAAAAACGGTGTAGCATCGATGGGAACATCTTTAACAAAAGAACAAATCCAAATCTTATCACGAGTAGCAAATGAAATTATTATTGCCTATGATAGTGATAGGGCAGGTTTAGATGCAACAAATCGAGCAATTGAATTATTGCAAGAAAATTCAGCTTTAACGATTTCAATCTTATCTTTAGATGCTGGAAAGGACCCAGATGAATTTATTCAACAAAGAGGTGCAGAAGCTTATCTTGAACAATTAGCTCATCATACAGAATCTGTTTTTCAGTTTAAAAAGAGATATTTTTCAAAACAATATCGATTAGAAATTGAACGAGAAAAAGTACAATTTTTAGAACAAATGACGATTGAATTAGCAAAAATTTCTAAACCTATTGAACGTGAATTTGCGATAAAATCATTATCAGATGAGTTTGGAATTTCTATAGAATTACTTTCTAGTCAAGTCAATTTTGTTCAGCGAAAATTCAAGCAACAATCTTCTCACTCAAGAGGAGAGTGGACGACAAATCCTATGAAAATTTCACAGGATAGCCCGATGGAAGTTTCTCAAAAGCAACTTTTGTATCGTCTATTACATTCTCCAGAAGCATGGAGTTATTTAGCAAGAGAAAATGAAGAGTTTGAATTTCCTTTTGTTGACTATCAACAATTTTATATTTTGTTGAAGAGTTTTCGTGAGCAACATCTTGAAGAGTTACTAGTTCAAGAATTTATGAATTTTTTAGATGAATCGGATACCGTAAATCGGAATTTATTATCGATGATTGAGTGGTTAGAAATGCCACAAGACTGTACGGAAAAAGAAATTCATGACTTAATGTACTTTTTATCGAAAAAAGAAGATTTAAAACAACAATATCAAAGATGTATGCAAGAAATAAAAGAAGCTCAATTATCAAATGATGCTACTAGAGCGAATCAATTGATGATGGAGTTAGTTAATATACAGAAACAATTAAAAAAATCATGAATGGAGGAATAGTGGATGACAGTTGAAAACAATAAGAATGGTCAAACGCTAAAAGAAGCTACAAGTAAATTACTAGCAGAACGAAAATTGTTTGGACAAATTTTATATGATGATTTATCAGCACAAATTGCGATTCCATATGAATTAGATGCAGAAGGAATGGATAAATTAATTCAACAATTCGAAGATGCTGGTGTAAGTGTAGTAGATGCAGATGGTGGACCAACTAGTCGTCAATTATCTTCAGAATCTGCAAAAGAACCTGAAGTGGAAATGACAGAAGACGAAACAGCTTTATCGTCAAATGTAAAAATTAATGACTCTGTTCGTATGTATTTAAAAGAAATTGGACGTGTTCCATTATTAAGTGCGGATGAAGAAGTAAACCTTGCTTTAAGAATTCAACAAGGAGATCAAGAAGCAAAACAAGAATTGGCAGAAGCAAACTTACGTTTAGTAGTTTCGATTGCGAAACGTTATGTAGGACGAGGAATGCAGTTTTTAGATTTAATTCAAGAAGGAAATATGGGCTTAATGAAAGCTGTTGAGAAATTCGACCATACAAAAGGATTTAAGTTTTCAACATATGCTACATGGTGGATTCGTCAAGCAATTACTCGTGCGATTGCTGACCAAGCACGTACGATTCGTATTCCAGTTCATATGGTAGAAACAATCAATAAATTAGTTCGTATCCAAAGACAACTATTACAAGATTTAGGACGCGAACCTACTCCAGAAGAAATTGGAGCAGAAATGGATTTACCAACTGAAAAAGTAAGAGAAATTCTAAAAATTGCTCAAGAACCAGTGTCATTAGAAACTCCAATTGGGGAAGAAGATGATTCACATTTAGGAGACTTTATTGAAGATGATAATGCAACAAGTCCAGCTGATCATACAGCTTATGCATTATTAAAAGAACAATTAGATGAAGTATTAGAACAATTAACGGATCGTGAAGAAAATGTATTACGTTTACGTTTTGGTCTAGACAAAAATGGAGAAATCCGTACATTAGAACAAGTAGGCCAAGTATTTGGAGTTACTCGTGAAAGAATCCGTCAAATTGAAGCGAAAGCACTTCGCAAATTACGTCATCCAAGTCGTTCAAAACAATTGAAAGATTTCTTAGACTAGTATTGATGGAGACTGGGCAGTAGCCTAGTCTCTTTATTTTTAGAGTGAAAGGAGAAACTTATGTCTCGTCAAATTTTAAATGGTTTTTGTATGGCATTGGCCGATAGTGTTCCTGGTGTTTCTGGAGGAACAGTAGCTTTTATTATGGGGTTTTATGACCAATTTATTGGTTCTATTCATGATATGGCATTTGGAAGTAAAAAGGAAAAGAAAGAAGCTTTTACTTATTTAGTAAAATTAGGAATTGGTTGGGCCATTGGAATGGTCAGTGCCATTTTAGTATTATCTTCCTTATTTGAATCTCATATTTATGGAGTAAGTTCTTTATTTATTGGATTTATTGCAGGAGCCATTCCTTTAATGATGATGGAAGAAAAAGAATCTTTGAAAAAGCCAATCGTTGGAATTTTTTATATTTTACTAGGAGTGGCTATTGTTGCAGGAATTACTTGGATGAATGCTCGTACAGGTAAAGGAAGTTTTGATTTAAGCCAGTTTTCTGTTGTAGATTCGATTAAATTATTCTTTATTGGAATGATTGCTATTTCAGCCATGTTTTTACCAGGGATTTCTGGTTCAACATTATTATTAATTTTTGGAGCTTATATTCCAGTTGTTTTTGCAGTTAAAGCAGTGTTAACTTTTCAATTAGCATATGTTCCAAGTTTAGCAATTTTTAGTTTTGGGGTATTAGCAGGAGCGTTATTTGTTGTTAAAGCCATTAAATATTGTCTGGAACATTATCGTAGTCAAATGATTTATGGCATCATCGGAATGATGATTGGGTCATTTTATGCAATTGTAATGGGACCAACGACGTTAAAAATTCCTCAAGAAGCGATGAATTTTTCAACATTTTCACCAATTGCAGCTTTAGTAGGATTGTTATTAGTATTAGGATTACAAAAATTAAAAGAAAAGGATTCTAAATAGATGACAGAATTACAAATTCTTGATGGATTTCAACAATTGCATCAACCAATATTAGATTCTATGATGATTTTCATCACTTCCTTAGGAAATGTTGGATGCATTTGGTTAGTGATCATTGCAGTTTTGTTCATGAATAAGAAAACAAGAAATTTAGGGATTCTTTTAGCCATAGCGGTAGTAGTCAACACAATTTTGTGTAATGGTTTGATTAAACCAATCGTAGCAAGAACTCGTCCGTATGAGGTTAATTCAGCAGTTTCTTTATTAATTTCTAAACCATTAGATTATTCATTCCCATCAGGGCATACCGCTATTTCATTTACAGTTGTTAGTGTATTGTATTTCCTTCGGATGAAAAAGTATTGGATCATGGCTTTCGTTTTAGCAAGCCTCATCGCTTTTTCAAGAATGTACTTATACGTTCATTATCCAACAGATATAATAGCCGGAGCAATCGTAGGAACATTCAGCGGCTGGCTCACCGTAAAATGGAGCCAATCAAAACATAGAAGATTTGTATAAGAAAAAGGTATAAAAGCAGAGCGAAAGCAAAGCTTTTATACCTTTTTGCGTTGGAATTAGATATTAAATATTTTTAATCCATCTAACTATTTTTTTGAAATTAATTATCAATCCAATAACAATTAACGCAAAGATTACTGTACCGATTAAAGCACCTAACATATAAATTCCTCCTTTATAGAAAGTGAATCATTACTATTATGAGTTTGAATAGTTTATCTAACAGAATTCCATCTTAAAATTGATAAAAAGAATCCCCATTTTTATACCTTTGAGGATCTATAACTATCATAATAAAACCTCCAATTAAATAAATTAAAATTTGATAACGTTTTCTTGTGAATATTATACCTTATTTAGTACGCTAAATAAAGTAGGAATGAAAAAAATTTGAATAGGGAAAAAGAGCAAAAGATAACCTTTATCATAGACTTCGTTTAGCTAGTTGCTAACGAATCAAATATAAGAATTTCAGACAAGAAACGAAATACAATCAATTGCGAAAAAGAGTAAATGAATGTTCCCTCCATAGACTTCTTACAGTAGTATGAGCAATAGAATCTGCAGAAGCAGATTCTATTACTGGAAAAATCAAGACTATAGGCTTGATTTTTAGCCAAGAGACACCAAAGGTGGCTACTGGCGTCCAAATACTACTGTACCCAAGAAGTCTATAAACAAGATGTACTATTTTAGAATAAGTCCAATCTTCCCCAAACCCATTGCAATCACAGAAATTTTTGGTAAACTAGTATTTATGTAATTGAGAATGATTATCAATTAGGAAGGAGAGATTATGAAATTTAAAAATTTATGCATCCTTTTGCTCATTCTATCATTAATTTCTTTATCAGTTGGAGCACAAACATTTTCTTGGGAATTATTATTCCAACAAGATGTCAAAATGCAACAAGTCTTTTGGTTATCTCGAGTTCCAAGACTCTTGAGTGTGATATTAGCAGGAAGCTCCATGAGTATTGCAGGACTATTAATGCAGACAATGACGCAAAATGAATTCGCAGCACCTAGTACAATTGGTACCACTGAAGCAGCAAAATTAGGGCTATTATTAAGTTTATTCTTTTTTAATGGACCTAGTTTATTTCAGAAAATGCTATGTGCCTTTATCTGTTCATTTGCCCTCACGATTGTGTTTATTATGATTCAGCAATCCTTACAATTGAAAGAGAAGTGGATGATTCCTTTAGTGGGATTAATTTTTAGTGGAATGATTTCAGCCTTTACCAATATGATATCGTATCAATTTCATCTCGTACAAAGTTTAACATCATGGACACAAGGATCTTTCTCCATGATTCAAACTCATCAATACGAATGGTTGTTCTTTTGTGTAATCATTATTGTTATTTCTAGCAAATTAGCACATGTATATACGATTGCTAATTTAGGAGAATCGATAAGTTTGAATCTAGGGATTTCCTATAAGAAGTTAGAATGGTTAACCTTATTATTAGTGTCACTTACAACGAGTGTTACGATGATAACGGTAGGCGCACTTCCTTTTATAGGGATTATTATTCCAAACTTAGTACGCTATTTATCGGGAGACGACTTAAAAAAGACTATTCCACAAACAGCCCTATTAGGTGCAGTATTAGTCTTAGCGTGTGATATTGTGGCTCGATTAGTCATTCCACCTTATGAAGTATCAGTTAGCTTGATTTTAGGAATTGTCGGAGCAGGGCTTTTAATTAGTCAGATTTTAAGAATTAGCTCTCAAAGAAGGGGGAGTATTCGATGAAGAAAAGAACCCTTCTATTAACAATTACATTAGTAAGTTTATTACTCATTATTAGTGCTATTTTCTTATTTTATCCAAACGGAAATATGGGAAAATTCTCTGTTCTTTTATTTAAAAAGAGAGTTTTAAAATGGGTAGTTATCTTACTAGTTAGTTTATGTGTGTCGATATCTACCATTAGTTTTCAAACAATTGTTCAAAATCGATTTTTAACTCCGGGTGTTCTTGGAATTGAGAGTGTCTTTGTATTGTTTCAAACGATGGTTTATTGGGGACAATTAAGTCTAGGAATGGAAACAGCCCCAAATCTATGGATTTCAATGCTGACGATTGTATTGCAGATGATCTTTTTCTACTTCATTTATCGAGCCTTTAATGATTTATTATCGATTCCGTTTTCGATGCTATTATTTATATGTTTAGCGTTTGGAACATTATTTAGAAGTCTAAGTACATTTGTTCAAGTGTTAATGGATCCAAATGAGTTTGATAAATTACAAGGAAAATTATTTCCCTCTTTCCAAAGAATGCATCATCAAAGTGAACTAGTTATTGTAGTCGTTATCCTAACAGCTATATTAGTAATCTATTTAATAAGAAAACATATGGTATTAAATGTATTCCACCTTGGAAAAGTTCAAGCACAAATATTAGGTGTAGATGTAGTAAAAGAAGAAAAGTGGATTTTATTAGTGATTGTATTGCTGACAAGTCTATCCACAACTTTAGTAGGACCGATGCAATTTTTAGGATTTATGATTGCCAATGTAACCTATCAATGGATTAAAGATTATCGACACTTACATATGTGGACTATCGCATTTTTATTAGGAAGTATTTTATTACTAGGAGGACAACTGGTTATCGAGAAGCTCTTCCATTTAAATATTCCAATCAGTGTTGTTATTGAATGGTTTGGAGGAGTATTATATTTTGTATTGTTATTGAAAGGAAGGTACCGTAGTGGAATTAAAAAATATTCATAAAGCATATGATACGGTAGTTGTCGATTCCGTTTCATTAACGATTCCAAAAAATCAGTTAACAGCTTTTATCGGACCAAATGGAGCAGGAAAATCGACTTTAGTTTCGATTATGAGTCGATTATTACAGAAAGACTCTGGTCAACTATGGATTAAAGGTAAAGAAATTGAAGCTTGGAATTCTAAAGAGCTAGCAAAAGAATTATCGGTTTTAAAACAAAACCAATCTTTTCAAGTATCTTTAACAGTAGAAGAGTTAGTTAGCTTTGGTCGCTATCCTTATTCAAAAGGAAAGTTATCGACACTTGATTATCAAATGATTGATCAAGCATTAAAACATACGAATTTATTAGAGTTAAGAGAACGTTCGATACAAACTTTATCAGGTGGACAAATGCAAAGAGTGTTTATTGCAATGGTATTAGCTCAAGATACAGAGATTGTTTTATTAGATGAACCATTAAATCATTTAGATTTAAAACAAGCGGTGGAAATTATGAAGTTACTACGTTATATGGTAGAAAACCTCGATAAAACAGTCGTCATTGTGATGCACGATTTAAATATGGCAATTAACTTTTCTGATTATTTAGTAGCCTTTAAAGAAGGAAAATGTGAGTTTCATGGTAAAACCATGGATGTGGTTACGAATCAAACCTTATCGGAATTATATGAAATTGATATTGAAGTGATAGAAGTTTCAGGAAAAAAATATATTACAGCAAAGTAGGAGATAAATATGAAAAAATTATTAACAACCGTAGTAATGGGAGCAACATTTTTATTAGCTTCTTGTGGGACAAAAACAACAAGTGTAACATCAACTACACAAGAAAATTCAGTGAAACAAGTACAATTGACAGATGGATCAGAAACAGTTGAAGTGAAGTCTAATCCAAAGAAAATTGTAACATTTGACTTAGGTGCAGCTGATACATTACGTGCCATTGGAAAAGAAGACGCAATTGCAGGAATGCCAACAAAACCTTTACCAACTTATATTAAAGATTTAGGAGAAAAAGTTCAAAATGTAGGAAGCATGAAAGAACCGGATATTGAAGCCATTGCAGCAATGCAACCAGACTTAATTATTGCTTCTGCACGCACAAAAGATTTTATCCCTCAATTAAAAGAAATTGCTCCAACTGTAATCTTTAATATTGATAGCAAAGATTATTGGGGTTCTGTCCAAAAAAATGTAAAAAGCTTAGCAAGCTTATTTAACGAAGAAGCTCAACAAAAAGCAGCTGCTCAAGTAAAAGAATTACAAACTTCTATTGATACAATCGCAGCTCAAAATGAAAAACATAGTGAAAAAAGTTTAGCGATTATGTTAAACGAAGGTAAAATGTCTGCGTTTGGCGCACAATCACGTTTTGGATTCTTATATCAAGATTTAAAATTCCGTCCAACAGATGCTAAAATTGAAGAAAGCAGACACGGACAAGAAATTAGTTTTGAAGGTATCAGTGAATTAAACCCTGACGCATTATTTGTATTAAACCGTACATTAGCGATTGGTGGAGATAATTCTAATGCAGATGCCTTAATGAAAAATGAATTAATTCAAGCTACAAATGCGGTAAAAAATAATAAAGTAGTAAACTTAACTTCTGACTTATGGTATTTAAGTGGCGGAGGATTAGAATCTACTAAATTAATGCTACAAGACTTACAACATGTATTTCAATAATGATTTAGACGACTTCGGTCGTCTTTTTTGCTTATTTTAAATTTAAACATTTTTAATGTAATAAAATTTTGCTATACTAATAGTAAAGTTGACTTGAAAGCTAGGTGATATTATGTCATTAATTAAAATTGAAAATTTAACTTTTTCGTATTTTTCATCTACGAAGCCTGTATTTGATAATGTAAGTTTTTCTTTAGATACCAATTGGAAAACTGGGTTAATTGGTAGAAATGGAATCGGAAAATCAACTTTGTTTAAGTTATTATTAGATCAAGAATCTTATCAAGGTAAGATTCATAAAAGTGTTGAATTTGTTCAATTTCCACCTCAACATCTAGATGTTTCAAAGACTGGGCTAGAATTACTGGAAGAGTGGACACCGCAGGAAGATGAGTGGAAAGTATATCGTGAGCTTCATCAGTTGAATTTAGATGAAAGTCTGATGGATAGAAAATTTGAAACTCTTTCTAATGGGGAACAAACTAAAATACTATTGGCGATCTTATTTACGAAAGATAATGGATTTCTATTGATTGATGAACCAACGAATCATCTGGATGTGAATGGAAGAAAAATTGTAAGTGATTATTTAAAGAGTAAAAAAGGATTTTTATTGATTTCTCATGATAGAGATTTTTTAGATGGATGTATTAATCATGTCATTTCTTTTAATCGAAATTCGATTGATGTACAATCGGGTAATTTTACGTCATGGTATGAAAACAAAGTATCGAAAGATCAGTATGAGTTTAATCAAAATGAAAAGATTAAACAGGACATAGAACGATTAAACAAGGCAGCAAGGCAGACAAAAGTTTGGTCGAATAAAGTTGAAAATACGAAGAATGGTGTGAAAATTTCTGGTATAAAGCCAGATAAAGGACACATTGGACGGTTGTCAGCAAAAATGATGCAAAAGACAAAAAACTTGGAAAAGCGTCAGCAAAAAGCAATCGAAGAAAAAGAAAAATTATTAAAAGATCTTGAAAGAAAAGATAGTCTATTTCTTCGTCCTTTACAACATCATAAATCTGTACTAGTATCTGCTAGTCAGTTGAGCTATCAGTTTGGAGAGAGAAAACTATTTTCTGATATTAATTTTGAAATTCATCAAGGCGATGTAATTGCTATAAATGGACTAAATGGTAGTGGAAAATCAACACTCATAAAAATTTTATTAGGTCAATATCTTGACTATGTTGGTGAGTTAAAAATGGCGAATGATTTAGATATTTCCTATATTTCTCAAGATGCTTCATCTTTGGAAGGAGATTTAATAAACTATATTCATAGTCAAGGAGTAGATGAAACGACTTGTCGAACTATTTTAAGTAAATTAGATTTTCCAAAAGAATTATTTGATACAAACATGAAATTGTATAGCGATGGTCAAAAAAAGAAGGTATTAATTTCTATTAGTCTTGCTAAACCAGCTCATCTATATATTTGGGACGAACCGCTAAATTATATTGATGTCATTTCAAGAATACAAATTGAAGAACTAATCAAAGAAGTAAAACCGACCTTGATGTTAATTGAACACGATCAGCGGTTTGTTAATAATATTGCTAATAAAATGATACAGTTATAAAAAGAGACGACTCGCGTCGTCTTTTTTTATTCTTCTACATCATCTGCGCTAACACCCATTAAGACTGGTAAAATCATTGGGCGGCGAGCTGTTTGTTTATATAAATAAGGATTTAACGTATCGATAATGAGATTACGTAGTGATCTCTCATTTAAAGGTTCGTCAGCTTCACTTAAGAATGCTAAAATTTCTTCTTTTAACATTTGTTGAGCTTGATTTAATAATTCACCGGACTCACGCATATAAATGAATCCACGAGATAAAATCTCAGGTCCTGTTACTAATTCACGTTCCTCATAATCAACCGTTGCAACGACAATGACTAAACCATCTTGAGATAATGTTTTACGGTCACGTAAAACGATATTTCCAATATCTCCAATACCATTTCCGTCTACATAAACATCTCCAGCATAGAAATGTCCAGCACGACGAGCAGAGTCACTTGTTACTGCTAAAATATCTCCATTACTTAAAATGAATGAATTTTCTTTAGGAATTCCAACTTGACTTGCTAAGTTAGCTTGGATTTTTTGCATTCTGTATTCACCGTGAACTGGCATGAAATACTTCGGTTTCATTAATCGTAACATTAGCTTTTGTTCTTCTTGAGAACCATGTCCTGAAGTGTGAATATTATTTAATTTACCATGAATAACTTCAGCACCAGCTTCAGATAGTAAGTTAATCACACGATTTACTGCAGCTGTATTTCCTGGAATAGGAGAGCTTGAGAAGATGACCGTATCTCCAGGTTGTACAGAAATTTGACGGTGATTTCCATTTGCAATACGACTTAAAGCAGCCATTGGTTCACCTTGCGATCCTGTACATAAAATAATTACTTCTTCAGCAGGATATTGATTAATATCACGACCATCGATAAATGTATCATCTGGTGCAGAAATATATCCTAATTCACGAGAAGTAGCAAAGCTAGCTTCCATACTGCGTCCAAAGACAGCAATTTTACGTCCGGTAGCTACCGCAACGTCTGTTACTTGTTTTAAACGAGAAACATTCGATGCAAAAGTAGCGAAAATAATACGACCTTCAACACGTTGGATAATTTCTTTAATCGATTGTCCAACAACTTGTTCTGATTTCGTGAATCCTGGAACTTCTGAGTTCGTACTATCTCCTAAAAGAACAAGGACACCTTCTTCACCAATTTGAGCCATTTTGTGTAAATTAGCTGGTTGTCCTACTGGTGTAAAGTCGAATTTATAGTCTCCTGTAAATACAATATTTCCAGGAGGAGTTTTAATGACAATTCCGAATGCATCTGGAATAGAGTGAGTAGTGCGGTAAAAACTTACTTGAGTTTTTCTAAATTTAATAACCGAATCTTCATCTATTTCATGTAAGATAGCATCACGAAGTAAGCCATGTTCTTCAAGTTTGTTTCGAATGAGTGACATTGCCAATTTAGTTGCATAAATTGGAATATTTACTTGTTTAATTAAGAAAGGAATACCACCAATATGGTCTTCGTGTCCATGAGAGATGAAGAGACCTTTAACTTTACTTTGGTTTTGAATAATGTAGCTATAGTCAGGAATCACATAGTCAATTCCTAATAAGTCGTCTTCAGGGAACTTAATTCCAGCATCTAAAATAATTAATTCATCCTGGAATTGGACGCCATAGGTATTCTTTCCGATTTCACCTAAACCACCAAAAGCGAATACGCCTGTTTCATTATTTTTGATTGTTGGTTTCATTAGTTAAACACCGTAACTTTGAAATCAGGATTTTTTTGTTCATATGCTAAATGTTTTTCATCTAATTCTTGAATGAATTCAACATTATATTCAGTATTTTCGTCAACTAGGCGACGAGCTTCTACTTTATCTTGTGCTTCTACATATAGGGATAAAGTATTTTCACGACGTGGTGCTTCAGTTTTTGATGGTTGGTAAGTAATTTTAAAAATCATTTTATAACTCCTTATTTGTTCAATTTATTTTCAAAAATTATTTTAACATAAAAGTACACTTTAAGTACAATTATCTGTGTAGTTTTTGTTGGATGATAGGAAATACATCCTTCGGTTCTTTAGCTACTTCACAATAGAGCTTTCCTGCATCCATTTGATGATATTTTGTAAATTGAATCGGATGCCAATTCGCTTGAATAGCTCCAGTAATATCTGTTTGGATATCGTCTCCAATCATAAAATACTCATCAGCAGAAATTTTGGATTCGACATAATGAAAAGCTTGGATACTTGGTTTTTTCGCATGAATAGATTCTGAAATAAACCAAAAATCTTCAGGAATCCACTTGGATAAGTTTAATTGGTACAGTTTATTTTTTTGATGGTTTGTTGGACCATTCGTCAAAATAGCGATTTGATATGATTCTTTATTACATTGTTCGAATACTTCAATCCATTCCTTAGAAAGGGTAATCGAATTTAAAGTGTCTTGATAAGTTTTATGAAAATCTTGAATTTGCTCAGGAGGTAAGTCAATTCCTACATCTTTAAAAGTTTTTAGGACTCTATCATTATGAGATTCTTTTAAAGTCATCTTTCCTGCAGTAAATTGTTCAAAAGCTTCGTTACTTCTTACTTGATAAAACTGGTAGAGCGTTTTTGCATCAATATTGGGTGTTGCAAATCGACAAAACGTTTTAAAAAACACTTCACTCTTAGAATAAAGGGTATCATCTAAATCAAATATCACTGCAATTTTCTTATCCAATTACGACAGCTCCTTCAGGAATATATTGTGGTTGAGTTTGGTTAATATGATCATAGAACATGACTCCGTTTAAGTGGTCAATTTCATGTTGAACGACAATGGCTTCATAATCAGTCAATGTTTTAACTTTCTCTTCACCTTCTGGGGTGAAATATTTCACTGTTATTCGCTGTGGTCTTAATACTACTCCGGGAACTTCTCGATTAACGGATAAACATCCTTCGCCTTCTTTTAAGCAAGTTTTCTTAACAGATTCTCTTAAAATGCGAGGATTAATCCAGACTTCATCAAGTAGGGCAGGTTCATCTTCATATCCAGGTATTAAAAGAGCAATCATTTGAATTTCTTTTCCTAATTGTGGAGCAGCTAAACCAACTCCAGCACGCAATTCATATTTTGCAGCAATTTCTTCATCTTGACTATTATGTAGAAATTCTAGCATTTCTTTTGCTAAATGCTGCAAGTCATCTGATAATGGAAAACTAATTTTTTCCGCTCGCTTTCTTAAAGCAGGATGACCTTCTAAAACAATATCTTTCATTGTAATCATTTTAATTTTTCTACCTCCTATTTACTTTTATTCCTCTAGCATTATAGCATTATTTGTTTAAGAACACCATGATAGAAACATTGATTTAATAGATTATCTACGAAAGTCTAAGAAAGGGTTAAAAGCAGATGAATAAACTACCCAATGTTTTCTTTTTCTGTTACAATAAGGGAGTATTTCATAAGTAAAGGAATTGAAATGATGCTTTTTTGGAAAAAGAAAAAAGAAACGAAAACTATTGAATTAGATAAAACAAATATTCCTCAACATATTGCTGTTATTATGGATGGTAATGGACGTTGGGCGAAAAGTAGAAATTTACCTCGTATTGCTGGTCATAAAGAGGGAATGAGTACGGTTAAAAGAATAGCCATTGCTGCAGATGAATTAGGAGTAAAGGCTATGACAATGTATGCATTTAGTACAGAAAATTGGAAGAGACCAACCGAAGAAGTGAGCTTTTTAATGAAACTTCCTGGTGACTTTTTTAGTTCATTTATGCCTGAATTGCAAGAGAGAAATATGCGTATCCGTTTAATTGGATTTACCGATCAATTGCCTGAAGCAACAAGAAGAGTCGTTGAAAAAGCTGTTGAGGATACAAAAGACAATACAGGAATGACGCTTTGTTTTGCTTTGAATTATGGTTCTAGAGCAGAAATTCTTCAAGCTGTAAAAGAAATTGCAGTAGATGTATCGAATGGTGAGTATGATGTAGAATCCATTAATGAAGAAGTGTTTGCAAACCATTTACAAACGAATTTTTTAGGAGATTTATCGCAACCAGATTTAATGATTCGTACAAGTGGAGAACAACGGTTAAGTAATTTTCTTTTATGGCAATTAGCATATAGTGAATATTATTTTACAGATATTTTTTGGCCAGATTTTAGTAAAGAAGATTTAGAACAAGCGATTTTAACGTACCAGAAACGTCAGAGACGATATGGAGGATTAATTTCATGAAGACACGGATCATCACTGCTATTATTACTTTGATGTTGTTTGTTCCTATTTTAATCATTGGTGGGCATTTATTAAAAGCAGTTATTGCATTTTTATCATTTGTTGCGATTTTTGAATTTTTTCAAATGAAGAAATTGTCGATTTTTTCTATTGAAGGAGTTTTAACTTTAATTGCTACCTTATCGATTATTTTTGCAAGAGCACCCATAATTGAATTACCAGTAGGAGTAGATTTCTTTTATATTTTCTTCCTTTGTGTCATGTTATTAATGTCATTAACGGTTTATAAAAGTGAGACTCTATCTATTGAAGATGTGAGTTTCTTATCTCTTATTGCATTGTATGTTGGCGGAGGATTTTCTGGAATTTTATTTGTACGTGAATATGGTTTTGGAATGCTAGTCTTTGTTTTCTGTATTATTTGGGGAACAGATACGTTTGCTTATTTTACAGGAAGAGCTTTTGGGAAGCATAAATTGGCTCCAGCGATTAGTCCGAATAAAACAATTGAAGGTTCCATTGGTGGAGTGATTGGAGCTATTGTTTTAGGAACTATCGCGTTAAAATTATTTAATCCACTAGGATTTCAATTTATTGAAATGACCATTTTAATGATAGCTTTATCCGTTTTTGGGCAATTAGGAGATTTAGTAGAATCTGCTTATAAACGTAGATTTAATGTAAAAGATTCTGGAAAGATTTTTCCAGGTCATGGAGGAGTATTAGATCGATTTGATTCAACATTTTTTGCAATGTTTATGTTTCAAATTGTGTTGAAATTTATTGGTACTCATTAAGGAGGACATATGATTAAAACAATTATTGCATTTTTATTTGTCTTTAGTGTCATCGTCATTATTCATGAATTTGGACACTATTATTTTGCAAAACGTGCAGGTATTTTAGTAAAAGAATTTGCCATTGGAATGGGTCCAAAAGTGTTCCAAGTGCGCAAGGGAGAAACAGTTTATACATTACGATTATTACCCGTTGGCGGATATGTTCGTATGGCAGGGCATGAGGAAGATGATCAAAATATTAAGCCAGGGATGATGGTGACACTTCGATTAGAAGCTGGAATGGTTCAACAAATTTCATTTGATCCATCAACTGAATTAGAACAAGGAATTCCTTTCCAAATTGAATCTTGTGATTTACAAGAAAAGATGGAAGTAAGAGGATATAAACCTCAAAAAGAAGAATTAGACATCTTAAAGGTTTCTAAAACAGCAACCATTATTGAAGAAGATGGAACCGAAGTAGTCGTTTCTCCAATTGAACGTCAGTTTAATTCAGCAAGTTTAAAAGACCGTATGTTAACAAATTTTGCGGGACCTATGAATAATTTTATTTTATCGATTATTACATTTATTATCGTAGCATTTCTAGCAGGTGGAGTTCCTTCTCAGGAAGCAGTAGTTGGAAACTTTGCAAGTGAATCTGCTGCTCAAGTAGCCGGATTACAAGTTGGCGATAAAATTATTGAAATTGAAGGACAAGCAGTACAAAAATGGGGCGATATTAGTAAACAAATTTCTCCACGAGCTGACCTTGAAACAAAACTTGTTATTGAACGAAATGGAACTCAACAAACAGTTGTTGTAACGCCTAAAGCATATGATTTATCAAACGGATCTAAAGTAGGTGTTCTAGGAATTGAATCTGCGAAGAAAACAGATGTATTGTCAAAATTACTTTATGGGTTTACTCAAACTTGGTTTGTGATTAGCTCAGTCTTCTTAACGATTGCATCCTTCTTTACAAAAGGATTTTCTATTAATCAATTAGGTGGTCCAGTAGCCATTTTTTCATTAACTTCCCAAGTGGCTCAAAGTGGATTTATTTCTATTTTGAATTTCTTAGGATTAATTAGTGCAAATTTAGGAATGATGAATTTATTACCAATTCCAGCTTTAGATGGAGGTAAATTAGTATTAAATATCATCGAAGGTATTCGTAAGAAACCATTAAGCCCTGAAAAAGAATCATATATTACAATTGCAGGTGCAGTATTCTTAATCATTTTAATGATTTTAGTAACATGGAATGATATTAGTAAATTATTTTAACAAGTAACAGGAGGTAAGTGATGGTTTTCTATAATAACAGAATAGAAAACCACACTTATTTTTTCAGTTATAGAGAGGAGTGCTCAAGTGTCGGAACATCAACAACAATTATTTTTAACGTTAATGAATCAATTGCAGCTAGATACGGATGAGTTTTTACAACCAGATTTTGATCAAGCCTCATTAACAAAAATTGATATTACCAAAAGTATTCCAGAATGGTGTTTTCATATTGAAACAAATCAAGTGATTCAGTATGAAAAATTCAAACGTTTCTATGAACAATTAAAACAGACTTATGAAAAAATTGCTCAAGTTAGATTAATGGTGAATACGAGAGAAGAATCTACAATTACCCAAGAACAAATTCAAGCGTATTGGGAAATGGTTCTTTTCCAATTGCAACAAGAATCACCTCTTGTAGTTCAATTACTATCAGGACAAATCCCTACTTGGAATCAGAAAAAGATACAATTTCATTGTCCAAATGAAATTACTAAATCTCATGTCAATGAAAATTACATCAAAAAAATTCAACAATACTTTGAGAATTTTGGCTTTCCCAAAATGGGCGTGGATATTATTGTCAATGACGAATTAGGTAGTCAATTAGAAGAAGAGTTACGGATCAAACATGAAACGATTGAACAAGAGTATCAAGAAAAAGCTGTTCAACAAAAAGAAGTTCAAGAAACAGCAGTGTCTAAACCTGCAGCAGTTAATACAGATTCATCTATTTTATATGGAAAAGCGATTCGTAGTAATTTAGAAACAAGAGAAATTGCAGATATTTATGAAGAAGAGAGAAATGTATTAGTTGAAGCGCAAATTTTTGATATTGAAATTCGAACAAGAAAAGCAAGCGGGAAGTCCTTTGCCAATATTAAAATGACGGACTACACTTCATCTATTGGGGCAACTTTATTCCCCTCAACAGCTGAAGATGAAGAACGTTTAGCTGCCTTAAAAAAAGGAACATGGGTAAAAGCGTATGGAAATATTGAGATTAATAAATTTTCTCAAGAATTAAATATGATTGTTCGAGATATGAATAAAGTGGAGCATATTGGACGAATCGATCGTGCGCCAGAAGACCAAAAACGAATTGAATTACATTTGCATACGAATATGTCGGTCATGGATGCAACGAATTCTGCGAGTGATTTAGTGAAACAAGCAGCAAAATGGGGACATCCTGCTGTAGCCATTACAGATCATGCAAACTTACAATCTTATCCAGAAGCTCATGGAGCAGGAAAAGGAAATAATATTAAAATCTTATACGGATTAGAAGGAAATATTGTCGATGACCAAGTGAATGTTGCCTATAATCCACAACATATTTTATTAGAAGATGCGACTTATGTAGTGTTTGACGTGGAAACAACAGGTTTATCAGCCATTTATGATTCCATTATTGAATTAGCTGCCGTTAAAATGCATAAAGGAAATGTTATTGATAAGTTTGAAGAATTTATTGACCCAGGACATCCATTATCTGCGACAACAATTCAATTAACAGGTATTACAGATGATATGGTTCGTGGTTCTAAATCACAAGCTCAAGTATTAAAGGAATTTGCAGAATTTACAAAGGATACCATTTTAGTCGCGCATAATGCTAGTTTCGATATGGGATTTTTAAATACTGGATATGAAAAAGAAGGATTAGAGAAAACAACTCAACCGGTTATTGATACATTAGAATTATCCAGATTATTACATCCACAATTAAAATCTCACCGATTAAATACATTAGCAAAACGTTATAATGTTGCCTTAGAACAACATCACCGTGCGGTATTTGACTCAGAAACAACCGGACATTTATGTCATATTTTCTTAAAAGAAGCTGCCAACGATCATGGACTCATTTATCATGACCAATTGAATACGAACTTACATCCAGAAGAAGTGTTCAAAAATGGTCGTCCATTCCATGCGACAATCTTTGCAAAGCATCAAGCAGGATTGAAAGAACTCTTTAAAGTAGTTTCAGCTTCAAATGTGCAATATTTTTACAGGGTTCCTCGGATTTTACGGAGCATGTTAATTGAAAATAGAGATTCATTTTTAATTGGGTCTGGATGTAGTGAAGGGGAAGTCTTTGAAGCAATGATGCAAAAAGGCTATGAAGAGGCTAAAGAAAAGGCTCAATTTTATGATTATATTGAAATTATGCCAAAAGCAGTCTATCGCCCTTTAATTGATAAAGAACTCATTCGAAATGAACACCATCTAGAAGAAATTATTAAAAATCTCGTGAAATTAGGAGAAGAACTAGATATTCCAGTTGTCGCAACAGGGAATGTTCACTACTTAAATCCGGAAGATAAAATTTATCGAGAAATCTTACTAACATCTGTGAATAATGGACAAAAATTAAATTATCCAGATGTTCATTTTAGAACGACGAATGAAATGTTAGATGAATTTGCCTTTTTGGGTGAAGAAAAAGCTTTTGAAGTCGTTGTGACAAATACTCATTGGGTCAATGATCAACTAGAAGTGATTATTCCGATTAAAGATGACTTATATACGCCTAAAATTGAAGGGGCAGAAGATGAGATTACGAAGTTAAGCTATGATAAAGCTCACGAATGGTATGGAGAAGAATTACCAGAAATCGTTGAGAAACGTATCGATAAAGAATTAAAGAGTATTATCGGAAATGGATTCTCAGTTATTTACTTAATTTCTCAAAAATTAGTGCATAAAAGTAATGAAGATGGGTATTTAGTAGGATCTCGTGGATCCGTTGGTTCCTCATTAGTCGCAACATTAACGGGAATTACCGAAGTAAATCCATTAGCGCCTCACTATCGTTGTCCAAACTGTTGTTATTCAGAATTTTTCGATGACGGTTCTGTAGGTTCAGGATTCGACTTACCTGAAAAAGATTGTCCTAAATGTGGAACACGTCTTGCAAAAGATGGACATGATATTCCATTCGAAACATTCTTAGGGTTCTACGGGGATAAAGTACCCGATATCGATTTAAACTTCTCAGGGGAATATCAGCCACAAGCGCATAACTATACGAAAGTGTTATTCGGAGAAGATTATGTGTATCGTGCAGGAACCATTGGTACGGTTGCAGATAAAACGGCGTTTGGATATGTAAAAGGATATGAACGAGATTTAGGATTAGAATTTAGACAAGCGGAAATTGATCGTTTAGCAAAAGGATGTACAGGAGTAAAAAGAAGTACTGGACAACACCCAGGGGGAATTATTGTAATTCCAGATTATATGGATGTTTACGACTTTACTCCAATCCAATTCCCAGCTGATGATCAAAATGCAGAGTGGAAAACAACTCACTTTGATTTCCATTCCATCCATGATAATGTATTAAAACTCGATATACTTGGACACGATGATCCGACTGTTATTAGAATGCTACAAGATTTATCAGGAATTGAACCAAAGGATATTCCACCTGATGATCCAGAAGTAATGAAAATCTTCGGTGGAACAGAAGTATTAGGCGTTACTCCTGAACAAATTGATTCAAATACAGGTACGCTCGGAATTCCTGAGTTTGGTACAAAATTTGTACGTGGAATGTTAGAACAAACAAAACCAACTACATTTACAGAGTTACTACAAATTTCAGGACTATCTCATGGTACAGACGTATATCTTGGAAATGCAGAAGAATTAATTCGACTACATGGTATCCCACTTTCTGAAGTAATTGGATGTCGTGATGATATTATGGTGTACTTAATTCATAAAGGTGTTGAAAACGGTGCTGCTTTCAAAATTATGGAAGGCGTACGTAAAGGGAAGGGAATACCGGAAGACTATCAAGCAATGATGCGAGAAAATAATGTCCCAGAATGGTATATCGAATCGTGCTTGAAGATAAAGTACATGTTCCCGAAAGCCCATGCGGCAGCCTATGTATTAATGGCTTTACGTGTAGCCTGGTTTAAAGTTCATAAACCTTTATTATATTACTGTGCATATTTCTCAGTTCGTGCTCAAGACTTTGATATTGTGGCAATGTCACAAGGCAAAGAAATGATTAAACAAAGAATGAAGGAAATCCGTGATAAAGGAAATGATGCAAGTGCTAAAGAAGTAAACTTATTAACCGTACTTGAATTAGCCAATGAAATGTGTGAACGAGGCTTTAGTTTTAAAATGGTCGATATTGAAAAGTCTGATGCTGTGAATTTTGTCATTGAAGGAGATAGTTTAATTGCTCCATTTAGATCGATTCCAGGATTAGGGTTAAACGTAGCCAATAAAATTGTTGAATCAAGACAAGAACAACCATTTATTTCAAAAAAAGACTTAGCAACACGTGGGAAAGTTTCTAAAACTTTAATTGATTATATGACTGAGAATAAAGTATTAGATGAATTACCAGATGAGAATCAATTATCCTTGTTTGATTTTTAGTGAGTAAAAGGTCATAAAAGCAAAATAGACGACTTCGGTCGTCTATTTTTTATAATATTCTTCAATTTGTAAAAAGATTTGTAGTAATTTTTCTTGTAAGCTTTTTGATTTTTGTGGATCCAATGTATTGTTATGAAGATAGAGTGAATAAGGTATTTCTATTTGAATCGCTTCTACATTTGGTTGCTTTGATACCTCATGTATAATATTTCCACCTTTAAAAGGCTTATCGAGTTGAATGGATAAAGCAGCTTTCTCAAAACAATGGACAATAAACTTCAACGATTCTTTTGAGATTGTTGAATGTTCTCTAGTACTAATAATAATTTTATTGGTCTCAAAGTATTCATCATCATAGCTATGTAAATCTAGTAAACAAATCTTTGAAAAATTTTGTTCTTTTAAGGATAGTTGTTCCAATATCGCATCGTAATAAGGATTATAAAATTCCTTCAACCATTGTTGCTGGATTGCTTTAGAAGGATATTGCTTAAATAATGAATTTCCATCTTCATCATATTTTGGAATGATTGGGAGTGCAGAAGTTTTAGAAGTATATTTTGAGCGATTCACATCTACGATATATCTCGATAGCTTTGAAGAAATACTTGTAAATGGAAAGTCTTTAATGAACGTATCCATTTCCCAATCAGTATGAATTCGTTTTGCTTTTAGATTTATTCGTACTTGAATTTCTTCAGGAATTTCTATTCCAGAATGAGGAATAGACAATAAAATAGGAGAAACATGATTTGCTTGTTTTACAGTGATATATGAATTCATGAAATCCTCCTAGTAATATTGTGATTATTGAGTAAATTTAGTATACTAAATTTTGAAGAGGTGAATCAAATGAATCAACGTGAAATTGATGAAATGTATACTTATATATTAGAATTTACAGCGGATGTATTATATTGTGCAGCTCCATATAGTGAAAATAGAAAAGTATTAGCTGCCTTAACTTATGATCCAGATTTTAAACAAAATTTCCTTTTATCCTATCGTAATGAACAAGATACTGTTGAAATGCCTGAAGAAACAAGACAAAGAACTACAGAAGTTTCGATGACTTTTGGAGAAGTGATTGATTATGCCTTAAATCAATTACAAGAGTTCCGACTAAAGTATTATCCAAAACAACAAATGAAACGCTCTCTAAGATTATAATAGATTTTGGAAAGCGAATTTTATTCTTTCCAAGTGTTGACAGTTATTAGACATATTGCTATAATAACTCTTGTACTGTTCTAGTAGCTCAGCAGGATAGAGCATTCGCCTTCTAAGCGAACGGTCGGGGGTTCGAATCCCTCCTAGAACGTTTTATACCTAATTGATGGGTAGAAAGTTATGAAGAACGTTGATTTATCAACGTTCTTTTTTTCTCTAATTTTGATAAAATACAAAGTTACGGAACAAATACGAAGCAAAAATTCAAAAAAGTACAAGTAAAAATAAAATTCTAATGAAAATGTTAAAGAATTCGTTAGTTTTTTATTATTGTATTATTGTGGTATAATACTATTAAAATAGATAGATTAATTGGAGGGATAATGAATGAGTGAGCCAGTTGTTGGATATATTCATTCTACAGAAAGTTTTGGTTCAGTTGATGGACCTGGCGTTCGATTTGTAACATTTATGCAAGGATGCCGAATGAGATGTGAGTTTTGCCATAATCCAGATACTTGGAATATTGGAGCAGGACAAAAAATTACAAGTCAAGAATTGTTAGAGGAAGCTTTACGTTATCGTGCCTTTTGGGGTAAAAAAGGTGGCGTAACAGTAAGTGGAGGAGAACCTCTACTACAAGTTGATTTTTTAATTGATTTCTTTAAACGTTGTAAAGCAATGGGAATTCACACTACATTAGATAGTTGTGGAATGCCATTTACGTATGACGAACCATTTTTTAGCAAATTCGAAGAATTATTAGAATATACAGATTTAATTTTATTAGATATTAAACATATTGATGATGAACAACATAAGAAATTAACAGCTTGGACTAATAAAAATATTTTACAATTAGCAGAATATTTATCAGACAAAGGTCAACCTGTTTGGATTCGTCACGTACTAGTTCCAGAACGTTCAGATTATGATGAATATTTAGAACGTTTAAGTGAATTTGTAGCAGGATTGAAAAATGTATTGAAATTCGAAGTTTTACCATATCACCGTTTAGGTGTTTACAAATGGAAGAACTTAGGAATTCCATATAAATTAGAACATATTGAACCACCAACAAAAGAACGTGTTGCAAATGCGAACCGTATTTTAAGAACACAAGATTACAAAGGGTATTTAGAAGTTTAGTTTGGTTTTCTAAATATTGTGTGGTAAAATGGTCATTATAAAATTTATAAAAGTGAGGATTAAAGATGAGTAAATTATTAGTTTTTGGACACCAAAATCCAGATACAGATGCGATTACATCAGCTATTTCGTATGCTTATTTATTAAAACAACTAGGAGAAGATGCAGAAGCAGTTGCATTAGGAGAACCTAATGAAGAAACTCAATATGCATTAAATTATTTTAATAGAACAGCTCCTCGTGTTGTAACTTCATTAAGTGAAGAAACAAATTGTGTAGCATTAGTAGACCATAACGAAGTTCAACAAAGTGCTAGTGATGTTGAAAAAGTTGAAGTACAATATGTTGTGGATCATCACCGAATTGCTAATTTCCAAACGGCAAATCCTCTATTCTATCGTTGTGAACCAGTAGGTTGTACAAATACAATTTTATTTAAAATGTATAAAGAATACGGAATCGAAATTCCAAAAGAAATTGCAGGATTGATGGTTTCAGCTATTGTTTCTGACACATTATTATTCAAATCACCAACATGTACACAACAAGATATTGAAGCAGCAACTGAATTAGCTCGTATTGCTGAAATTGATGTAAACTCTTATGGATTAGAAATGTTAAAAGCAGGTACAAATTTATCTACTAAATCTGAAGCAGAGTTAATTGATTTAGATGCTAAATCATTCCCAATGGGTTCTTACAATATGCGTATTGCGCAAGTGAATGTTGTGGATGAACAAGAATTATTAGCTCGTAGAGAAGCATTAGAATTTAGCATGAAAGAAGCAAATGCAACTCATGGTTACGATACATTCTTATTAGTAGTAACTAATATTTTAACAAGTGTTTCTACTGGATTAGTGGTAGGGGAAGCATTAGATACTGTTGCTAAAGCATTTAATACTGAGTATGAAAATGGCTTATTGATTTTACCAGGTGTTGTATCTCGTAAAAAACAAGTTGTACCACCATTAACAGTTGCTTTCGAAAACTAGAATGAATTGATGTTGAATCCGAACTATTGATGACTACAAATCTGATATGATGTTCGGATTATTTTATTTTAAAAATGGAACAATAAAGGATGAAGAGTAGTGAAAAATTTATTTGACTATGTAAAAAATTTATTGCCTTCTGGTTCAAAAGATGAATGGGATATTGCTCAAGTAACGTTATTTGTAGAAAATATTCATAGTATGAAAAGATTTTATACGCAAGTTTTAGGGATGACCATTTTACAAGATTTTGAAACAGAAATTTTATTAGGATTACCTCAAGGAAGTATTCCAATGATTCGTCTAATAACAGCTGAAAATTCTGGCATACGTAAAACTAATTTAACGTATTATTTAGGGTTTGAAATTCCTAAGAAACAGTTATTAGGAGATTTAAGTAATCATTTTTTACTAGAAGAGCAAATGATTATGGCAACTTGTGATGATGGCTACAGTGAAGGATTTTATATTATGGATCCGGAGCAAAATCGTTTGAAATTTTACTGTGTAAAAAAAGATTTGTTATTAGAAGATGTGAATCATGAAATGCAATATTTAGAAGGAAATGAAGTGACGATTCCTATTCAAGAATTTCTTCAATTAGGGGATACAGGAGTTCATGGATTACCTGCAAAAACACGTTTAAATCAAGTTCATTATATTGTGGAAGATATTCAGAAAACTTCTGATTTTTTAACAAACATTTTTCAGTTCAAAACGACTTATGATTATGTTGCAGAACGAATTAATTTTCAATTTAATGACCATTATTATTCAATTGCGATTAATGAGTGGCAAGCAATTGACCCGAATCATACAATGTATGGTGTTAGAGAAATTATGTTCTTTGTCCCTGAAATTAAAGTGCTGGAGTCTATTGTAGACCGTTTAGAAGAAATGGAATGGCCTTATTTATATCAAGATTCTGAATTAAAAGTGTTAACACCGGATCATATTCGTTATCACTTTAAAGTGGGGGAACGTCTATGAGTTTATTGAATCCCGCAATGTATCGTAAGTATCGTAAAGATCCAAAAGTTCGTCATCTAGTAAGTTTTATGGCTATTTTAGTATCAGGATTTTTACAAGCATTTACGTTAAAAGTATTTATTCAACCTTCCAATCTTCTTTCAAGTGGATTTTTAGGGGTTTCTATCTTAATTCATCAAATTGGGGAATTAGTTGGAATGGATTTATCTATTTCATTAATGATGTTAGCATTAAATATTCCTGTCGCTATTATTTGTTATCGAGGAATTAGTCCTAGATTTACATTTTATTCCATTTTACAAGTTTTTTGTGGAAGTTTTTTCATTCGAGTATTAAACTTTGAACCTATTTTTGATGATGTTTTATTAAATGTTATTTTTGGAGGAGTATTGAACGGGATTTATATTTCTATTGCGTTAAAAGGGAATGCCTCTACAGGTGGAATGGATTTTATTGCCTTATTCTTTTCTAATCGAAATGGTAAAACAATTTGGCAAGAAGTATTTTTCTTTAATACCTTATTATTATTAATATTCGGTGCTATTTTTGGTTGGAAATATGCAGGATACTCAATTTTATTCCAATATATTTCAACGAAAGTAATTAGTAATTTCCATCAACGCTATCATCGTGTAACTTTACAAATTACAACACGTTATGGTGAGGAAGTCATGCAAGCTTATTTAAAAAATATTCGTCATGGTATTTCGTGTGTAGAAGCGATTGGTGGATTTAGTCATGAAAGGATGTATTTATTACATACCGTGTTATCTTCTTATGAATTGATTGATGCAATTTCTGTTTTAAAAGAGGCTGATCCTCGAGTTATTATTAATCAATTTGCAACAGAAAACTTCTATGGAAGATTCCATCGAGACCCAGAGTAAGAGAAAGGAGAAGTCTTTATGAAAAAATATATTAATCAAGAAACGCTCACTTCAATACTAATGGTTACCATTGGTTCGTTTATTTTTTCGTTTACGATTAATGCAGTTGTGATTCCGAATCAGTTCGGGAGTGGTGGTGTAACGGGAATTACTTTGTTACTATATTATATATTTGGTATTAATCCAGGGACTTCTAACTTAGTCATTAATATTGCTTTACTATTAATTGGCTATCAATTTTTAGAGAGAAGAACGATGTTTTATACCATTTATGCGGTTATTTTGATGTCGGTATTTTTAGATATTACAAGAGGCTCGTATCAATTTGTTCCACATAATTCATTATTAGCGGCTATTGGTGGTGGAGTTGTGGCTGGTGCAGCTTTAGGAGTTGTGATGCTAGGAAATGGTACTACTGCTGGTACGGATATTATTGCGATGATGTTGAAGAAATATTTAGGATGGAATGTATCAGTTTCATTATTACTATTAGATATTTTCGTTGTCAGTCCATTATCCATTATTTCTGATTTAGAAAAGGTAGTTATTACATTAATTTATTTATTTACAGCAAGTCGAATGATTAATCTTGTATTAGAAGGATTTAACTCTAAGAAATCATTTATGATTATTTCTAAAAAATATGAAGAGATTGGTGCACAAATTCAAGAAAAAATTGGCCGTGGTACAACGATTTTAGATGGACATGGTTTTTATTCTCGTGAAGAAAGAAAAGTATTATTCGTAGCAGTTAACCGTCTTCAAGTGATGACATTACAAAGAATCATTCACGATGTGGATCCAGAAGCATTTACAATTATTACTGAAGTAACACACGTTATTGGTGAAGGATTTACGTATCAACCAAAATCATAAATGAAAAAATACACTTCCGTTTAGGAGGTGTATTTTTTTGAAAATAAGCTTGACTATAACCTTACGTCATACCTTATACTATAATTGTTAGGAGGAATAAAGATGTATTTCATTAAACAAGTGAGTGAACTTAGTGGTGTATCGGTGCGCACTTTACATCATTATGACAATATAGGTTTACTTTCACCACAAAAAGACGAAAATGGTTATCGATATTATAGTGAGGGAGACTTATCTTATCTACAAACGATTCTTTATTATAAGTATTTAGGATTTTCTCTAAAAGAAATTCAGTCATTTTTGCAACAGAAGGAAGAGGACTTATTACCACACTTACAAAAACAATTAATGTTAATGCAAAATAAAAAGGAAAAACTTCTAACATTAATTGATACATTAGAAAAGACAATTCTGTCTACAGAAAGGAAAATTAAGATGTCATCAGAAGAAAAATTTAAAGGATTTAGTGTTTCAGATAATAAAAAATATAAAAATGAAGCTATAAAAAAATATGGTGAAGAAGTGATTAATGAAGCTGAAGAAAAGCAAAATGGAAAAGAAGATATTGTAGCTGAAGGATTTAATCGAATTTTCTTTGCTTATGCATCTAATATTGAGAAAGGAATTCCAGCAACAGATTCAGTAAATGTAACTCTAGCTAAAGAATTACATGAACATATGTGTCAGTATGCATTTGATTGTACAATTGATATTTTTTCAAGTATAGGTTTTGGATATGCTAAAAATGAAGAGTTTAGAACGAACTTAGATAAATATGGAAAAGGTGTTGGGCAATATGTATGTGATGCCATTCAGCAATATGTAGCGCAAGTGAGAGGATATTAGAAAAAGAAAACTGGAGCCGTTATTGACTCCAGTTTTTTAGGTTAAATAGATTGGGTAGGTCATTAATTTAGCTTCTAAATCAACTGTTTCAAAGGAAGTTACTTCACCATCTGTTTGCATGAGAATGGGCTGTTTAATTTTGATACAGGCTTTAGTAGCAGTCTGTTTCAATAAGTGATTCGGAAATCGTTCAAAATGTTGCTTATTCCATAAAATAAATGGGAAAGCTTTAAGAATGACTTTAGTTGTAACGTCTCTAGCTACGACAACTTCAAAATGATGCGAATTTTGTTTTGCAGTAGGTACAAATTGAATTCCTCCACCAAAATAAGAGTGATTGAATAGTCCTACTAATAAATTTTTATCAGCAATTTGAACAGGTTCATCATCGATTTGAATCGAAGCTTGAAATTTTTGATGATTTTTAAAGGCATCTATGATAGGTGTTAAATAGGATAATTTATTTAAACCAAATCGTTTTTTCTGAGATTTTGATTGGAAAGTATTAAGCTGGCAAATAGCAGCGTCAATTCCAAACCCAAGGGAATTAATCGCAATTCCTCTTTTGTGATTCATTTTTTCTTGATATGAAATTATTTCAAGATTTTTAATTGTTTCATTTTGAAGATGTTTTATAAATGTCGGAATATCATGTGTTAATTTCATTTCTCTTGCAAAATCATTTCCTGTGCCTGCGGGTAAGTAAGCTACAGGAATTTCTTTGTTGAATTGAATAAGAGCAGAAATAGCTTCATTCAACGTACCATCTCCACCAATAATGATAATTTTCTGTTCTGAAGATAAGTTTTGAATGATACGAGGAATCATTTCAATCAATTCTCCAGCATATTGTGTTAAATAAGTTGAAAATGTAATGTTGTTTTTTAGGCAATAATTGACTAAACAGTCGAATTGTTTTTTTCCTTTTCCTCCACCAGAAAATGGGTTTGCGATAATAATTAAATGCATAGTAATCTCCTTTAATGTACAATGTATTATAACAAATCATGTTGATTTTTTAAATGGTGAAGTGTTAAGATTGGTTTTAGAATAAGATTGAGGTGATGGGGATGACTAATAATTTTTCAGATGTAATTTTTAATCCGATATGGAAGACACTATCAAATGAAATGAAAGAAGTAGTCATACAAAATTTTTTAAGACAGTTTGTAAATCCAATACTAGAAGTGACAAAAGTTACGCCAGTTAGTTATCATTTTGGGGGCTTTAAAACAGATACTTTTGAAGTAGAAATAGACGGTAGAGAATATATATTTGTACCAGGGCAGAAAAAATGTATTTTGGGATGGGATAGTGGATTAGTAGGATTATCCGGTCTTGATTGTAGTGAAGAACGTCAAGAATTAAGATATGCTTTAAAACGTTATTGTAATCAACAATTGACAAGTTCACTTTTAACAGAAGAAGGATTTTTGGATCAAGATTTTTCTCATGTTCGCTTAACAACTGAATATATTGATGAAAAAATTAATGCCTCTACTTCGCCACTTAGAGAAGTAAATATTCCAGCATTATTAGTAGAGAAGAGACCTCAATTTGTTGGATTGAAATACATTGGTCAATATCATGTGATTTCGGGTCAATTAACTTCTTTGGAAAATTCAACCGATGAAATGCTTGAGATGATTCAATCGTTGTTAATGCCTGAGGGACTTGAACATCATTTTTTAAGAGACTATCCAACTGCAGTGAGAAAATCTCCTTTATTGATACAGCAAAATCAAGTCAATCTTGATGTGTTCGATTGTTATGTTGATGATGCGATTTCTTATTCTGATTTGAAAAGAGATTTGGAGCGTCATGGTTTTGGATTATTAAGTGAAGATGAATGGGAGTATTGTTGTGGTGCTAGTTGTCGCCGTTTATTCAAATGGGGAAATCAGTTAAAGCGTCAGTTATTCCAGCATAGTATTTCTCCTTTATGGAAAGAGAATATGTTTGGTTTATTGATTGCAAATGCTGAATTCGGTCCGGAATTAATCGATGATGAACATTATACTAAAGGTGGTTGGTTAGAGGAGACTCATAAAGCACCGATTATTAATTTATTGCCTTTGTCTTCGTACTATCGTGGAGAGGGTATTGAGGATAAGGAGAAAGAGTTAACTCCAGGATATTATTGCGTAAGAAGAGTAATACGTATTGATTTGAATTGATAGGACATCGAAAAGACTAGTTCATTGTAGCTAAGGACGGCAGCAGCCTCGCAAAAGCGAGTCTCATGTTGTTTCAGCTACTATGAACTAGTCTTTTCTTTTTTTTGTTAAAAAGTCAAAAAAAGTCAAAAAAATGTTTGACCTTTATTGACTAAAGGTGTATACTATAAACATCAAAGAAATTTGATACTAGAAATGGAAGAAAAAGAATGGGGGAAGCAAGATGAATATTGAAAAAATGACAACGATGATGCAACAATCACTTGCTCAGGCACAAGAAATTGCGCAAAATAGAAAACATCAAGAAATCGATGTCTCACATTTGTGGAAAGTGTTTTTAACTCCAAATCATTTTGTGAGAAATCTATATGAAGATGTCCATGTTCCAATTTCAGAATTAGAAAAATTTGTGGATGAAAAGATTGATCAATTACCAGTAGTAGAAGGAAGCCAAGTCCAATATGGTCAAAGCTTAAGTCAGTCTTTCTATCAATTACTAACGAAAGCTGATGAAATTAGACAACAATTTCAAGATGAATATTTAGCAACTGAAGTGATTGTACTAGCTTTAATGGAAACGAATCATCCAATTAAAGAATTTTTATTGAAACATCAAGTAACAAAACAAGTATTACAAGAAAGAATTGAAAAATTGAGAGGAGGAAGTCGTGTGACTAGTCAAAATCAAGAAAATCAATATGAAGCATTAAAACAATATGCGCAAAATTTAAATGAAGCAGTAAAATCTGGAAAACAAGATCCAGTGATTGGACGTGATGAAGAAATTCGTGATGTCATTCGTATTTTATCTAGAAAAACAAAAAATAATCCTGTATTAATTGGAGAACCTGGGGTAGGTAAAACAGCTATCGTAGAAGGTCTTGCACAAAGAATTGTGCGTAAAGATGTTCCTGAAAATTTAAAAGATAAAGTCATTTACTCATTAGATATGGGAGCTTTAATTGCGGGGGCAAAATTCCGTGGTGAATTTGAAGAACGTTTAAAAGCAGTTTTATCAGAAGTGACAAAATCAGAAGGGCAAATCATTTTATTTATCGATGAAATTCATACAATTGTTGGAGCTGGTAAAACAGAAGGCTCAATGGATGCCGGTAACTTACTAAAACCAATGTTAGCTCGTGGTGAATTACACTGTATTGGGGCAACAACATTAGATGAATACCGTGAAAATATGGAAAAAGATAAAGCTTTAGAAAGACGTTTCCAAAAAGTATTAGTTCATGAACCAACAGTAGAAGATACCATTTCTATTTTACGTGGATTAAAAGAACGTTTTGAAATTCACCATAGTGTGAATATTCATGATAATGCTTTAGTAGCAGCAGCAACTTTATCAAATCGTTATATTACAGATCGCTATTTACCAGATAAAGCGATTGATTTAGTCGATGAGGCATGTGCAACGATTCGTGTAGAAATGAATTCAATGCCAACACAATTAGATACAGTTACTCGTCGTTTAATGCAGTTAGAAATTGAAGAACAAGCATTAAAAATGGAAAAAGATGAAGCAAGTAAAAAACGCTTATCAATTCTTCAAGAAGAATTAGCAACATTACGTGAAGAAGCCAATAACTTAAAAATGAAATGGGAAATTGAAAAAGAAGAAGTGAATAAAATTCGTGATAAACGTGAAGAAATTGATCGCTTAAAACATGAATTAGATGAAGCAGAATCAGAATATAATTTAGAAAAAGCTGCAGAACTTCGTCATGGACGTATTCCTAAATTAGAAAAAGAAATTCAAGAATTAGAAGCTCAAGCCAAACTTCATGCTCAAGAAGATAATCGATTAGTGCAAGAAGCTGTAACAGATGAAGAAATCGCTCGTGTTGTTGGTCGATTAACAGGTATTCCAGTAACTAAATTAGTAGAAGGAGAAAGAGAAAAACTTCTTCAATTAGAAGATACGTTACATGAACGTGTGATTGGGCAAGATGAAGCTGTTCAAAAAGTGGCAGATGCAGTCTTACGTTCTCGTGCAGGATTACAAAATCCAAATCGTCCAATTGGAAGTTTCTTATTCTTAGGACCAACTGGGGTCGGTAAAACAGAATTAGCGAAAACATTGGCAGAAAACTTATTTGATAGTCAAGACCATATGGTCAGAATTGATATGAGTGAATATATGGAGAAATTCTCTGTGAGTCGTTTAGTCGGAGCACCTCCAGGATATGTTGGGTATGAAGAAGGCGGTCAATTAACAGAAGCTGTTCGTCGTAATCCATATACGATTGTGTTATTAGATGAAATTGAAAAAGCACATCCAGATGTCTTTAATATTTTATTACAAGTATTAGATGATGGTCGTCTAACAGATTCAAAAGGTAGAGTCGTTGATTTTAAAAATACGGTCTTTATTATGACAAGTAATATTGGTTCTCAATTTTTATTAGAAATTGAAGGGGAAACGATTGATGCTGAAACGAGACAAGCAGTGGAAAGTGTCTTGAAGGCTACATTTAAACCGGAATTTTTAAACCGTATTGATGAAACAATCTTCTTCACACCATTATCAAAAGATCATATTTATGGCATCATTGATAAGATGTTGAAAGATTTAAATCTTCGTTTACAAGAGCAAGAGATTCAATTAGAGTTTACAGATGAATTGAAAGATTGGATTTCTGAAAATGCTTACAATCCTGTTTATGGTGCTCGACCAATTGCTCGTTATATTCAACGTGAAATTGAAACACCATTAGCAAAAGAATTAATTCGTTCAAGTATTTTACCAGGAAATACCGTACAATGTGATGTAGTAGCAGACCATGTTACATTTCATGTAGTAGAAGAATAATATGGAAATATAACAAATAAATACAAAAAGAAAACTTTTCTAAGTAGTAGTACTATAAGCCACATATTTGTGGCTTATAGTATAGGAAAATTTGAGACCTAGGCTCAAATTTTAGCCATGAGATTCGCTTTGCGAAGCTGCTGGCGTCCTTACTACATAGAAAAGTTTTTCTTTTTTTATTTATTCAGATGTAGGTTTACGTTTACGAACGCCCCAGAATTGGAAGTAGTCGGTACGAATTGCACCATTGTATAGTTTACGTTTCTTAGTGGCTTGTTTTCCGTAATGCTCTTCAAAACTTAAATCACTCGTTAAAATATACTTACTCCAAGTTTCTAATGGTTCATACGTTTGTCCCATTTGACGGTAAATATTTTGAGCTTGTTCTTCAGATAATAAACGATCACCATATGGTGGATTAGCGACCAATACACCATTTTCTTTCTTCGTACGGAAATCTTTTAATTGCATTTGCTTAAATTCAATATGCTCGCTAACACCAGCTTTAATTGCATTTTGTTTTGCTATCTCAATCATAGAACCATCAATATCAGCTCCAAGAATGTCTAATGTTACATCTGTACGAATTTCTTTTCTTGCTTCTTGACGAACAGTGTCAAATGCTTTTGGATCAAAGAATGTCCATTTTTCAGCTGCAAATGAACGATTTAATCCTGGAGCAATATTTAATCCAATTAAAGCAGCTTCGATTGGAATGGTACCTGAACCACAACATGGATCATAAAATGGTTTATCCGGGAACCAATTTGTTAACATGACAAGAGCAGCAGCCATATTTTCTTTTAATGGTGCGCCACCTTTTTCAGTACGGTAACCACGTTTAAATAAACTTGTTCCACTTGTATCAATCGTTAATGTTACGACATCTTTAAGGATAGAAACTTCGATAGGATAGAGTGCTCCTGTTTCTGGTAAATGTGTTCTACGTGCATATGCTGCACTTAAACGATTAACAATTGCTTTTTTTACAATAGATTGGCAGTTAGGAACACTATGTAACGTTGATTTAACAGATTTTCCTGATACGGGAAATTCTGCATCAACTGGTAAAATTTGTTCCCAAGGAAGTGCTTTTGTTTGTTCAAATAAAGCATCAAAAGTTTTAGCGGTAAATTGACCAAAAACAATTTTTATACGATCTGCTGTACGTAAATAAATGTTCGTTTTTGCAATATCATAATCATTTCCAGTAAAATAAGCTTTTCCATTTTCTACTTGGCAATCATATCCAAGAGTTCTTAATTCTTTTCCAACAAGTGCTTCAATACCAGCTGCAGCAGTGGCGACTAATTTATAAGTTGTCATAATGATTTCCTTTCTATGAAAGTTTTGTTTTTCAAAAAAAATACCGGGAGACCCCGGTAAATAACCTGAATGCAAACTTCTATAAGCCATGTTCTGTTCCATCAATTAGCAGGTTCTAATTGATTTCAGTAATCATCTGTCTACACAAATGTGCCTCTTATTTCGTTCATTTCCTAATAAAGAGTGCCCCTACCATAAGTTTGGGTTGCTCGCTCGAGGGGTTTACCGCGTTCCACCATTTCCGTTTCCAGAAATGCTTCGTCACTGTGGCACTTTCAAGAATACTTTGGCATAGAAATTCCTTAGCCATTTTTTCTGCCGTCAACAAGTTGTTGCCTTAGCTTATTGTTTCGCTAAGCACGAACACTACAGACATCTCAGTCTGTGCGAGCATGGACTTTCCTCAGTAGTGAATACACTACCGCGATTACTCAAAGTTTACAAGTATTATTAATCTTTAATTGGGGTAATAACACGAGTTTTTTCTAAATCATCATCGTCTTCTTCTAATTTTTCATCAAAGACATGTTTTTCTAAATTCGCTAAACGTTTTAAAATATCAAAGTTTGTAACACCAGCAGAAGGAATGCTAGCTGAGCGAGTTCCTTTTGTTACAGTTGCTTGTTTTGATAATTCGTCAACTTTATTTACTAAACGTTCATTTTCACTTTGTAAAAAGCTAATTTCTTTTTGGAATGTATCATAATCACGAATAATTTGATCTAAAAATGCGTCTACTTCTTCAATATCAAATCCTCTAAATGAGCGTTTAAATTGTTTGTTTAAAATATCTTTTGTTGATAAATGTCTTACCATAGTTTCATTACTCCTTAATATTAATCATTCTATATTTCAGTCTAGTATACTTGCTACTCGATGCATAACTGTCTTTTGCAAGCAGTGAAAAACCTCTTGTTTTTCTATCTTCAATATCATACTAAAAATTCAGAAAAATTACAAATATGTTACATTAAATTTTTAGTCAAATTTTATTTTCTTTGTTATAATGTCTTGTGAACAAGGATATACGCAAAAGGAGAGTTAATAAATGGATTGGTTAGAAGTTACAGTAGTAACTCATACAGAAAGTGTAGAGGCAGTCAGTGAAATTTTTATGGAAATCGGAGCTAAAGGAGTTTCGATTGAAGATCCTCTAGATTATGATCAATTAAATCAAGAACAATTAGAATGGCTTTCAGTAGAAAGAAAGTCTTTATATGAAACAGATGAAGTTTTTGTTAAGGCTTATTTTCAACCAAATCAATGGAATGATGAAATGACAGAAACAGTTACGAATAGAGTTCAAGAACTAAAATCTTTCGGATTAACTATTGGTAAGGGAATTGTTACATTACAAACAGTAGGAGAAGCAGACTGGGCAGAAGCTTGGAAAAAATATTATTTCCCAGTACGTGTCACAAGATATTTAACAGTGGTGCCTAGTTGGTTAGAGTATCAACAACAACAAGAAGATGAGCTCTTAATTAGATTAGATCCAGGTTTAGCATTCGGAACAGGTACACATCCAACGACTCAATTATCGCTAGCAGCATTAGAGCAATATGTTCGTGGTGGAGAGAGTGTATTAGATGTTGGAACAGGATCTGGTGTGTTAAGTATTGCTGCTAAACTATTAGGTGCAAGTACAGTTACAGCATTTGACATTGATGAAATGGCAACAAGGGTTTCAAAAGAAAACATTTCATTAAACCCAGAAGTTGGAGAAATTGCTGTTTATGAAAATAATTTATTACAAGGAATTCATCAACCTTCTGATTTAATTGTAGCGAATATTTTAGCTGAAATTTTATTATTGATGCCAGTTGATGCCTATCATAATTTAAATGAAAATGGTGTTTTAATTTTATCAGGAATTATTCAATCAAAAGCAGAGGAAGTACGTGCTGCTTATGAAAATGCTGGTTTTACTTTAAAACAACAACTTACAATGGGTGAATGGAATACATTTGTCATGACAAAAGTGAAAGACTAGGTGAAAATTGATGCAACGTTATTTTATTAATCAAGTCATTCAATCAGTTGGAGAAATGATATCCGTTCCTAAAGAGCAAGAACATCATATGATAAAAGTGATGCGTATGAATGTTGGAGAATGTTGTGAAATTGTAGATGAAAAAGAACAATTATATATCGCAAAAATTACGCAACTATCACCATTCGAGTTAACAATAGAAGAGCATAAAGAACAACAGGTGGAATTACCGATTGATGTTACGATTTTTGTAGGACTCTCAAAAGGAGATAAATTAGATACGATTGTTCAAAAAGCAACTGAATTAGGGGTTCATACAATTGTTCCAGTAGAAATGAAACGAAATATGGTGAAATGGACAAAGGATAAATCTCAAAAGAAAATTGAAAGATTACAAAAGATTGCTCAAGAAGCAGCAGAACAATCTCACCGACTACATGTTCCTAAAGTGTTAGACTTAATGAGTGTAAAAGAAAGTGTAGTTTTAGCTAAACAATCGACAAAAGCTTTAGTTGCTTTTGAAGAAGTTGCTAAAGAAGGAGAAGCGGCGGTATTTGTTCAAACGTTGACTTCGTTACAAAAAGGAGATTCGATTGCCTTTTATTTTGGACCAGAAGGTGGATTTGATGTTCAAGAAATTGAGTATTTAAATAGCCAAGAAATTCATTCATGTGCCTTGGGGCCAAGAATTTTACGAGCCGAAACGGCACCGATGTATGCACTAGCTGCAGTGTCCTATCATTTCGAACTTTTAAAAGGTTAGAAATAGTTGACGGAAGGCAAAGAAAGAGATAGGATAAGTATTAACTAAAGTTAAGAAAACAGTAACAAAAATCATTTTTATACGGTTACTGTAATGAATTAAGGGGAAAAACGTATATGTCAAAAAATAAAAATTATACGGCTGAAGATGTTGTTTCACTCTGTCGTGAATATATGAATGAAAAAAGTATTCAGTTCATCGAAAAAGCCATTGAATATGCGACCTTCGCTCATAAAGATCAAGTAAGAAAATCTGGCGAAGCATATATTGTTCACCCAATTCAAGTAGCTGGAATTTTGGCAGAATTGCGATTAGATCCAGATACAATTGCAACAGGATTTTTGCACGATGTTGTTGAAGATACAGGATTTACGATTGAAGACATCGAATATGTATTTGGCAAAGATGTTGCATTTTTAGTAGATGGTGTTACAAAACTAGGGAAAATTAAATATAAATCTCATGAAGAACAACAAGCGGAAAATCACCGTAAAATGTTATTAGCGATGGCGAATGATTTAAGAGTTATTATGGTAAAACTGGCTGACCGTTTACATAATTTAAGAACTTTAAAATTCCATAAACCAGAAAAACAACGTATGATTGCGAATGAAACATTAGAGATTTATGCACCTTTAGCTCATCGACTAGGGATGAATAAAATTAAGTGGGAATTAGAAGATACATCATTAAGATATTTAAATCCACAACAATATTATCGCATTGTTCAATTAATGGATTCAAAACGTGATGAACGTGAAGCCTATATCCATGAAACAGTGGTGAATATCAAAGAAGCCACAAAAGAATTAGAAATTGAAGCTGAAATATATGGTAGACCAAAACATATTTATTCGATTTATCGTAAAATGAAAGATAAAAAGAAAGAGTTTAATGAAATCTATGACTTACTAGCGATTCGTGTTTTAGTCAATAGTATTCGTGATTGTTATGCAGTTGTTGGGGCAATCCATACGCAATGGAAACCAATGCCTCGTCGTTTCAAAGATTATATTGCAATGCCAAAGGCGAATATGTATCAATCCATCCATACGACAGTTATTGGACCTGGAGGTAAACCGGTAGAAATTCAAATTCGTACATTTGAAATGCACGCTGTTGCTGAATACGGGGTTGCAGCTCACTGGGCGTATAAAGAAGGAAATACGCAAAAAGTATCGAATGATCCACTTCAGAAACAATTAGATTGGTTTAAAGATTTAATTGAATTACAAGATGATTCAAAAGATGCGAATGACTTTATGAATAGTGTGAAGGAAGATATTTTTGGGGATAAAGTGTATGTCTTTACTCCAAAAGGAGATGTTTCTGAATTACCATTAGGTTCTGGACCATTAGATTTTGCCTACAATATTCATACCGAAGTTGGAAATAAAACGGTTGGTGCAAAAGTTAATAATAAAATTGTTCCGTTAAATTATCAGCTAAAAACAGGAGACATTGTAGAAGTTTTGACTTCTGCTAATTCATTTGGTCCATCAAGAGACTGGATTAATTTAGTATTTACGACTCGTGCGAAAAATAAAATTCGTCGATTCTTTAAATTACAAAATCGTGAAGAAAGTATTATTCGTGGTAGAGAATTATTAGAAAAACAAATTGTCGATTTAGAGTTTTCACCGAAGGAATTTTTAACGAAGACGCAATTAAAAGAAATTTCGAGCCGATTTAATTTTGCAAATGAAGATGATTTATTTGCTGGAATTGGATTTGGGGAAGTTTCTGTTCAAACAGTTGCCAATCGTTTAACGGATAAAGCACGTCGAGAAATTGAAAAACAAAAAATGCAAGAAGAAGCATTTGAACAAACGACTGAAAAAATTCAACGTAAAGATACTCAAAAAATGAGTATTAAGCATGAAAATGGCGTCATTATTGAGGGAGTTAATAATTTATTAATTCGTTTAAGTCGTTGTTGTAATCCAGTACCGGGTGATGAAATTGTTGGATATATTACAAAGGGTCGTGGCATTTCTGTCCATCGTAAAGATTGTCCGAATGTTAAAGTTCAACAAGATCAACAAACTCGTCTCATTGATGTAGATTGGGAAGATACGGGGAATTCTAAGCAACAATATGATACGGAATTAGTTGTTGAAGGATATAATCGTAATGGTTTATTGAATGAGGTATTAAATGTTATCAATAGTATTACGAAGTCTTTAAATTCTGTGAACGGGAAAGTGGATTCTAATAAGATGGCTACGATTACGGTCAATATTGGGATTCATAATACGGAACAATTAGAGTTTATTGTGAAGAAGATTAATCAAATTCCTGATGTTTATAGTGTTCGTCGTGTGATTTCATAGTCTGTTTCGAGAAAGAGGAAAGTGTTATGAGAGTTGTTTTACAGCGTGTTTCTCATGCGAGTGTTACTGTGGAAGAGAAAGTTATTGGAAAGATTCAACGTGGGTTTCTTTTATTAGTGGGTGTAACGCATGATGATGCAAAAGAAGATATGGAATATCTTGTTCGTAAGATTGTTCAGATGAGAATTTTTGAAGATGAAGAGGGTAAGTTGAATCGTAGTATTCAGGATATTGGCGGTGAGATTTTATCGGTTTCGCAGTTTACTTTATATGCGGATACGAAGAAGGGGAATCGTCCTTCGTTTTCAAAGGCAGCTCCTGGGGATGTTGCGATTGAGATGTTTGATCAGTTTAATGGTTTGTTAAGAGAGACGGGGATTTCTGTTGAGACGGGCCAGTTTGGTGCGGATATGAAGGTAGAATTACTAAATGACGGACCAGTGACAATCCTGTTGGATTCAAAAAACCGTTAAAGGGGCGTAATAGAAAAAGAGAACTGGAAAGAATTTCTTGTTGTAGTAGCAATGGGCGGCAGCAGACTCGCAAAAATGCGAGTCTCATGCCTAAAAATTGAGCCTAAGGTCTCAATTTTTCCAGTAATAGAAGCCAACTTGGCTTCTATTACCTGTGCTACTACGGGAAATTTTTCCAGTTCTCTTTTTCTATACTTTTGAATGTTACTAACATAAGAAGCGTTGAAGACTTTTTAGAAATAGTAGCTTGGACGCCAGCAGCTTCGCGATGCGAATCTCATGGCTAACAATCGAGCCTAAGGTCTCGATTGTTCCAGTAATAGAAGCCAATTTTGGCTTCTATTACGTTAGCTACTATGAAAAGTCTTTTTTTCTCTTTTTCTATACTTTTGAATGTCACTAACATATAAGGCGTTGGAGACTTTTATTGGCGTTGGTTTTCTAGGTCTGTACGAACTACTAAGACGTCGCAGCTGGCGTTTCTGATGACGTATTCTGATACAGAACCGATAAATAAACGTTCGACTGCGTTTAGTCCTGTTGCGCCCATCATAATTAAATCAATTTGATAATCCTTTGGAATATTTTTAGAAATATAAACTTTTGGAGAACCATATTCTAAAACAAAATCGATGTCATTAAAATCATGTTCTTGGGCATATTGACGATATTCTTGGAATAAGTTTTCTGTTTGTCTTTGAATTTCTTCATTAAAATTTCCTTCGAAACCAGTAGGAGTTTGAAGGACTCGTGTATCAATAATATGGGCAATTAAAACTTGAGCACGATTTCTTTTAGCGACCTCAATTGCTTTTTCAAAAGCTAATCTAGCTTCATTTGATCCATCTACTGGAACTAAAATTTTTGAATATTCATGGAACATAACAATCACTCCTTCATCTTTATATCTTTATTATACCACTATGAAATAGTTTTAAAAGGGGTTTCATAAAGATAAAATCCGTTTATAAAAGAAAAAACCACTCAAAGAGTGGTCCAAAGTAAAAACTTTATTGATAGATTTCCGGTGATGCCGTTTGATGTATTTGATAGTTTTGAACCCGCATTCTAAGCAGGTGGGCTTCTATGAGTTACTTCTTAACTTCCACGTGCAATGGCTTGTTATCCATAACAACAATCTGAATCCCTAAATAGTCATTAATTGTTCGGTCAACACATAGTAAATACCGCGCACATCTCAGATTTCTATGTCACTATAGTAGCACTCATCTGATAAAAAATCAACACTAAAATTGATAGCGTTTACTTATAACAAAGGTGCAAATATTTTTTAAGCAGATAAGTTGAAAATGATTTCAAATATGATATGATAAAAGAAAATTTAATATTACAAAACATTTGGGGTGCCTATTGGCTGAGATTATACCCATTGAACCTGATCTGGATAGTACCAGCGAAGGGAAATGTGGAATGTTACAATAGTAATGTTTTCTAATGATTTGTTTGCTCGATATAAAAGATATTGTTTTTATGCTGTATGGATGTCGGGATTCAAAGAATTAGTTTCCATTGCTGATGTTCATGATGTTAGTGAATGAGCCTCCTTTTGTTTTGAAAACGAAGGGAGTTTTTTTATGGAAAAATGGAGTTTGAAGGATGTCATTTTAATGGCATTATTAGCGTTTCTTTTTGGGGGCGTATTTATGGGAGCAGGATTTTTATATGTCGCATTAGAAGTGGCATTAACACCCGGAGGGTATCAACCTTTTGCGAATGAAATTTTATTTGGATTATGGACGATGGCTGCTCCGATGATTGGAGTACTATTGAAGAAGAAAGGGAGTTCGACTCTTGGAGAAATGTTAGCTGCTTTAGCAGAAATGTTAATGGGTTCTCATTTTGGAGTTGGAGTTTTAGTTTCTGGTTTTATTCAAGGCTTAGGTACTGAAGCAGGATTTTTTGCAACGGGATATAAGAGATATGATACTTTTTCTCTTACATTAGGTGCGATTGGTACAGTTGTCTTTAGTTTTATTTATGAGTATTTCAAATTAGGATATGGCGCTTATTCTTTAGGATTTTTAGTTGCATTAATTGTTGTTCGTTTTATTTCTGTTTTTGTTTTTGGTGTAGTATTTGTAAAAATTGTAATGAACTTATTAGAAAAAGTAAAAGCTACAAGAGGAAATTAATCAATGAATGGAATCACTTTAGAAGGTGTCAGTGTTTGGCAAGGGAACACTAAAATTCTTCATCATCTTCATTGCCAATTAGAAATGGGCGAATTTATTTTATTAACAGGGGATACGGGGAGTGGAAAGTCAACTTTATTTCAATTTTTATCGGGAATTAAACCGATGACTTTTGAAGGTCAATGTTATTTGTTAGGAAAAGATATTTCTTCCATGAC
Source organism: uncultured Granulicatella sp. (assembly GCA_963535215.1). GTDB lineage: Bacteria > Bacillota > Bacilli > Lactobacillales > Aerococcaceae > Granulicatella. The sequence continues at coordinate 5,512 of CAUSWE010000004.1, read as the reverse complement.
ACCTGTAGAAAGAGCAACAATTGCGGGAACTGTATTTCAAAAAGCTTATCGTCAATTTACGATGAAAAATTTACGGAGTGAATTAACCTTTACTCTTGAGAACTTAGGATTTGATTTTGAAAAAATTCAAGAACGAATTCATCATGTTACGGTTGATACAGTAACGCAACATTTATTAGATCGTCCTTTTGTTCAATTATCTGGTGGTGAGCAGCAACGTTCTGCTATTGCCGTCTTATTAGCAATGGATGTTCCGATTTTATTATTAGATGAGCCATTTGCTAGTGTTGACGAGAAAAGTAGACGTTCCTTAATGAAATTATTATTTGAGCTTTCTCAAAAAGGAAAATTAGTTATTGTTAGTGATCATGATACGAATGGTTACAGCGAATATGTTAGTCGTGTATTACATATTCAGGAAGGGAGTTTGCAGACGGTTCCGATTAGTACCTTATCGAATCATTCAATGATTCCATTAGAACAAGTTGGAGCTTCAACAGAGAAGTTTTTCACCTTTCAAAATGTTATAAAAGAAAGTTTATGGTCGATTCCAGAGTTTTCTTTAGAAAAGGGAATTACGACTTTAACTGGAGATAATGGTGTAGGAAAATCAACTTTACTCAGAGCGATGGTTCAATTGTCAAAAGTAAAAGGCAATTTTTTGTATGAAGGGCAAAAGATAACAAAGAGAAATCGTTCCAAATGGTTAACATTAACCGTCCAAGAAGCGATGCATCAATTTGTTACCTTGATGCCAAAGGATGAATTGAATTTTGGAATGAAGAGATTTTCTCATACTCAAGAATGGCAAGAACGAATACTCACAGAAACACCATTGGGTTCCAAAATGGATACAAGTCTGATGTATTTAAGTGGAGGAGAACAAAAGCTGATTCAACTAATCTGTATGCTAAGTTTGGAGATTCCATTTTTATTATTAGATGAACCTTTTACCGGATTAGATCAAAAAAGTTGCCAATTGATAGGAGAATGGATGAAGTGGAATCAACAAACACATGATCAACAATTATTAGTTGTATCTCATCGATTAGCTCCTTTAGAAGGTGTGAGTCAACATCATATTCAAATTACTGAACAGACATTAAAAAAAGGGGGAATTCAAGTTGGAAAAACAGTCTAAAAGTTTAGCTTTTTCACTTTTTCTAATCATAGTGACGATTGAATTATCGTTTGTTCCTTCAAATGTCTTAAATATTTTTGTATTAGGGATTGGATTCTTGTATCTTCTTTGGAAAAAGCAATGGGGCGTTATTGGTGCAACAATTATTGTTCCACTATTTCCAGCGATTGGTAGTTATTGGTCAATCCGTGTTCAAGGAATTCATGTAGAGCTAGCTTCAGTGATGTTTACAAGAACATTTGCATTTGCACTGCTAGGATTTCTATTAGCCTTTTGTGTTGATTTGGAAGAATTATTATTAGTTTTGGAACAAAAAGGACTGCCTCCTCATTTTGTCTATGGTTTATTAGTCATTATTCATGCTTTTCCATATATTCGAAGAGAAGTGATTCAAATGAAGGAAGCAAGTCAATTAAGAGGTCGTCCCTTACATTTTTGGTCAAGCTTATATTATATCAAGGTAATTTTTACAGCTTATCACTTACAAGAGCAATATGAACAAGCGATGATTAGCCATGGATTTGATGAAAAAGGCAAACGAACACCATCGATTATTTGGAAAAATGATTATAACGCTTTAGGATGGATGATTTTATTATTTGTAGTAGGGAATAGTATTGGATGGTTATGGAGGTAGGAAAATGACATTTACAGAAAAAGCAATGGAAGTTTCTAAACGTTATTGGCAAGGAAGTTTTGAACATCCATTTGTAACAGGTTTACAAGATGGAACATTGAGTGATTCGATATTTCGTTATTATTTATTACAAGATCGCTATTATTTAGAACATTTTAGTAAATTATATCAAATTATTTCTGATGCATCTGATGATGCAGAAGTCAAAGAATTGATGAGACGCAATTCTGAACATTTAGCACAAGGGGAGCAATTAATTCGAGAAGAATTTTTTAAAGAATTGGGAATTGATGAAGAAGAAATTAAAAATACACCGATTGCTCCTACTGCTTATCATTATGTATCTCATTTGTATCGACAATTAACAGAAAAAAATGTAGTTGTAGCTTGTGCGGGAATGTTACCTTGTCCGTGGTTATATCAAGCTATTGGGGAGCAGCTCATCAAACAAGGTTCTCCTCATGAAATGTATCAACGTTGGATTATGACATATGCGGGAGAAGATAGTAAAGAAGCCGTTCAATATGAATGTGGTGTTATAGAACGATTATATCAAGAGGCAACAGATGAAACAAAAGAAGAAATGATAGAAGCATTTTATCGTAGTTGCCAATTTGAATACCTATTTTGGGAAATGGCAACTACACATGAAACATGGAAATTAGAAGGTTAGGGCGGATAGAAAAATGAGTAGAAATAAAAAAATTATGTTTTTAGCAATGATGGTCGCATTAGATGTGGTGTTATCCCCATTAATGCGAATTGAAGGAATGGCACCAATGTCTAGTACGATTAATGTCATTGCAGCAATGCTGATGGGACCAGTATATGGAGTAGCAATGGCATTTTTAACAGCGATTCTTCGTATGACTTTATTAGCGATTCCACCTTTAGCATTAACTGGTGCTGTATTTGGAGCTTTATTAGCAGGGATTGGAGCAAGAATGACTAAGAACATCTATGGAGCCATGATTGGTGAATTTATTGGAACAGGATTAATTGGTTCCTTATTATCTTATCCTGTAATGGTTTGGTTTACTGGAACTACAACTGGGCTATTCTGGTTTGTTTACACACCACGTTTTTGTGGAGGAGCAATTATCGGTTCAACGATTGCTTGGTTAGTTTGGGTAAAATTAAAAAACGTATCAACTATCCAACGTATTCAAAAATTATTTGCACCAACTAAGGAATGTCCATTATGCAAGAAGTTTTAGAAAAAGTATTTCCATTACAACGACCTCTGATTCATTGCATTACCAATGGGATTACTAAGGAATTAGTGGCAAATGCATTATTATATGTCGGGGCAAAACCAATTATGGCAGAAGATGAACGAGAAATTAAATCAGTTATTCAAGTTTCATCCGCCGCACTGCTAAATATTGGACATTTAACAGAGAAAAAAGAAGCTTGCATCATCAAAGCAGCAAAACTTGCGAATACCTATCAAAAACCAATTGTCGTAGATGCTGTTGGAATAGTGGGGTTATCTAATCGCCTTGCTTTAGTACAAAACTTATTAGAAATTGGAGTCACTGTTGTGAAGGGAAATATTTCAGAAATGAGACGATTAGCTGGACTAAAGAGTAGTGCTAAGGGAGTCGATAGTGCTAAGGAAGACCAAAGTTTGATGGAATTAAAAGAATTAGCTCATGCATTAAGAAAGTTAGCTAAAATGTATCCTCAAACAGTTTTTCTAGCAACAGGTGAACAAGACTTAGTCGTTACTAATTCAAACTGTTTTTGCCTAAAAAATGGAGTAGATTCTTTAGAATTATTTACAGGTACTGGAGATGTCGTGGGAGCTTTAATTGCGGGCATTTTAGGAAGTGGAATTAAAGCACTAGAAGCGACGATTGGAGCGATTACTTATTTTAATGTATGTGGAGAAAAAGCAAGCAGCGTACTCCAACAAGGGATGGAAAGTTTTCGAATCGAGACGTGTAATCAATTATTCAAACTATACAACGAAAATTGGAAAGAAATGCTAAAAATGGAGGACTGGACAAATGAAGAAGTTAGATAAAACATTAACCCTTTATTTAGTAACGGCTCGTTATGATTGGAAAGAAGAAGACTTTTTGAAAAAAGTAGAAGAAGCTTGTAGGTCTGGAGTCACTCTTGTGCAATTAAGAGAAAAAGAATGTACTACAAGAGAATATTATGAATTAGCCAAAAAAATTAAGGTTATAACAGACAAGCATCATATTCCTCTTATAATTGATGATCGAGTAGATGTTTGTTTAGCAGTGGATGCTAGTGGAGTGCATATTGGAGCAGATGAATTACCTGTTGAAGTGGTAAGAAAACTCATTGGCAAAGACAAAATATTAGGAGTTACAGCTAAAACAGTTGAACGAGCTTTGGAAGCAGAGCAAAATGGAGCAGATTATTTAGGAGTAGGAGCAATTTATCCAACGACTACAAAAGTAATTACTCAACCAACGTCTATTGCTATTCTTCGTGAAATTGCCACAACAGTATCGATTCCTATTGTTGCCATTGGTGGTATTAAAGAAGACAATATGGAACCGTTAAAAGGAACGGGAATTGCAGGAGTAGCCATTGTCAGTGAGATTATGAAAGCTGAGAATATTCAAGAAAAATGTTACGGTTTAAGAAATAAAGTAACGGAAATTTTAGGAGGGAAAGTCAATGAGTAATGAGACAATTCAAGTAGTGACTATTGCTGGATCCGATTCAGGAGGAGGAGCAGGAGCTCAAGCAGATTTAAAAACATTTCAAGCTCGACAAGTTTTTGGAATGAGTATTTTTGTAGCTTTAACAGCGCAAAATACTTTAGGAGTACAAGCTGTTCACGAAGTTCCTAGTTCATTTATTGATGCTCAATTTCAATCATTAGCAAGTGATTTTCATATTCGTGCCGCAAAAACAGGAATGTTAGCAGATAGTCGAGTCGTTCGTACTGTCGTAGAAAATTATAAAAAAGTAAATTTTGGTCCATTAATTGTGGATCCTGTTATGATTGCTAAAGGTGGACATCCATTATTACAACCAGAAGCGATTGAAACGATTAAAAAAGAATTATTACCAATTGCTACAGTATGTACACCAAATTTACCAGAAGCAGAAGAATTAATTGGCAAGAAAATCTTAACAGAAAAAGATATGATGCAAGCAGCGGATGTCTTACAAAATCTTGGAGTGAAAAATGTTATTATTAAGGGCGGACATGGAACACTGGATATTGTAAAAGACTTTGTCTTATTAGAAGACGGAACAGCATTTTGGACAGAAGCTAAACGAATTCAAACAGCTTCTACCCATGGAACAGGCGACACATTCTCCGCTTGTATTACAGCTGAATTAGCAAAAGGACAAGCCTTGAAAGAGAGCATTATTACAGCTCGCAAATTTATTCAAGGAGCGATTGCTCAACCAATCTATGTAGGAAATGGACACGGCCCAACAAACCACTGGGCGAAGTTAGATGAGAGTGTTCGAGTAATTGAAGCGTAAGAAAAACGGGAATATGACTTTTCGATGTAGGAAGGATGACAGGATGTTTTGTCATGAATTTTACTATTGGAGAGTTGTATTCCTTTTCTTGTTAAGTTAGCTACAATTTGTAGCCAACTGAAAATGAAATTAAATAAAAACAGGTACGGTTCCTAGACTTACCAATTAATACGAAATTGACAAAAAAATAAAAACGTTTACAATATAAAATGTAAAGGAGATGAGTATTATGGTACACAATAAAAAATGGT
>CAUSWE010000003.1:0-98835 GCA_963535215.1 uncultured Granulicatella sp. | reverse complement strand
TACTGAAAAAGATAAAGAAGGAAATACTGTTCATATCTATCGTAAAATTTCTTCAACAACTCCTGAAGTGAAAGAAAAAGTAACTTCGTATGTAGATGAAAATAGAAAAGAACTACGTTCACCTAAGAAGGGAACTCATCCAAAAGAAACGATTCCAGGATACGAATTTGTACGTACTGAAACAGAGTCAAACGGTAATGTACATCATATTTATCGCCAAGTAGCTCATTCTGAATCACCAGTTGATACACCAACAACTGTTGAAGAACGTAAGAATGAATTACCAAATACTGGAACAGGAAATGAGTTTACAATCTTTGGAGCAGCAGCAGCTTCCATTCTTGCAGGATTAGGAATTGCAATTCCAGGTAAGAAAAAAGAAGAGTAAACGATTAGATGAATCATTTTCATCGTTAAAGAAGTTTAAATAAAAAGGAAGGAAATAGTTTAGGCTATCTCCTTCCTTTATATCATTTTTTAGAGTAATAAAGTCATACTTAAGTACTTGCATTTTTTTGAAAAATAGCGTATTATTTTGATATTCGTAGAAGAGAACGTTCTATTTTTGATACAAGTAGCGAGCTAATGATTGGTGAGAGTTTAGCATGTCCCTTAAAGATAGAGAATCATCTCTGAGATATATTTCCGAAAACATAGTAAGAAATATCGCCTAAATAGCGTTAACAATTTACCAAGTTGAAAAGTAGTGAATATTTTTCAAGAATTTGGGTGGTACCGCGAAACTTTCGCCCCTGCTTTTGCAGGGGATTTTTTATTTTATAGACAAAGGAGGAAATGCAATGAAAATGAAAGATACATTGCAAATTGGAAAAACAGAATTTCCAATGCGTGGGAATTTACCTACAAAAGAATTAGATTATCAACAAGAATGGGAAGAAGCAAACCTTTATGCGCAACGTCAGTTAAAAAATGAAGGTAAACCTTCTTTCGTATTACATGATGGCCCTCCATATGCCAATGGGGATGTTCACATGGGACATGCGTTAAATAAAATCTCAAAAGACTTTATCGTACGTAGTAAATCAATGAGCGGATTCCGTGCACCATTTGTTCCAGGTTGGGATACTCATGGTTTACCTATTGAACAAGCTTTAGCAAATGCTGAAGGTGTTGATCGTAAAAAAATGTCAGTAGCAGATTTCCGTAAATTATGTGCAGAATATGCTTGGCGTCAAATCGACAATCAAAGAACAGTGTTCAAACGTTTAGGTGTAACTGGTACATGGGATAATCCATATGTAACATTAAAACCTGAATTCGAAGCAGAACAAATTCGTGTATTTGGTAAAATGGCTGAAAATGGCTATATTTATAAAGGATTAAAACCAATTTACTGGTCTCCATCAAGTGAATCTTCATTAGCTGAAGCAGAAATTGAATATAAAGATGTAGAAAGTGCTTCTATTTATGTAGCATTCAAAGTAAAAGATGGAAAAGGCTTATTGGGTGAAGATACTTCATTTGTTATTTGGACAACAACTCCATGGACACTTCCTGCAAACTTAGGAATTTTCGTACATCCAGACTATGTCTATGCACAAGTGAAAACTTCTGCTGGTACATTCGTTGTTGCGAAAGATTTAGTAGAATCATTAACAGCTACATTATCTTGGGAAAATGTAGAAATTTTACAAGAATTCCCAGGTAGTGCATTAGAATATATGACTGCTTGGCATCCATTCTATGAGCGTGAATCATTAGTAATGAATGGGGATTATGTAACATTAGATGCGGGTACTGGTTTAGTACATACAGCTCCTGGACACGGGGAAGACGACTTCTATTATTCCCGTAAATATAATTTAGCAGTATTATCTCCAGTAGATAGCCAAGGTTGCTATACAGATGAAGCACCTGGATTTGAAGGTATGTTTTATGCCGATGCGAATAAAGTGATTACAGATTTATTAACTGAAAAAGGTGCATTATTAAACTTAAGTTATTTTGTACACAGCTATCCACATGACTGGCGTACGAAAAAACCAGTTATTTTCCGTGCGACACCTCAATGGTTTGCTTCAATTGATGCATTCCGTCAAGAAATCCTAGATGTGATTGAAAACGACGTTAAATGGTATCACCCTTCTGGTCAAGTTCGTATTTACAACATGGTTCGTGACCGTGGCGACTGGGTAATTTCTCGTCAACGTGTATGGGGAGTTCCATTACCTGTATTTTATGCTGAAAATGGTGAGCCAATTATTACACCAGAAACAACAGAACATGTTGCTCAAATTTTTGAAAAACATGGTTCAGATGTATGGTTTGAATGGGATGCAAAAGACTTATTACCAGAAGGCTTCACTCATCCAGATTCTCCAAATGGTATCTTTACAAAAGAGTTAGATATCATGGATGTATGGTTCGACTCAGGTAGTTCTCATGCTGGAGTTTTAGGAACTCGTGAAGAATTATCATTCCCAGCGGATATGTATTTAGAAGGTAGTGACCAATACCGTGGATGGTTTAACTCAAGTTTAACAACAAGTGTAGCAGTTCATAAAAAAGCTCCATATAAATCAGTTCTTTCTCAAGGATTCGTAATGGATGGAGAAGGGAAGAAAATGAGTAAATCACTAGGAAACGTTATTTCTCCAGCTAAAGAAATGAAGACTAAAGGGGCAGATATTATTCGTTTATGGGTAAGTTCTGTGGACTATGAGTCAGACGTTCGTATTAGTGATGAAATCTTAAACCAAGTATCAGAAGTTTACCGTAAAATCCGTAATACAATGAGATTTATGTTGGCAAATACAACTGATTTTGATCCTAAAGCTCACGCAGTAGCATTTGAAGATTTACGTACAGTGGATCAATATATGTTAGTACGATTCAATCAATTAGTAGATAGTATTCGTAAAGCATATGATAACTATCAATTCTCAACGGTTTACCAAGGGGTTATTAACTTCTGTACGGTTGACTTATCACAATTCTATTTAGACTTTGCTAAAGATGTTGTGTATATTGATCAAGAAAATGGCTTTGAACGTCGTGCAATGCAAACAGTATTGTATGAAATCTTAGTAAAATTAACAAAATTATTGAGTCCAATTTTAGTGCATACAACAGAAGAAGTATGGAAATACTTAAAAGAAGAGGAAGCTTATGTTCAATTAGCAGAGTTCCCTGAAGTAACTCATTATGAAGATGAAGAAGCTATTTTAGCTCGTTGGGCAGAATTCTTTAAAGTCCGTAATACAGCTCTTAAAGCATTAGAAGAAGCTCGTAATGAAAAATTAATTGGTAAAAACTTTGAAGCAAAAGTTACACTATATCCAACTCAAGAAGTGGCTGATTTATTAGAGGACTTACAAACAGATGTGGCGCAACTATTTATCGTTAGTCAATTAGAAGTTACTCCTGTAGGAACAGCAGCTCCTGAAAATGCGGTTCAAGGTGAAGGTGTTTCAGTTGTGGTGGAACATGCACAAGGGGAAACTTGTCAACGTTGCCGTGCGGTGAAAGTAGAAGTCGGAACATTAGAAGATGCTCCAACATTATGTCATCGTTGTGCGACAATTGTCCGTGAATTTTACCCAGAAGCGCTTAACGGCGAAGAAGAATAATAATTTTTAAATGACTTCCTAATTATAGTAGCAATGACGCCAGCAGCTTCGCTTACGCGAATCTCATGGCTAAAAATCGAGCCTTGGTCTCGATTTTTCCGGTGATAGAATCTGCGATGACATATTCTATCACTAGAGCTACTATGGAAGTCATTTTTTGTGTTAGTCATATGACGAAGGAACGGATAAATGATGGGATGACTTTCTAGTTATAGTAGTAATCGGATGGCAGCAGTTTTGCGGTCTCATAGCTAGAGCTACTATAGCCTTTCCATAATAAAAAACAGCTCTTTCCTAATTAGGAGAGAGCTGTTTTTGTTGTTGTGAAAGATACTGTTGTTTTAATTGTTCTAGTGAATGAGTCACGCAATGGTAGCGATAGAGGCGAATCGATGGTTGAGTCGCTTCTTTTTCAATCGTAAAGAGAAAATAATGATCCTGATGATCCAATGCATTTTTCCCATTCAGTTTAAAATAAGGGCGATTTGATTTTGCCATGGATAATAATACATCATCGATTAAAAAAGTCAGAGGAATCGTTAGAGAAGAATAGCGATAAAAATCTTCTTCAAAACGACGGTACTCTTCACTAAAATAATTCATTTGTAGTTCATTACGATAATAATCTTGTTGATTCATCCTGTTCCTCCTCTACTTGTTGAATAGAGACAATAGTTTCAATAAAAATTCTTTGATAGCCATTACTGAGTTTTAATAAACATTCTGTAGCAGTGAGGTTTTCTAATGTGCCTGTATAGTGCGATAGTTGCTTGTTTTCAAGAATAGAAATATAAGCTTTCAAAGAATATAACTGTAATTGCCCTAATAATAAATATTTTTCTTCTAAACTGAGTTGTGAATGAGTAGGAATAGGGATTGCATCATCTTCTAATGCACTTGTATGTTCAGAAAGAAAAAAACCCATCCACTTTGCCATTTTTCTATCTTGATATAAGCGAGCAGAACGAAAGGGTAAATAAGAACGATCAATCATTTTAATCCCTCCAAACCTCCAGCAGAATGTCCTCCAATGAGTTTGCTACGAGCAATATTTCTCGAACTTTCTAATAGGGAAGTTCCTTTTTGAATCGATAAAAATCCAAATTCATCTCGAATGCCATCAATTGCCTGTTGTAATTTTTCTTCTTTTTCCATTAGGATGGGATCATCGAATAATGAAATGATAGAATATTTATCATCCACTAAGTCACTATAGCGTACTCCAATTTGGCGAACAGCACCGCTGTGATATTTTTTTCGAAATAATTGTAAGACAACTTTTGTTAAGATAGCTGTTTGATTACTTGGTTCAATGGCTTCTTGACAATGAAGAGAGGATTTCATTTCATATTTTGAAAAACCAATATAAATAGAAATCAGTTTTGTTTTTTTATGTCGTCTTCTTAAGCGAATGGCTACTTGTTCCGCCATTTCTGATAAGACAACTTCTACATCTTCTTGATGAATATAATCTCGTGGTAAAATCTGCGAATTACCAATTCCTTTTGATTGTACTTTATATGGTTGATGGATATTACTTTCGTCGACCCCATTGGCATGAAACCAAAGCTGGACTCCTATGATGCCAAATTCTTTTTGTAAATCATCCGGATTGCTCTCAGCTAATTCACGAATACTATGAATGCCTAGTTTATGTAATCTTTTTTCTGTTCTACTGCCAATTCCCCAGAAATCGATTAAGGACGGAATCGCCCATACCTTTTTTTCAACATCTTCATAGGACCAATTTGCCCGCATTGTTTTTGTTTTTTTAGCTTCGTTATCGAGAGCTAGTTTAGCAAGAAGGGGATTTGCATTGCTCATTCCAACAGTTGAGATAATGCCTGTTTTTCTCCATATTTCTTGTTGGATTTTGGAAGAAAGAGCATCTAATTTTTCCTTTTTAGTGAATTGATGATGCGAGATAAAATAATTCAAGGAAGAAGTTAAATCAATAAAAGCTTCATCAATGGAATAAGGAAGAATATCTGTCGGTGCAGCAAATTTTTGAAAAATTTTTTGAATTTCCATATTTTTTTCAATATAGCGATCCATTCTCGGGGGTACAATTAATGTTTTTTGCGCCCAATTTTCTACATAGCGTATAAAATTTCGATTAACGGGTAAACCTTGTCTTTTTGCAGTAGCTAGATTGAATTTTCTTGTTTGAATATGAAAAGGTAAATCATAAGAGCGACTGACATTTGCTTTTCCAAAAATCTTCTTAAAAATAGGGGAAGAAGCAAGAATCAGTCCATTAGCATTATCTGCACGACTCATGACACAAAGGCAAGTTGTTAATGGATTCAATCCACGGTCTACACATTCCACACTAGCATAGAATGATTTCATATCAATAAAGGCAATATCACTATGTGGTTCTCTTGTATAATCAATAACGGTCATTTTGAACCTCTAGGAAGCAGATACCGGCATAAAGTGATTCACAACGAGTCCAACTACTTGTGGATTTTCTTCATAAGGAATGAATTGCTCTGGGTAATTCTGATTTAAAGAAACCATTCTAAAGCCTTCTTCATCTCGATATAATTTCTTAATATAAACGGCCTCGTTCCATGTTAGGGCATAGACTGCTCCATCATAATCAAATCCATTGGCTTGAATAAGAGCGACTTCACCATTTTGATAAGCGGGACTCATCGAATCTCCTTGAATCCATGCAGCAATATCATACCCTCGTTGCTCTGTTGGAGAGTAGACAATTTCTGTTTCATATTCATCAAAAATTCCTTTTCCTAATCCGGCAGAAAGTTTTACTTCTGCTAATACGGTAATCGGATAAAGTGTTTTTTGACTTTGTTGCTGATGAAGTAATTGCTCTACATAGTGTTCTGCCTTTTTTTGATTGTTTGAATGCAGTTGTAAATAGTTCGTCACAATAGTATATTCCGATTCAAAATAACTGGCTTCTACATTGAAAATGTCTGCTAATGCGATTAAATTTTTTTGATTTGGAATGGTTTTTCCATTTTCCCAATGATGGTAAGCTACTCGACTAATTTCTAGTTGTTTGGCGATAAAAGATTGAGAATACCCTTGTTGAGTACGGATTTCTTTTAGACGATTTGCTGAAAACATGATACACCTCCGTTGTTAATTTATAACTTAACAATAGTTTATCATATGAAATGTGGGATGGCAATATCCACTTATATTAATAGCGAATAAAATTGAAAAATGATAAGATACAAGAGAAGAACAGGGAGGAATTATATGAGAAATAAAGTTCGTTTTAAAGAAAAGTTATTTCTAGGTACAACTTTGTCATTTGAGTTTGATGGAAGTACGATTGGAAAAGAAGCTACTCCTAATCAATGGGTGCATGGAAAATGTTCGATTGAAAATGCTTTTGTATCTTTAAAAGTTAATGGAGAATTTCTCCGTGTAAGAGAAGTGGATCAATGGATTGAATCTTTAAGAAGAATGAAAGAAAATGAAGGAACAGAGCCTTGGCATTTATCATTTGAAGAAGAGGATATTGCTTTATATTTTTCTCCTAAAGAATATGAATCAGATGTCTGCTTATTAGGAATTCGATTGCGTCCTTTTATTAAAGGCGGAAGATATTTAACAGAATATTATGAGATTAGTTTATTTGAAGAAGAAATTTTTAAATTACTAGAGTTCTTAGAATCTTGCCGTGAATTCAGTGTTGCCTCAAAAGAAAAAGTTGAGCCGACTTATCAAGATGGAGAATATAAATATTGCCGTGTAAGCTTTGAAGGTAGTAGAAAACAATATTTGTATTTATGCCATAAAAATCTAGAAGTAGAAGTGGGCGATTATGTAACAGTTCCGGTTGGAGAATATTTCCAAGAAGTGGAAGCTTTCGTTGAAAAAGTTTTTTATGGAGATGAAGAGGCGGCGGATTTTCCAATAGAAGAATTGAAATATATTACCAATGTTGTTTCTTCCCATCAAGAAGCTGTGAGCGAGTATCAGTTATCCATTCCAAGAGAACAGATTATTTATAATTCTAGAGAAAATGAATTAAGAGAAAAAACGATTTTCGGAAGCAAAAATAAAACAGTCAATCCTGTGCATATTTTAAAAACAACGATTGGGGAATTTTGGCTGGAAGCAGATGGAGAAGTCATTCCAATGCATTACGAATTTACGAAATTAAGAGTATGGAAAGAAAATTTAGTCAATGGTTCGTATCGTTTAAGACCAGCTCAATTAGAGGTGTTAGCAGGAAAAACAGTTGTATTAAAAACTTCGATGGATTTCGAGGAAATGCGCTATATTAAATCTTATGAGGGAATTGATTTATTAGGAGCACAGTGGCAGTGGAATCAGTTAGCAGTCGGAATGTGGGCTGAAAAGGTAGATCCAGAACACTATGAGATTGAAGTGGATTCCAATGGTGTTGTTTACTATCCACCAGCAGCGAATAAGGCTTCCTTTGGAGTAGCGTGGACAACTTATGTGGATGATGAGGATGCTACGATTTGGATGAATATAGAGTAAATAGGTGATGAGATGACGGAAAAATTATTTGTAGATAGAGAGATTAGATGTTTGCATTGTAGACGACATTTTGGGATACGTGAATATCAAAAAATCGAATTACCAAGACAACAGGAATTGATTCCTTATCTTTTGGATGCGTCTATTTTTGAATTTGAATGCCCCTATTGTCGAGAAGAATATACTGTGTTAAAAGATCAAGAGGAATTTGTGATTGATAATCAGGAAAAGAAATATCGTATTTATTATAGTGACAATGAATATGATAATGGTGTTAAACTCATGCAAGTGTCACATGGATTAGGAATTACATCAGAACAGGAAAAAGATTTTGTTCTTGAAGTTCGTTCATTAGATGAAGAGGGTTACCGTATTCGTTTTGAACCGAACTATGGTTCAGCAGTGGAAAAGATGGTTATTTTTGAAGCGGGTTTAAATGATGTAGCAGTCGAATTGCTGAAATCATATATGGAGCTTGAGTATGATTTTGATAAAGAATTTGATCATTTAGTATTTATAGATGATCAAGACAGAGCTTTTGTTGGGGTACAAGATGGTCGTCCTGTATTTGCGGTAGAATTTGATGAAGAGCAATATGAGGATATTTTAGAAGCTTTTGCTGAAGAGTGTGAATGTATACAGTATGAAGTTGATACTTATGAAATTAAGAAAATTATGAAAAAGCGTCTCGAAGAAATGGAAGAGGAAGATAACTAGACTTCGCTGAGGTTGCGTTGGACGTAAGCAGCCCCTGCGAGTCTCTTGGGCAACGGTGCATAGCCGGTTTTCTTTAAAGCGAACAAATATAAGATTGCGAAAGGTTAAAAAAAGGTGTATATTCAAATTATGGAAGGAATGTATCGAAGGAAAGAAATTGAACACAATAAAATTTCAGTTGCTTCAAAAGAACAAATAAATCGTTTATCTAGAAAATTTAGAAAAAGAGGCGGAGAATTTATAGATGATGAAGATGCGATAGCATATTTAAATGATAAAAAAGCTGAAGCAATAACATTAGATGCGTACACAATTTTAAAAAGACAAGAAATTTCTATATCTGCTCTAATTGAAGAGTTGGAGCATGCTGAACAATATTTAAGGAAGGAAAATGATGGTTCTGCTTTAAGTGTTGCTATAAATGAATTAAATGCAAAAAGAAAATCTATTGAAGAACAAAGTCGTTATAAACTACCTAAAATGGAAGTTGAAAGAGTAAAAAAAGATATAAAATATTATGAAAAAGAAGTCAGGAGGTTAAAAAATGAAAATTCTAAGTTCTAAAAAGTTTGGTCGTAGATTAGTATTAACATTAGAAGAAAATCTTCCAGATGATTTTAAAAATAATTCTAAAATTATTGTTGATGGACATATATTTAATGATTCTCTTGTTGCTATGACTTCTGGAAAAGAATCACGGAATGTAATTTCTGTTTTATTTGATGGAGTAAATAATGTAGATGGGAAAGAAATGATTATTTTATAAAGTAGTATCGTTATGAGGAAGACGAAAACTAGGTTTTACTTAGGTTGGAAAGGACGGCAGGAAAATCGTAAAATCGATTTTCCTGCCGTCCTTGTTATTTTATTACATTAATCTAATTCTGTTTCTTGATATTCTGGATATCCGTGGGCTACACGACTCGCTGCTGCTGCTGCAATAGCACCTACGATATCATCTAAGAAAGTGTGGCAGTAGCCACTTGATTTATCATTTAATAATTCTAAAATTCCTGGTTTTACTTTATCGATATAACCATAGTTTGTAAATCCGATAGAACCATAAACATTCACGATAGATAAAGCAAGAATTTCGTCTACACCATATAAACCTTCATCTTTTGTAAGAATATCATTTAATGGTTGAGATAGTTGATTTTTTTCTGCTAATTTATCTAACTCAATTCCTGTAATAATGGCATTTTGTACTTCACGTTTTTTTAGAACAAATTCAACATTATTGTAGCAGTGTTCAAGCGTTAAATTAGGAAAATATGGTTCTTGTAAGAAATGAACTAATTTTGCAATTTCTTCTAACTCAACTCCACGTTCGTGAAGAAGTGATAGTGCATATTCATGTAATTCTTTTGTATTTTTCATAAAAAACTCTCCTTCCACGTTTCCAGAATTTAAAAGTGGAAACGAATACATCATTATAACATAGATTATTAGAAAAGAGAAGAGCTATGAATGGTTTGGATTCTTTTCTCAGGATGAATGTATGCCATTGCTTGGTTAACAGCAATCGGAGCTTCACCAAATCCTGTTGCGATAATTTGCACTTTTCCTTCGTAAGTGGCAATATCACCAACGGCAAATATACCTGGAAGGTTTGTTTCCATTTTACTATTCGTGATAATCGCATTTCTTTGAAGTTCTAATCCCCAATCTTTAATGGATCCGATAGAAGAAGAAATACCATAGCTTACAATGAAGTCATCCACTTCTAATTCAATTTCTTCTTCTCCACGAGCTTGTTTGAATGTAACAGATTGAAGCGTATTTCCATCTCCATTTAAGCGTTCTGGAATGAATGGTGTGAAGATTTCAACGGAAGAATTTTGAAGTAATTCAACACTATGTTCGTGTGCTCTGAATTGTGGACGACGGTGAATGATGCTAACTTTTTTGGCGATATTTTCTAACGCTAATGCCCAGTCAACCGCGGAATCTCCACCACCACAAATGGCAATGTTTTTATCTCTAAATTGTTCTAAATTAGTCACGAAGTAGTGCAGTTGATGATTTTCATAATTTTCTGCACCTTCTAATTCTAATTTACGAGGACGGAAAGCTCCGTTCCCACATGCAATAATAATCGTTCTTGCAAAGTGTTTTTGTTTAGAAGTTGTAATTTCATAGTAGTCTTCGTGTTTTTCAATTTGAAGAGCTTCTTCTTCTAAGCAAATTTGTGTAGCTTCAAATCTATCTAATTGCTTGATTAAGTTTTCTACTAAATCTCCAGCTAAAATTTCAGGATAAGCAGGGATATCGTAAACCATTTTTTCAGGATATAACATTCCAGGTTGTCCTCCAAGTTGAGGAAGGCTTTCGATAATTTTTACGCTTGCTTGACGAAGTCCTGCATAAAAAGCAGTAAATAATCCAACGGGTCCGCCACCAATAATGGCAATATCTACGATTTCTGTTGTTGTCATTTCATTCTCCATTCTTAGAAATATAAGAAGCGTAGTAGGATAGCAATCACAATTCCTGTCATTGCACCACCAAATACTTCTACTGGTTTATGTCCAAGATATTTCTTAATAATTAATTTTTTATTTTCTTCTGTATTAAATAATTGAATTGGTTCATCATCATCAATTTCAATTTCTGATAATTTTGTAGATTCATCTCTTAATTGTTCTTCAAATAATTGTGATAATAAAATTCCTTGTTCACCACTTTGACGTCTAACCGCCATCGCATCAAACATGACAATCACACCAAATGTTGTGGCAATTGCTACAAGTGGAGAAGCAAATCCATATTCCAATCCAAGAGCTGTAATGAGTGAAGTAACGGCAGCAGAGTGAGAACTCGGCATTCCACCTGTACTTGTCATAAGGGATAAATGTGCTCCTTTTTTTCGAGTGAAAAAGGCAATTGGAAATTTAACAAATTGTGCAAATAAGATTGATGATAATGCTGCTATTAAAGGATAATTTTCAAAAATAGTCATATATATACACTCTTTCCTAATTAGTCTTTTATACTATACCATATTCTCAAACGTTATACCAAATAAGGAAAGTAAAAACAGTAAATAAAAGGGGAAAGTTTTTGACGAGCGTGGTATACTAGGCACAGTAGAATTCGAAAGAAGGTATATTCATGACAGAAGTAAATCAAGTCCCAATTCACTGTGAAACATGTCAAAAGTCTTTTGACTATACGATTTATCAAAATGTGAATGTGACTGAAACTCCAGAGTTAAAAGAAAAATTAATCAATCAAACAGTATTTCAGTGTACTTGTCCACATTGTGAGCAAAAATATTTTATTCCATATATTTTGAATTACCAAGATATGGATAAGAAAATTTTGATTCATTTCTTCCCAAAAGAAGAAGAGATGCAAAAGGAATTGCAACAAGTCTTAATCGATGATCAAACAACGAATCAAGATTTCTTAGATAGCGGATATGCGGTTCGTTATGTGGGAAGTTGTGATGAATTTTTTGAAAAGTTATGCATTGCAGAAGAAGGGTATGATGACCGCATCATTGAAATTGTAAAATATTACTGTGTCGATCGAATGTTGCAAAAAAATATTGTATTTGATCGTATTCTTTTTAGTAATCAACAAGAAGCAGGAGTAGGAATTTATATTGTAAATGGAAAGAAAATTTCTCATTTTATTCCAGTTTCAGAAGAACTGTTAAAAATTGCAGAAAAGCAATTAGAAAAAGCAAAGCCAGAGAAAGATTTATTAGTGGATCGTTATTGGGCACAAATTGTTGCTTCTGTCGGAGATGAGTAGGTTGAAACTTCGTCCATAAATTGATAAAAAAGGCATTTTATGGTTTAATTGAAGCAGTATAAAACTTAGAAAAGAAGGGAAGAATAAGGGGAAAATGGTTATATTTCCACAGTTAAGAAGACAATTAAAAGGAAACCCTGTTGTAATTTTACATACAAATATGGGGGATATTACTTTAGAATTATTTAAAAAGCGTGCACCGAAGACAGTTAAAAACTTTGTGACACATGCGAAAAATGGATACTACGATGGAGTCATTTTCCATCGTGTCATTGAAGACTTTATGATTCAAGGTGGAGACCCAACTGGTACTGGTATGGGTGGAGAATCGATTTGGGGTCCAAAATTTGAAGATGAATTTTCAAAAGAATTATTTAATCTTTACGGAGCTCTTTCAATGGCAAATGCTGGGCCAAATACAAATGGTTCACAATTTTTCATCGTAACAGCGAAACATGTTCCTGCTCAAATGTTAACACAATTAAAAGAGATGGGCTGGCCAGAAAAAATCGTTGAAGCTTATGCAAAAGATGGTGGAACACCTTGGTTAGATCATCGTCATACCGTTTTTGGTCGTGTTGTTGAAGGAATGGACGTTGTATTAAAAATTGAATCCGTTAAACGCAATGGTCAAGACCGTCCATTAGAAGATGTTGTGATTGAATCAACGACAGTAGTGAAAGGCTAGGGGTTGAACATGACACAGACGTATCGCATTGGAGATGTGATTACTGCTAAAGTGACAGGAGTTCAGCCTTATGGAATTTTTCTAGCATTGGATGAAGAAACACAAGGATTAATTCATATTTCTGAATGTAAGCATGGATATATGGATAATGTGCACAATTTTGTAAAAATTGGAGAAGAAGTAACTGCAAAAGTGATTGATGTAGATGAATTTACCGATAAAATTAGTTTATCAATTCGTGCATTAGAAAAATTAGATGTACCTTCTACACCAACGAGAATTAAGCGAAATAAGAAACGCTTTACTCCTCCAATTGGATTTTCATCTTTAGCACATCAATTGCCGTATTGGATTGAAGAGGCGCAAGAAAAATTTGTAAAACCAAAAGAAAACAAAGCTTAGTAGTATTCATTTTATAGAAAAATTGATATAATAGAAGAAGAAATTTTTAGGAGGTTCATTATGGGACATATTTCATTTGATTATTCCAAAGCATTAGGTTTCTTTAATCAAGAAGAAATCGATCAATTACAATCAACTGTAACAGCAGTTGACAAAGATTTAAGAGAGGGATTAGGAGCAGGTGCAGATTTCACTGGTTGGATTAACTTACCTCGTGACTATGATAAAGAAGAATTTGCTCGTATCAAAGAAGCAGCTAAAAAAATTCAAGAAGATTCTGAAGTATTAGTTGTTATTGGTATTGGTGGTTCATATTTAGGAGCTCGTGCAGCAATTGATTTCTTAAATCATGCATTCTACAACTATTTACCAGCAGAACAACGTAAAGCACCTCAAGTGTTATTTGCAGGAAACAGCATTAGCTCAACTTACTTACATGGTTTAATTGAGTTAATTGGAGACCGTGATTTCTCGGTAAACGTAATTTCTAAATCAGGTACAACTACAGAACCAGCGATTGCGTTCCGTGTGTTCAAAGATTTATTAATTAAAAAATATGGTAAAGAAGAAGCGGTTAAACGTATTTATGCAACAACTGACCGTGCTCGTGGAGCATTAAAATCAGAAGCAGATGTTGAAGGTTATCAAACATTTGTTATTCCAGATGATGTAGGTGGACGTTTCACTGTATTAACAGCTGTAGGTTTATTACCAATTGCTGTAACTGGTGCAGATGTAGATGCGTTAATGCAAGGGGCTGAAGATGCTCGTGTAGCTTATAGCTCACCAAACTTAAAAGAAAATGAAGCTTATCAATATGCGGTAGCTAGAAATGTGTTATACCGTAAAGGTAAAGTGACTGAGTTATTAATTAATTATGAGCCAACTTTACAATACTTCTCTGAATGGTGGAAACAATTATTCGGTGAATCTGAAGGGAAAGACTTGAAAGGTATTTATCCTTCAAGTGCAAACTTCTCAACTGATTTACACTCATTAGGTCAATATATTCAAGAAGGTCAACGTAATATCTTCGAAACTGTTATTAAAGTAGGTACTCCTAATGAAACTGTAACAATTCCTGAAACTGAGGAAGATTTAGATGGTTTAGGTTATTTACAAGGTAAAACAATGGATTTTGTAAATACAAAAGCTTTCCAAGGTACTTTATTAGCGCATACAGATGGTCAAGTACCAAACTTTGTTGTAACAATTCCTGATATGTCAGCTTATACTTTAGGTCATTTAATTTACTTCTTCGAAATCGCTGTAGGTATTTCTGGTTACTTAAATGGTGTGAATCCGTTTGATCAACCTGGTGTTGAAGCGTATAAGAAAAATATGTTTGCTTTATTAGGTAAACCAGGATTTGAAGAACTAGCAGAAGAGTTGAACAATCGTTTATAGAATTATATTTTTAATTGGAATTTCCAAAATGTAGCAAGGACGCAAGCAGCCTCGCCAAGCGAGTCTCATTGCTAAATTTTGAGCCTAAGGTCTCAAAATTTCCTGTGATTGGAACGGCTTGTGCCGTTTCAATCACTGCTGCTACGGGGAAATTCCTTTTTGTTTGCCATCATAGAATGGGGAACGTAATGGAGATAGAAATGGAATTTCCAAAATGTAGCAAGGACGCAAGCAGCCTCGCCAAGCGAGTCTCATTGCTAAATTTTGAGCCTATGGTCTCAAAATTTCCTGTGATTGGAACGGTTAATGCCGTTTCAATCACTACTGCTACGAGGAAATTCCTTTTTTATTTTTCATAATAAGCTGTGACATATAGGGATTAGAAATGGAAATTCTGATGGGAAAATTTTTGTTCACAAAAATAGTTTATAAGACTTGGAACAAAGATTTAGAGAATTAGTTATATAGAAATTTTAATATTGAAGCTCTCTAAACATTGATTTAATAATTTAATTTTAGAAATAATAGAACTTTTAGAATTTTCAAAAATTAGAGGATTTAACCAAATGTTAAGTAAAATAGAGATTAATTCTGCTAATTGATGTGGCTCATCAGTTCTTATTGAACCGTCTTCAATTCCCTCAATGATAATTGGATAAAAATATTCAGGTATTGTAATCTCTTGCATTTGCTTTAAAAAAGAAACAAATAATTTAGGGCTATCTAGTAAATTAGGAGAAATAGTAGTTATTGTTTCCAAATTATCGTTATCTAAGCCAAGAGATATTAATTCTGTTATTTTTTCTGATCCAGTCATATTATCAGCAAATTTAATTTTGTCAAAAATTAGTGTATTTTTCAAACCAATATTTTTTACAACTGCTTCAAAAATATCTTCTTTTGATTCAAAATGATGGTAAATTGCTCCTTTTGTTAAGCCATCTAAACCTTTTATAATGTCAGAGATTCTAGTCTGTTTATATCCTTTTTCTAAAAAAAGATTAGTGGCAACTTCAAGTATCTTTTCTTTTGTATTTTCCATATTTTATAAATAAATTCCTTTCAAAGTTTATCAATTTTATACTACAGATTTATGAATATTGTTACTTATTAAGTATTATAACATATTCCTAAGATAAATATTCATTCCTTAATTTCTTCATATTTAATATAAAAATTGAAAAACATACCAAAGTATGTTAAAATTTAACAAAACATACTTTGGTATGTTTTGTTAGCGAAAAGCTTTTCATTCTTCTTATTTATAACGTACAAGATTGGAGGTATTTATGATAAAAGAAACAATTATTGTAAATCACTTGAAAAAAGCTTATGGTTCAAAAATTATTACAGATGATATTTGTGTCACTTTCCATAGTGGACAGATAGTTGCAGTAATAGGTCATAACGGTGCTGGAAAAAGTACATTTTTAAATCAAATTAATGGAACAGTTTACTCGGATGAAGGAGAAATATTTATAGAAGGAATAAATGTTACTAAATATCCAAGTAAAGCTAGAGAACTTGTTTCCTCTATGCCTCAATTCCAAGTACCAATTAAAGGTGTTACTGTACAGGAAGCGATTAGCTGTATTGCTTCTATAAAAGGATTAAGTCCTACTGTAATTGAAAAGCGTACAAAAGAATTGATTGATTTTTTAGATATTCAAAATTGGAGAGATATTGCAGGCGATAAACTGTCAGGAGGACTTCAAAGACTTACATCTTTTGCTATGGCTGTAGTTGATAAACCTTCAATTGTAGTGCTGGATGAACCAACAAACGATGTTGATCCATTAAGAAGAAGTTTGATATGGAAATACTTAAGATATCTTGCAAATTCTGGTACAACAGTAATTATTGTTACTCATAATTTATTTGAAGTGGAACGTTATGCTGATAGGTATTTATTGTTTGATAAAGGATGTATAAAGAGAGATGTATCATTATTAGAATCTAAGGATGTAAGTCACTTGCAACATCAAATCTCTTTATCTGTTATAGACGAAACAATAATTTCTGAGTTTAAAGGTTGGAATAATTGTAAATATGATGAAGTTGATAAACGTTTAATTTTGACGATTAACGATGAATTCCTTAAAGATATTGTGCCAATTATTTCTGAACTTTTAAAAAATCATAAAATAGCTAGTTATGACATAAAATTAAAAAATCTTTCTGATGATTACGAGGAATATATTAATGAATAATAATCAAAAAAGTTTATATAAATTTAGAGGTTTAATAAAATGGAGTTTACTTCGTCATAAGTTTTATATTCCATTTTTTGTTTTAGTTCAAATTATTTTATCATTTACAGTTATTTATGGGTTTTTATTTATTACTAATGCAACAAGTCCATGGGAGAAGTATTATCTATGTACTGGAGCTATGGCAATTAATGTAATTTCAGTTACTTGTGTATTAGCGCCTCAGATTGTTAGTGAGGCTAAACAAAATGGAATCTACGAATATCAAAAAACATTACCCGTTTCAAGGATAAAAATCTTGTTATCTGATTTATTCATTTGGGGATTACTTTGTTTCCCAGGAATTATCTCAAGTTTATTAATTAGTAAATTTGGTTTTGGATTAGAAATTTCAATAGGAGTGGTTTCAATATTATCTATTCTATTGATTATATTTTCCTTAATTTCTGTGGGGTTTGCTATTGCTTATATTCTTCCACCAAGTATTGTATCTATTGTTACACAGTTGATTATGATTGGAGGATTGTTATTTTCTCCTATTATTTATTCATCTGATAGGCTTCCATTGTGGACAATGTATTTATATAAATTTCTTCCATTTGTACCATCTAGCCAAATCATACGTTCAAATATTTTTCAATTAGAAGCTACAAATGGTCAGCAATTATTAGTACTAATAGTGTGGGCCGGCATAGGATTTTTACTATCTCTAAAAACATTAACTAGGAGGAAATAGTTATGAGCAAATTAATCATTTCTAATTTAACTAAAAATATAAAGAGTAAAACATTATTAAATAATATCAATCTTTCTTTGAATTCCAGTGAAATATATGGTGTTATTGGTGAAAATGGTGCAGGAAAAACAACGTTATTTCGTTGTGTGTTAGGACTAAGTAAAGCAGTCGGAGAAATTATTTTTAATGATAAAGTTGTAGATGAATCTAATTACAATCACTTTTTAACAAAAATTGGAGTTGTTTTTCCTTTTCCAGACATCTTTAGTTTTTATACTGTAGAGGAAATTTTCGCTAACCATTTACAATATTATGAATGTCGTTCAACAGATATTAAAGCCTATTTGAAAAAAATTGGTTTAAATGTTTCCTTAGAAGATAAAATTTCTAGATTTTCTTTAGGTATGAAACAACGTTTAAATATTGCTTTAGCGTGTTTTCATAATCCAGAAATATTAATTTTGGATGAACCTTTTAATGGATTAGATAGAGAGGGGATTATTCTACTGCAGGAACTACTTCTAAAGTTAAAAGAGGAAGGAAAAATAATTATAATTTCTAGCCATTCGTTTTCAGAATTAGAAAGTATAGCAGATCATCTTATTGTTATTCATCAAGGAGAAGTTTTAACAGAATTAAGTATAGAAAATATAAGAAGACAAGGTTTTGAAACTCTGGAACAATTTTATAGAGAAATAAAGAGGTAGGTAGTATATGAAAGAGAAAATTAAGTATGAATTAAAAAAACAAAGCTGTCATTTTAGATATTTTCTGTGGACCAATATACTCATTAATTTATTATCGTTAATGTTTTTTAGTTTAGTTTCTTATTTCGAGAAAAATGGTGAAGATTCTATAATAACTAGTTCTATTGGTATAATTAGTTTAGCTTCAACTTTAACTGTATCAATAGCTATTATTTATGGAGTTGTTATTTGGAATCGTTTGTTGCTTAGACACTATATTGGTAACGCTAGAGAAATCATTTATTTGTTTCCTGGAGGTAGAGGGGAAATCTTTATAAGTAAAATTATTGCTCTATCTCTTCTCTCTTTCATCAATCTAGTTTCTGTTCTGTTTTCAGAAAATTTAATTTTTTATTTTGTTGGAAAATTTTTAGGGTTTATGTCGTTGAATTCATTTAGTGATATTTTAAAAATTACGTATATGAGTATTTTTGTGGGGATTTTTTCTCTTACAATCATCTTAATTTCAATTCTTATAGGGCAAGTATTTCAGTCAACAAATATTTCGATTATTGCCTCTATTATCATTGTATCAATTATGAGTAATATGATAGCATTTTCTTATAAATTCAATAGTGTTATTATTTTAACACTCATCATTGGAATATTCTTTTTAAATTATTTTTTAAAAAATATTTTAATTAATAGAGTAAAAAATGATGATGTGATAGAAAATATATCTGCTTAAAAAGAATTATAAGAAAAATAAACATGATTTTTTGACTTTCATAAAGATTTTTGATAAAGTTTCAATACTTTATAAGGTGTCCCACTATCGTTAAAGGTGGAGCATTAGAGAAGGTGTTTCACTACCTATATCCCAAATGTGAATATAAAAAAGCAGAGAGGCTAAAACTTCTCTGCTTTTTTTATTAGTTATAGTTTATTCTACCAAATCTTTATAGTAATAAATGGCTAATTGAGTTCTATCTCTTAAGTTTAATTTTTCGAGAAGTAATGATAGATAGTTTCGGATGGTGCCTTCGCTTAAGTACATTTTTTCTGCGATTTCTTTATTATTGTATCCTTCTGCTACTAAATACAGTAATTCATTTTCTCTTTCGTTCAGGAGTTTGCTAGTTTTTCTTTGAACTAATTTTTTTACCGGCATATCGATGGTTGAATCGTATACAATTTGATGATTCATAACTGCTTCGATGGCAGGGATGATGCCTTTAATATGTTGTTTTAATAAATATCCTTTACAGCCAATCGCTAATGCTTTTGTAATATATTCATCATCTTGAAAGGTCGTTAAAAATAAAATTTTTGCTTCAGGATAATCTTGTAAAATATGACTAGCTGCCTCAATCCCAGAAGTAGGTTCCATTCGAATGTCCATTAACACTAAATCAGGCTGATGTTGTTCGTATAGGTGAATCGCTTCAGATCCATTGTTTCCCATTCCAACGACTTCAATATGAGATTGGGCAGATAGGATGGTTTCTAATGCTTGTAATACTAAATAATCATCATCAATAAGAATCGTCTTAATCATGAGAGGCCTCCTGTTTTGGAATACGAATAAAAATTTCGTATCCATTTTTTGTTTGAAGTGTAAAATCTCCATTATGTTTTTCCACTAATTCCTTCATCATTGTTAGTCCCATACCTGAGGGAGTGTTAGTTGGACGATCACCATTGTCTTTATAATCAATGGTGTAGGTTGTTTTTTGTTCTAAAAGGAATAATTGAAGTTGTGTTCCATTGGAATGTTTCATAAAGTTTGTCGTCATTTCCTTACAAATCGTTAAAATATCATATTTTATAGTAATCGGAATACTATCTGATATAGTGTTCGTAAAATTCACTTGTGCTTTTTCCTTTAGAGGTTGCAGGAGTGTATCCATTCTTTGAGAAAGTGAGAAGGAGTCATCATACATTTGATGAATGGTTAATCGAATGT
Source organism: uncultured Granulicatella sp. (assembly GCA_963535215.1). GTDB lineage: Bacteria > Bacillota > Bacilli > Lactobacillales > Aerococcaceae > Granulicatella. The sequence continues at coordinate 78,180 of CAUSWE010000003.1, read as the reverse complement.
CATCCATTTCTTGTTGTAAAATGCTCGATAAATGTGCTAATTTTTCTTCCACAACGGGTTCATTTGTAATAATTTGTAGAGCTTCTAATTGCATAATCGAAGCACTCAAAGTATGTCCTAATTGATCGTGTAATGCATGAGAAATACGATTTCTTTCTTTTAATGTAGCAATTTCCATTTGTTTTAAAACTTCTTCCGAACTGGATTGTTGGCGTTGGACTAATTTCAAACGTTCTAATTCTAAATTATTTTGTATTTGATAATTTTTCTTCTGAAAAGCCTCATCTTTTTGAGTTTGTAAAATGATATAACTACCAATGATGCCAAGGATAAGGGCAAATAAGTTAGGATATAAAAACAAAATTCCACCTGAAAAAATCCCCCCTAAACCAAATAAATGAACCGCATGCATGATGAACAGTACACTATAAAGTCCAGTTTGTGGAAAGAGAATACAAAGTATTCCAGAAATCCCTAATGCAATCGATGAAATGAATTTTGAACTGACATAAGGAGAAAGAGAGAGGATATACATACAAAATCCTAGAAAAATTGTCAACAGTTCAATATTTTCCTGTGCTAAAAAAATACTGATGAGAATAAAAAATAATGATTTTTCAATGAATGTACGCAAGACTATTCCTCCAATCTGCTTTTTATTGTAGTATAACTGCAAAAGTCACAAAATTCTATAAAAATATGACAAATGTCATATGCAGATGATGATATTTGACACTAGGTAAGAGTGAAGACATTTTATATACTTAGATTGTGACGAAAGGATAGGTGAACATATGGAAACAAGTATTGTAGTAAAAGGTTTAGTGAAACGATATAAAGATTTAATGGCATTAAATCACTTTGAAATTGAGATTCAAAAAGGGGAGTTATTAGCGCTTCTTGGTCCAAATGGATGTGGGAAAACAACTTTAATCAATTGTATGCTAGGATTTTTAACATTTGATAGTGGAGAGATTACCGTATTAGGAGAAAATCAATTTCCATTATCTGCTAAAGCTAGAGGGCAAATTGGAATTGTGCCACAAGAGTTAGCTTATTTAGATAATTTAACAGTGGAAGAAAATATTGATTTCTTTTGTGGACTATACATTTCAGATTCAACATTGCGAAAACAATATGTAAAAGAAGCGATTGAATTCACAGAATTACAAGATTTTCGTAAATTTCTTCCGAAAAAATTAAGTGGCGGATTGAAGCGTCGATTAAATATTGCTTGCGGAATCGTCCATAAACCATCTTTAATTTTCTTTGATGAACCGACTGTTGCAGTGGATACTCAAAGTCGTTCGTTTATTTTAGACGGAATTCGTCAATTAAATGAAAAAGGCAGTACTATTATTTACACCACTCATTATTTAGATGAAGTGGATGGATTAAGTGATCGTATTGTGATTATGGATAAAGGAAAGAGCATTATCTCTGGAACGTCTCAAGAATTAAAAGCATCGATTACTACTTCAGAAATTATTCAAGTAGAATTAACAACTATTCCAACCAATGAACAATTAGAGCGATTAAGACAAATTCCTCAAATTTTAGTAATGGAAGAACAAAAACAACAGTTGAAGTTTCATTTTAAAAAAGGAAATAATCATTTAATGCATGTTGCTAACACGATTGAAGAATTGCAATTAAATTATGTACGCTTATATAGTGAACAACCAAGTTTAGATGATGTATTTCTAGCCTATACTGGGAAAGGACTTCGTGATAGATGATGACATTTCTAAAGTTATTTAAGTATTTATTTAAAAACACGGTAAAAGATTTTGCATTTTCATTTTGGGTATTATGTTATCCAGTGATTTTAATGACTTTCTTTTATTTATCACTTTCTGGTGTGATTCATCAGGAATTAAATCCCGTTCGAGTGGCAATAACGAAGGATCATCCTTTTCATTTTGTATTCGAACAAGCAGGTGAAAATTTTGAAATTATTGATGTAGCATCAGCAGAAGAGGGAAAGCAGTTAACGCTTGAAGAAAAAGCAGATGGATTTGTTGAAAATAATTTAGATATTGTAGTGGCAAAAGAATCAGGTGTTCCTCAAAGTGTTTTGAAAAATGTAGTCACTCAAATCAAACAAGTTCAATCTCTTGGAAAAAGTGCCTCTACGATTGATTTTAAAAAAAGTTGGATTAAAGAAACAAAGAGTGACGTTAGTGAAGGAACGATGCTGTTCTATTCAAGTCTAGCAAGTTTTGCAATGTATTCTATTTTTAGTGGAGTTGTTTGTGTAGCGTATATGAATGGTAATTTATCTGAAGTGGGACGAAGAGTTATGGGAAGTTCATTTAGTAAATGGAAATTTCTGATTTACAGTTTTGCTACAGGATTAACGTTGAATTTACTTTCGAATGCCCTTTTATTAGTGTATATGACTCAAATTTTAAAATTACAGTTATTTACGGATTGGACAGGTAGTATTTTATTAATGCTTATAGGAAATGTTTTTGGATTATCCTTTGGAATTTTAATAGGAACTCTTCAACAGTTGAGTATACAAGGACGGATTATAGTAGCATTAATGACCAATATGATAGCATCCGCTATTGCAGGATTAATGGGAAGTAGTATACGAGCATTTATGAATAGCCATCTTCCATGGGTGAATCAGTATAATCCGGTAGCTTTGATTATATCTGGATTTTATCAATTAAATCGTTTAAATGAGGGCACACAAATGACTCGTATTTTTGGATTACTAGGGTTTTATACACTTCTATTAATGGTCTTTGCATTATGGAGATTAAGGAGAACACGTTATGACAGTTTATAAGTATTTTTTAAAACTTACGAATCGTTACAAAATATATGGCATTATTTATTTAGTCATTTTTATGGGGATGGCTTTACTTCAAATTTCTAAGATAGATGAAAGGAAGCATTTTGAAGATGTTCCCGTTAAAATCATGATTAAAGATGAATCGAAAGGTTCTAACGAAATCATTAATCAATTGATTCAAACTCTTCAAAAGAAACATGAAGTACAAAAAACGACAAAAAGTGATACAAGTATGAAAGAAGCTATCTATGCAGGAGATGTAGATGCAGGATTATGGATTCCAAGTGATGCCCAATTAAAATTGGAACAGGAACAAGAAGTTGTTGAGATGGAAATCTCCAATTCATTATCGGGACATTTAATTCGTGAGTATGTAAATTCTTATCTTCGATATGCAGTTGCTTTGAAAAAAGAAGGGGATTTTAATCCAGAAAAAATAGAAAAGATTATGGATCAAGAAGTAACAGTAACGCTTCTTTCTAAAGAAGAAGCGGTATCCAGTCAATACTCTAAAGAAAAATTAGGTGAAAATTATTTTACCTATAGCCCATTTATTTATTTTTCAGTGTTCATTTATTTATTTGGTACGATTTTTTCTAAAATGAAGGGGAAAGAAGTTGCCAAGAGAATTGCGATTGCGATGAAAGATGAGCGTCGAGTGATGTTGGAACAATTTTTAGCAGGGTTAACGATTGTAGGTTTAATTGTTGGTATTAATCTGCTTTTTGTAGGGATTTTAGCTCCTGAATTTTATGCAAGTTCTCAAGCGTCGAAGATTTTATTATTGAGTACAGCATCGGCAATTTCAGCTTATGCTTTGTCATTTCTTTGTGCAGTAGTCATTGGCGAGAATCAATATGCTTATTCAGCTGCAAGTACAATATTCGGGATGGGGCTGGGATTTTTATCCGGAATTTTTGTTCCTTTAGAATTGGTAAGTTCATATGGAGTCAACATTGCTAAATTCTTCCCAGTTTATTATGTGACTTCAGCAGCGAGCAATTCTTCAACAGAGTTTTCTAGTTATGCATTCCATTTAGGGATGATTGCTTTATTTACCGTTTTATATATCGTAATGGCGTTTAGCGTGCAGCGCATTCGTCGCAAAAAATTTATTTAATGGAATTTCCTGAAAGTAGCAAAGGACGCCAGCAAACCTGCGGTTTCATGGCTAAATTTTGAGTCTAGGTCTCAAAATTTCCTGTGATTGGAACGACATAGTCGTTCCAATCACTACTGCTACGAGGGAAATGCCTTTTTTGTTGCATCCATCTTTGTTTTCATCTAACATAGAACAAAAGAGCTATAAGGAGGAATTTTATGAAAATTGTTGGATTAACAGGAGGGATTTCTTCTGGGAAATCTACGGTATCTTCTTATTTTAAACAATTGAAAATTCCTGTCATTGATGCAGATGAAGTTGCTCGTAAAGTAGTTGAACCTAATAGTCAAGGTGCCAGAGAAATTAGGAAAGTTTTCGGTAATGATGTATTTGAAGAAGATGGAAACTTAAATCGTCAAAAATTAGGGGAACTAGTTTTTTCAAATGCAGAAAACCGTCAAAAATTAGATGAACTATTACAGCCTCTCATTAAAATCATGATTTTAGAGGAAATCGAAGAGCATCGTCAAAAGGGGGAGAACATGATTGTTTTAGATTTACCCCTATTATTTGAGAAGCAGTATGAGGAATTATGCGAAGAAATTATCGTTGTATATGTTCCAAAAGAAATACAATTAGAACGATTAATGAAGAGAAATCAATATACAAAACAAGAAGCGCTGTCTCGAATTGATTCTCAATTATCTATTGAAGAAAAACGAAAAAGAGCGACAGTTTTATTGGATAATCAAGGCACGATTCAACAGTTATATCATCAAGTTGAACAGTGGCTAGTAGAAACGAAAAATGATATACTACAATAAGAAAAAAGTAGAAGAAAGGGGACATCGTCATGCAATGTCCAAGATGTAAATTTAATGGTTCACGAGTGATTGATAGCCGTCCAGCAGACGATGGTCGTTCAATTCGAAGAAGAAGAGAATGTGATGAATGTGGTTATCGATTCACTACTTTTGAAAGATTAGAAAAAGCGCCGATTTTAGTCATTAAAAGAAATGGAAATCGTGAAGCATTTAGTCGTGAAAAATTATTAAATGGATTAGTTCGTTCCGCTGAAAAACGTCCAATTCCATTAAGTCAATTAGAACAAATTGTGAATGAAGTAGAACATACAATTAACCAAGAGGGAGAAAATGAAATCTCAAGTATGTTAATTGGGGAGATGGTCATGGACTACCTTGCTAAAATTGATGATATTGCTTATATTCGTTTTGCAAGTGTATATCGTCAATTTACCGATCGAAAAATGTTCTTAAAAGAATTAGAAAGAATGTCTTTTGAAATGGATCGTAAAGATAGTAAATCATAATAGGAGGATCAAATGGACGAGAAATCAATAAAGTGGAGTCAGTTGAATCCACGTGATTGTATTCAAGTGACTCAGCAAGTTTGGCTGACTCAACGTGAATTACAATTTGTGACGCAATTATATGTACCATTTTTAGGGGTTCAAGCCTCAACTTTATATTTAGTCTTATTTAGTGAGCTTTCTCCGAATTCCTATCAAAGTGATGTCATTCGATTGGCGGATTTATTAGCGTTAGTGAATATGGGAATTCCAGATTTTTATCAAGCAAGAATCCGTTTAGAATCAGTTGGCTTATTAAAAACCTATCGCTATGAAGATGAAGAATCGATTAGTGCTCAATATACATTTGAATTACAAGCACCAGCGAGTCCAAATTTATTTTTCAAAGATGCTTTATTATCGACACTTTTAGTGAATCAAGTGGGGCATCAACGTTTTGAAATCTTACAAAAACGTTTTAGTGTAAAGGAAAAGGTTCCTTATGGTCAAGATGTTACAAGTACTTTCCAAGAAGGATTCCAATTACCTTTTAATATGTCACAGTACAAGAGAAATATTGCTCAAGAAAAACAAATGATTAAAGATGTGAAGCAACAAGAATCATTTGTCATGAATTCTACTATTGATTGGGAATTATTAACGGACTTGTTAAAGAGCCAATTTGTTCATGAACAGGCTTTAACAGATGAAGTGAAGCAAATGTTAAATAGCTTCCAATTATATTATGGATTAACGGAAAGAGAAATTGCGCAATATGTAATTTATGCTGCGGATTTATCAACGGGTGAGATTGATGAAAAGGAATTGTATTCGATTATTATTAATGCTAATCAGCATTTAGCAGCTCCTAAACAAGAGGATGCTACTGTAACTTCAGTTGTTCCGAAAGAAGAAAGTATGCCTGTAGTTTCAGAAGTTGTTGTAGAAGAACAACAAGAAATAACTCCAACGTCTACTCATTTACCTCAGGCGATTCAACGATTAATTACATTAGCAAAAGAAATGACGCCTTTTGACTTTATGACAAGTATTAAGCAACAAAGAAATGGTTATGTTTCAAATGGAGAACAACGAATTATTTTAGATTTAGTTCAAGTAGGAACGATTCCATCTGAAGTGATTAATATTTTAATTCATTACGTATTAGTTGTTAAAAATAATCCAACGATTAATAAAAATTTAATGGATACGATTGCGAATGATTGGAGTCAAAAAGGGATTCAAACAGCTGAACAAGCTATTGAAGCAGTTCGTCAAAGAGATAAAGAATTTAAAGCTAGTCGTAAAGAAAAAATTGAAAACCGACAAGTACAATCATACTCAGGTAAAAAATATTATGGAAATGCTCCGAAAGGAAGAGTGGCTTCTGTTCCTGACTGGGCGATGAAACCAAATGAAACAAAAGAAAGTCCATTGGATGATGAAAATCTTCAATTATTAAAAGCTCAGCTTTCTCAATTGAAAACAAGTGGGCATTCTGAACAAGTGAAGGGAGAATAGTGATGGAAGGAATGCAAGATTTATTTGGCAATAAAACGGCTACTACAGCATTTCAACAACAATATCAAAAAATTGTAGCAGAAGTTTTACAAGATAAAGAAGTTCAACAATTTTTACAAGAACATCAAGATGAAATTCCGCAAGAAAATTTAGTGAAAAGCTATTCAGCCCTATTGGAATATATTCAACAACGTGATGCTCGTATCCAAGGAGTAGAAACATACATTAAAGGGATGGAACCATTATTAAGGGTCAACCAAGGTTTTGTCGAAGTTGTGTATCGTCCAACACAAGAGTTTATCAAAAAACAACAGCAGCAAGATTTAACGAATCGAATCCATGCTATTAATATGCCTAAAAATTTATTACAGGTGACATTAAATTCCTTAGATATTACAAAAGAGCGTCAAGAAACTTTTCAAGCTTCATTGCAATTTATTAATGAATTGTCTGCAAAACCAAATGAGTTTCATCGTGCGATTTATTTAGTTGGTTCCTTTGGAGTTGGAAAAACGTATTTCTTAGCAGCTATTGCAAATGAATTAGCTCAACTCGGATTTGAAACAACTTTAGTGCATGTTCCAACTTTATCGAGTGAATTAAAAAGTGCGATTGGTGCTAATCGTTTAGAAGAAAAGGTTGAATTTTTAAAAACTTCACCAATCTTAATGCTAGATGATATTGGAGCTGAATCAAATTCTGCATGGTTTAGAGATGAAATTTTAATGATTGTATTAGAATATCGTATGATGCAACAATTACCAACATTCTTTTCATCTAATTTAACGATTGAAGAATTACAAGAACATTTAAGTGTCTCAAATCGTGGAGATGTAGAGCTATTAAAGGCGAAACGTTTGATCGAACGTGTACGTTTCCTATCGAAAGAAATTTTCTTAGCGGGAGAAAATCGTCGCTATTCATAATTTTCAAAAAAGAAATAAATGACTTGATTTTTATAAAATTAGTGGTAGAATAACTAATGAATTAAATATTTTGAAAATGATGAAAAAGACAAGAAACTGTTATCTGGTTATCTAATAGAGAGAAGTGGGTTGGTGGAACACTTCATCCGAGATAGTTTTACCACTTTTGAATCTTTGCTTGAAGTTTAGTAAGGCAAGGCGTATCGGAGCGTTAGTCCGTTTAAGAGATTCGTTTAAAACGAATGAATTTGGGTGGAACCACGTAGAAATAACGTCCCATAGTTTGTAGACTCATGCAAACTATGGTTTTTTTGTTTTTTAAAGCATTTTTGAAAGGAAAGAAGGAGAATAATGTCAATGATTAAAGTTACATTTCCAGATGGAGCTGTAAAAGAATTTGAACAAGGAATTTCAGTGAAAGAAGTTGCTGAAAATATTAGTAAGAGCTTAGCAAAAAAAGCACTTGCAGGTAAAGTAAATGGAGAATTAGTCGATTTAGATCATGCATTAACAGAAGATGCAAGTATTGAAATCGTAACACCAGACCATGAAGATGCATTAGGAATTTTACGTCACTCAACTGCGCACTTATTAGCACATGCGTTAACTCGTTTATATCCAGGAATTCACTTTGGGGTAGGACCAGCAATTGAATCTGGATTTTACTATGATACAGATATGCCAAATCAATTAACAGAAGACGCTCTTCCAGAAGTTGAAGCTGAAATGATGAAAATTGTTAAAGAAAACTATCCAATCGTACGTCGTGAAGTAAGTCGTGCAGAAGCGTTAGAAATCTTTGCAAATGATCCATATAAAGTAGAATTAATTAATGGTTTACCTGAAGATGAAACAATTTCTATTTATCAACAAGAAGATTTCGTAGACTTATGTCGTGGAATTCACGTACCTTCAACAGGACGTATTCAAGTTTTCAAATTATTATCTCTTGCAGGAGCATACTGGAGAGGAAACTCTGATAATAAGATGATGCAACGTGTATACGGTACAGCATTCTTTGATAAAGCAGATTTAAAAGAATTCTTAAAAATGCGTGAAGAAGCTAAAGAACGTGACCATCGTAAATTAGGAAAAGAATTAGACTTATTTATGATTAGTCAAGAAGTTGGTTCAGGATTACCATTCTGGTTACCAAAAGGTGCTACAATTCGTCGTACAATTGAACGTTACATTGTAGATAAAGAAATTTCTCTTGGATATCAACATGTGTATACTCCAGTAATGGCTGATGTAGGTTTATACAAAACTTCAGGTCACTGGGCACACTATCAAGAAGATATGTTCCCTCCAATGGATATGGGAGATGGTGAATTATTAGTATTACGTCCAATGAACTGTCCTCACCACATGATGGTTTATAAAAATCATATTCACAGCTACCGTGAATTACCAATCCGTATTGCTGAATTAGGTATGATGCACCGTTATGAAAAATCAGGAGCATTATCTGGTTTACAACGTGTACGTGAAATGACATTAAATGATGGTCATACATTTGTTCGTCCAGATCAAATTAAAGATGAGTTCAAACGTATTCTAGATTTAATTCGTGAAGTATATAAAGATTTCAATGTAAAAGATTATCGTTTCCGTTTAAGCTATCGTGATCCAGAAGATAAACACAAATACTTCGATGATGATGAAATGTGGAATAAAGCAGAAGCAATGTTAAAAGAAGCAATGGATGAAATGGGCTTAGAATATTTTGAAGCAATTGGGGAAGCTGCTTTCTATGGTCCAAAATTAGATATCCAATTCAAAACAGCAATGGGCTTAGAAGAAACAATGTCTACAATCCAATTAGACTTCTTATTACCAGAACGTTTCGATTTAACTTATGTGGGTGAAGATGGAGATAATACTCACCGTCCAGTAGTTATCCACCGTGGGGTAGTATCAACTGCAGAACGTTTTGTAGCTTACTTAATCGAAGAATATAAAGGAGCATTCCCAACTTGGTTAGCTCCAGTTCAAGCAACTATTATTCCAGTAAGTGTAGAACATCATTATGATGCAGCTCGTGCATTAAAAGAAAAAATGATGAGCTTAGGATTACGTGTTGAATTAGATGACCGTAATGAAAAAATGGGTTACAAGATTCGTGCTTCTCAAACACAAAAAATCCCTTATCAATTAGTAATCGGGGATAAAGAAGTAGAAGAAGGAACAGTAACAGTTCGTCGCTATGGTTCGAAAGAAACTGTTTCAATGACAATTGAAGCATACTTAGAACGTGTTCAACGTGAAATTGCGAACTTCTCTCGTCCATTAGAAGACTAATAGATTAAGGTTGTTCAACAAATCCTGTTGGTGAGAAATCACCGACAGGATTTTTTATAAGCTGAAGCATTTATGAATGTAAGTTGGGTAGTTATCATTACTTTATTTTTTAATTGCTTTAATGGAAATGTTATGCTAACATTTTCTTAGGTTGTTAGCTTTTAGTTTCTGGAAGGAGATTATATGGTAGATAAAGTAAATAATATTTTGCAAGTATTTCGTCAGAATGGATTTTTAACCTATAAACAAATTATAGAAAAAGAATTATCTTACAAAACTATATTAAAAATGGCTAGAGAAGGAATAATAGAGATAGAAGAAAAGGGGTTGTATCGCTTACCTGATTTCTATTTAGATGAATTTTTTATCCTCCAATATCGATTTCCTAAAGGAATATTTTCTTTAGAAACAGCACTTTTTTTACATGGTTTATCTTTAACGATTCCTTTTGAAATAACGATGAGTTTTCCTTATGGGACCAATACTAAAAATATTAAAAAAGCAGGAGTACGACCAATCATATTACGATCAAACTTTGATGAGGGGATTACTGAAATAGAACGTATTTCAGGTCAATCTATTAAAGTTTATGAACGAGAACGTATTTTGGTAGAGTGTTTGAGATCAGTTCATCAGGTAGATGTACAAATTATTGCTCCTGCATTTAAGCAATATTTTCAAAGTAATCAAGTGAATGTATCTAAGTTATTTTATTATGCGCAGTTATTTAAAGTTATGGATAAATTACAAGCATATATCGAGGTGTTGTATTAATGTTTTCTAATGCGATGAGTTTTAAAGCTAAAATAAAAAATATAGCTAAAGAGAAAGGGATTCCTCCTCAACAAGTGCAACAACATTATTTGATTGAAGAAGTATTAAATTTAATTTCTAAAAGTTCGTATAGAAATTCGTTTATTGTAAAAGGTGGATATCTAATCGGTCAAATGATAGGTTTAGATAAGCGAACAACTATGGATTTGGATGTGACACTTAAAGGAACTTCTTTAAATAGAGACCATTTAATAAATATTTTTGAGGAGATTGTTTCAAATACTACAAGTGTATTTTCATTTACAGTAGATAAGTTAGAACCTATTCGTCAAGATGATATATATGGTGGCTTCTCAATAAAATTAAATGCAACTTTTGATACATTAAACGAGGTTATTTTTATTGATGTTACAACCGGTGATAAAATTACACCCAGAGAAATTTCTTATTCAATGCCTTCGCTATTTACTAATCAAACTATTGATGTATGGACCTATAATTTAGAAACCGTACTTGCAGAAAAACTAGAAACGATTATTAGTAGGGGAGTTGCTTCAACACGTCCTCGTGATCGATATGATTTATTTACCTTATTTAAACTTAGAAAAAATCAAATAGATTTTACGATTTTAAAAAGAGCTGTAGAGAATACAAGTGAAAAACGAAATAGTAAAGAATTGATTCAAAATTGGAAAAATCAGGTTAGAGGGATTGAAACTTCTGATTATCAGAAAAATCTTTGGATTCGTTACCAACGTCAATTTAAATATGCAAAAGATATATCCTTCGAGGAGTCTGTACAAATTATAAATGAAATTATGAAACAAATTATGTAGTAATTTAGATGTTGAATATCCTAACAGAAATAGATTTTAGGAATTTAGCAAAAAAGATTTACATCTCAAATTTATACAATGGACATATTTATTTAAACCACCTTACAATATTTTTGTTCGAAGTTACAAAAAAGGAGTTCATACATGACAACTATTGAAAATCCGATGGGAACGCAGCCCATCAAAAAATTATTGATGCAATTAGCGATTCCTGCAATGATTGCTAATGTCGTCAATGCCTTATATAACATCGTTGATCAAATTTTTATTGGACAAGGAGTTGGGTATTTAGGAAATGCTGCGACAAATATTGCTTTCCCAATTACAACGATTTGTTTAGCATTAGGATTAATGACGGGAGTAGGAGCGGCGTCTAATTTTAATTTGGAATTAGGACGAAAAGAAGTCGAGAAAGCTAGAAGAATTGCAGGGACAGCAGTCGTTCAATTAATCGTGATGGGAATTGCAGTTTGCCTGCTTGTGCAAATCTTCTTAGCCCCATTAATGCAATTATTTGGAGCAACGGATCAAATTTTTGATTATGCCATGGAATATTCTCGTATTACGGCATATGGAATTCCATTTTTCTTATTTTCAACAGGATTTAATCCGCTTGTTCGTTCAGATGGAAGAGCGACTTTTTCAATGATGGCAATTATTGTAGGAGCTGTTTTAAATACAATATTAGATCCAATTTTCATTTTTGTATTTCAAATGGGAATTGCTGGAGCAGCTTGGGCAACGGTGATCAGTCAGATGGTTTCAGCATTATTATTATTTGCTTATATTCCAAAGTTTCGTTCCGTGAAATTTCAATGGGAAAATTTTATCCCACATATGAAGCAAGTAGAAGCAATTGCTGCTCTAGGATTGACTTCATTTATTTTCCAAATTTCAGCCTTAATTGTACAAATTGTGTCGAATAATTTATTGAAAACATATGGGGCTATGTCTATTTATGGAAGTGAAATTCCAATTGCAGTTGGTGGAATTGTTTCTAAAGTATTTGTTATTTTTATTGCGCTAATTATTGGAATGACTCAAGGGGTTCAGCCAATTGTGGGTTATAATTATGGAGCAAAGCATTATTTACGAGTTCGTCAAACGATTTTTTTAGCTTTAAAAATTGGATTTGTATTGTCATTTGTGACTTGGGCAGTGTTTGAAATTTTCCCATTACAAATTATTGAATTATTCGGAAATGGAAATGATTTGTATTTTGAATTTGGAGTTCGGTATATGCGTTATTTTATGATGTTTCTATTGATTAATGGGCTCACGATTTTAATGACAACATTTTTCCCAGCTATTGGAAAAGCAAAAACGGGAGCATTTTTATCATTGGCTCGACAACTATTGATTTTATTACCTGTAATGCTTTTAATGACATATATTTTTGGAGTAGAGGGCATGATGTTTGCCACTCCTGTTTCAGATGTGATTGCATTACTTCTATGTGTGTATTTCTTTAAACGAGAATTACATGATATTCATATGAAAGAAGAATTGATTTTATCAAAATAATTATTAGAGAGTGAAGTAGTTGAATACTTTGCTCTTTTTTCTTTCTAAGATGGAAATGTTTCGTAAATTGGTTTAAGATAGAGGAAAGGAGTGATGACATGGATTGGAAAACTTTATTGGCAACTACTCGTCTTTCAGACAAAGACTCAAACCATCGCAACGAGTTCGATGATGATTATAAAAGAATTGTAACAAGTCCTGCTTTTAGGCGATTACAAGATAAGACGCAAGTATTTCCTTTAGAAAGATTAGATTTTATTCATACAAGATTAACACATTCTTTAGAAGTAGCAATGATTGCAAGAACACTAGTGAGTGAAATTGTACGATTGTTGCAACAAGATGTATTGACCCAAACAGATTCTAGCAAACAAGAAATGATAAACCATCAAAGTGATATTGCTAGAATTGTAGAATGTGCTAGTTTATTACATGATATTGGGAATCCTCCTTATGGACATTTTGGAGAAGATATTATTCGACAATGGTTTAAGAAAAAGTTACCACAGATTTTAGCAGAACATTCAGATGTAGCAGAAGAATTTTTAGCAAGCCCCTATGTGCATGATTTTTATCATTTTGAAGGGAACGCTCAATCATTAAGAATCATATCGAAGTTACATGATTTTAAGGGGAACTTTGATGGATTAGATTTAACTCCAGCAACGATTAATACGATTTTAAAATATACACGTGCTTCTAATCAGCCAAAAACAGAGAAAATCACTTCAAAAAAAGTAGGATTTTTCAGAGCTGAAGAAGATATTTTTCGTCAAATAACTGCTATTACAGGAACTGGAGAAAATCGCCATCCTTTGACATTTATTTTAGAAGCTGCGGATGATATTGCATATTTAATTGCAGATATGGAAGATGCCATTGGAAAAGGTGTGTTAAGATTTGCTGTTGTAAAGGAATATTTACATTCCGTATTAAAAGAAGATACAACATCTCCACATTCAAAAAAAGTAGTGAAAATATTAGAAACCATTAATGAAGAAATTTTTAGTATTAATCAATTTTTTGTCGATCTTAGAACGATGTTAATTGACGCAGCGACAGAGTCTTTTGTATTGCATTATGAAAAGATTATGAATGGAGAGTATCAACAAGATTTATTAACGGACTCTAGTGCGCATGAGTTATACACTCATTTAAGAAAAGTTTCTGAAGATAAAATATATGATCATAAGAGTATTTTACGTTTGGAAATTTCAGGTTATTCAACTTTAACGTATTTATTAGATAGTTTTGTTCCACCATTAGTCGCCTATGATACAAACCGTCGATTAGATTATGTGGATTTGAAGAAAATTGGCATCATTTCAGAAAGTCAAAAACGTTCGTATCATTATTTTGCAGAAGGTAAATCTGAAGTGGAAAAATTATATTTACGCTTATTATTGGCAACTGATTTTATCTCAGGAATGACGGATAGTTATGCGCATCAACTTTACCGAGATATGGTAGGAATTTAAAAGTTATTTGAAAGGAATTTATACATGAATCAAACATTAGAATATTTACAAGAATTATTAGCAGTCCCTTCTCCAACGGGATATACAGTAGGAGTACAAGAGTACTTAATGAAAACTCTTGAGAAATTAGGATACCCTTATAAAAGAACACCAAAGGGAACTATTATCATAACGGTAGAGGGGAAGGACAACACGAATAGTCGTGTTGTAACGGCCCACGTTGAGATGGTAGCACTTTTGTCCAAACTTGATGTCGATAAGCACATAAGTGTTGAAATTGAGTTGGATGAGATGGATTTGATAAGTTCGGAGAGTAAAGCAACATATGCTCAAATCAAAGAATATGTTTGGAATAAATTTCAATTAAAAGTTCCAACATTATATATTGCACAGATAAAAAGGAAATGTGGAATAGAATTACGAGAACATTACAACAAGTCTAAAAAGGAGAAAGATCTTATGGACCAAAAAAACCTGACAGCAAAGCTCCTGGACCTGGTTGAAGGCCTGGAAACACCGGAAAGTTGGCGGAACTGGTGGGACGAGCATGAGCCGGAACTGGAAGCCCTGCTGAGTCGGAGTGAATTCCTGAAACTAAAGCCCTGCCGACACGGCTTTCAGTGGGTCCCGGTGTTTGGCAGCCAAAAGGGAGCCATCGCCATTCTGGAAAAGAGCGGCATAGCATTTGAAGCCAGCAATCTCTACCAGGAGCGGTATCTGGTCGAGCTGGACGCTTTCTGTAAGGAACAGGAGCGGGTGCAGCGGGAAAAGCAAAAGGAATTCAAGGCCAGCCACCCAGAACTATTTGGCCAATACCCCAATTTTTTCAAGGCATTGGCAAAGGTGCTAGACCCCACGGATAAAATCCAGCCTGCCGCCACGGAGGAACAGATCAGGGCTCAAGAAAGCGTGCTGGACTTCACGCTCCCGTCCCAGGTGCGGGAGTTTTTCCTACTGACCGCAGACATCAATGTATCCACTGGCGTGATTCTTACCCTTTCCGGGATGTTTGATCTGACCATCCATGGAGAGCGGTATTGTGTGCTGGGCGAGTTCTGGAAAGAAGCGGACGGCGACCAGCTCCTGCTCCGCCCCGGAGAGGATACCATCTGGTACTATGCCCATGAGCAGGACAAGGTAAAGCGCCTCTGCAATGATATGACAGAACTGCTGGAGAAGAAACTAGCGAGGTATCTCAATGAACACTGAAAACATCGCCCATGAAAAACGCTATCGGGTAGTAAAGGTGAAATGATGATGGATCTGTCCATAAAGGAAATAAGCATAGAAAATGAAAAAATCAACAGAGATAAATTTTTTTCGGTAGGATTTTGCCCAGAAATGGAGCGGTATCTACTTTGCGTTCATATTTTGTGGGTTGTGGGATATGACCGGTATTATGCTATAGATGCGGAAGATATAATGCTCTATGAAGAAAGTCCAGATGAATTTTATCAAAAATATGTAAAGGAAATTAACGCTTACAGAACAGAGAGACTGCTTGGCGCAGGAGCATTAAGAGATTATGATTTTAGATGTTTACCGGATGAGATATTAAAGAATTTGGATGGATACCCATCATTCAAGGGATATTGTTATACAAACGAAACACTTTATGCCCAAATAAAGATAGATGATAGTTCCTTTACTATTCCACCAATTCGTGATGAAAAACAGATGGATTGCTAAAATAAAGAAATTGAGGGCTATGGGATTGGAAATCTTTCGCTTGACAATATGAAATTCCAAAGCAAATTCAGAGAGGTGTATTATGGGACTATTTTTGAAGAAAAGGGTCAAAATGCCGGATAAAATCATTTTGGGGAATACGGAATTTGTATTATGCAAGCATGAAAGTAGTTGCTGAAAATATAAAGAATTTCAAAGAAGAGAAAGATTTGATTTTAATAATATCTCATGACTATGAATTTTTAGAAGAGGTATGCGATGACGTTATATATTTTTCGTAATTGATAATTTGGTTTTGCTCGTTTAGGTGATAGAACAAAACTTTTTAAGAAGGAACAATTATGTAAAACCTTTAAATATAATATGGAGGATAAAGGATGAAAATATGTTATTTATTAAAGAAAAATCAGGATAATAAAAATTCTCCTTTTTCTCCGTAACTCTAATATCTTTATGCTTTTATAAATACTTTGCTAACCCATCAAACAAGCTAAGAGAAAATACAGATTTCGTTCATTTTAGAGGACTTCTTGTGCCAAGATGCAGGAGTCCTCCTTTTTTGTCTGAAAAACAAATAGACAAAAAAGAAATGGAGGAAACTTTTAAAAAGTGAATTAGCATAATAAAAACGACTCTTATCGTTCGACAGGAGTCGTTTATTTTTTCTTATAGAGTTTAATTAATGAGTTTCATATCCCATTAAAATACCGCCTTGTTCAGCATAGTAGCTACATAACCCACTTGTAGGATAAGCTTGGACATCAGCATTAGGGAATTCAGAGTGAATTGCTGTCGTAATCATGGCACAAATTTCTGGATTGTCACAATGACTAATGGCAACACGTCCACCTTGGTAATTGTTCTTTTTCATTTCATCCCAGATGGCACTAACGGCACGTTTTTGTCCACGTGATTTATGAAGTAATTCTAGCGTCCCTTCAGTGCTAGCTTGTCCGACCATACGAATATTCAATAATCCAACAACACGTCCAACTAATTTGCTTAGACGACCGTTTTTCACTAAATTATCTACACTTGCTAGAGCAAATAATAGTTTAGTTTTTGAATGATAATTACGAGCTTTTTCAACAACTACTTCAAAAGAAGGGTCTTCTTTGATGAAGGTTGCAATGGCTTGTGTGAGTAATACCATTTCTCCACTGGCTGATAAGCTGTCAATAATTTCAATGTTTGTTTCAGGGTGTTCTTCTAAATACATTTTTTTTGCTAATTGCGCACTATTATGACTTCCGGATAAAGTACCAGTAATTGTTACAACAATAATGTTATCGGCACCTTCAAATGATTGTAAATAGCTCTCCGGGCTTGGACAAGATGAAGAAGTTTTTCCTTCATAGGCATACATTTTTACCATCATTTGATCAATTTCTAATGCTTCATTATCAATAAATTCTTCCTCACCTACATGAATCGTTAAAGGAACATTAATGTAAGTACAATGCTCAGGTAAAGATTCTAAGTGTTTAATATCACAACCAGAATCCGTAATAATTTTCCAAGTCATTTTCTTCCTCCTAGGAATTGTTTTTTCATTTCAATGAATTCAATATACTGATAAATAGTTTAAATGTCAATTTATAACTGAAACGGTATCACTGTTGAAAACAAGTATAAAAATCGTTACAATAGGAAGGAAGAATAGCGAGGAGGAAATACAATGAAAAGAGCAGCAATCGTATTAACAACAGGTTTTGAAGAAATTGAGGCAATAGCGCCAATGGATATTTTACGTCGTGTTGGGGTAGAAGTAGATATCGTT
The DNA here is from genome assembly GCA_963535215.1 of uncultured Granulicatella sp. Lineage (GTDB taxonomy): Bacteria > Bacillota > Bacilli > Lactobacillales > Aerococcaceae > Granulicatella. Next base: position 60,134 of record CAUSWE010000003.1, on the reverse strand, counting down.
GGAGTATTGGGAAATGAGGCAACGGGTTCCCATGGTTTAACAATTTCTATAGATAAAGAATTAACAGCTGTGAAAAATGAATTATATGATATTGTTATTTTACCTGGAGGGATGCCAGGGGCAAAATCATTAAAAAATCATCCAGAAGTGCAAGAGTTTGTCAAACTTCATTTTGATTCTGGAAAATTGATTGCAGCTAATTGTGCCGCACCAATCGCTATTGAAAGTTCTGGAGCATTAAAAAATCGTAACTACACATGTTATCCTGGATTTGAAAAACAAATTCAAGAGGGGCATTATACTGGGGATTTTGTACATCAAGATGGTCGAGTGATTACTGGTTCTGGTCCTGCAGCAGCTTTTGAATTTTCTTATACAATTGTTGAAGCTTTAGGGATTGATGCAACACCACTAAGAGAAGCAATGGGCTATCAACGTTTGGTACAACAAGGAGCTCAAAAACCTGAATAATGATTTAGAATTGTTAGAAATTAAATATCAGTTAAAATGGACAAAAGAATCTAAATAAATTGGTTAAGATTCTTGTCCATTTTTTATTAATTTGCTTGTTTGATAAGTTGTTAGTATAATGAAAAAGACTATGATAATTTGAAGTTTAAAGTGACGTTTAAGGCTAGTAATAATGTTACAAAAATGTTACAATATTACAGAAAGATGTTATCATAGAAGAATTTATCCGAAGATTAAAGAATAGAGAAGGGTTTCTATGCACGAGAAAGAACTGAAACAATTAAAAGAAAAGCTAAGAGAAGATGGCGTTAGAATGACAACTCAAAGAATAGCTATTTTAGATTATTTAGCAGAGGCACATCATCCTACTGCCGAAGATATTTATACCGCCATTGTTGCAAAAGATCCAAATATTAGTATGGCAACCGTTTATAATAATTTGAATAAATTAACAGATGAAGGATATTTACTAGAATTAACGTATGGGGATGATGCTAGTAGATATGATTTTAATATAGGGAAGCATTATCATGTTGTGTGTCAAGAATGTGGTATTGTGGAGGATTTATTTTATCCTTTATTAGAAGACGTAGAATCAGTTGCAGAAAATTTAACAGGGTATAAAGTTATGGGACATCGAATGGAAGTTTTTGGAGTTTGTCCAAAATGCCAAGAAAATTATAAAAAGTAAAGATTAGGACGAGGTTACTATGAAGAAAAATTTGAAAGGAACAAAACGATTTGAACCATCTCAAATGATTGCGTTAGCTGTCATGATTTTAGTTTTAGTATTAGGGGAGTGGTTTGTAGTTAGTACTTTAGCAAAAAATCACTTAATTAGAAGAAATCAAGAAATCATGAAGAAAGTGGAAGAGGAAGATGCTAAACAATACAATGAAGCAGTAGAAGTTCAAACTCAGACAATAGGCAATACAGTATTTACTGTTTCATATCCTACTATTAACCAGCAAGTCGTAGAACCTATTCAAAAGCAATTAGATGCATTATTAGAAAAAGCAAAAGAACAATATAAAGATGAATCCAGTCGAACTTGGGTATATTTGAAAGTTTATCAATCTCATGTTTTAACGGGAGTTCAAGATGTCTATTATTATCAATCTGTTTATCAAGAAACGAAAAAAGGATTGGAACAAGTAGCTTATGATGAATTAGATCATCAATTAGAAGGAAAAGAAAAGTCTGGTACTGCCGTTATTGGAGAGTTATTTGTGAATGATTTAGAAGTTACGAATCATTTTGTAAAAAAAGCAATGAAAGTTGCTAAGGAACAATCGTTATCAGAAGAACAAACTGAACAATTGTTACAAGAATTTGCTTATGAAAATTGGAAGAATTTAGATGCTTCTATTATTCAAAATGGATTTAGATTTAACTTAAAAGAACCAATTCAAACTAGTAGCGGAGAAATGTTACGCCAAATTTCATTTGCGTTCCAAGAATTATTCCCTATTTTGAAGAGTGATCGTATTCCTGAAAGTCAACAAGAAGCTTATCAAAATTGGAAAAATCAATTGGAAGAGCGTTTAAATGAAAAACGTGTGGCAATTAGTTTTGATGATGGTCCAAGTAGTGAGTTGACTCCGAAAGTTTTAGATATTCTAAAACGATATGGAGTTCATGCAACATTCTATATTATGGGAAAACATGTTCCGGGTAATGAAGATATTATTAAACAAATTGTGGAACAAGGCCATCAAGTAGGAAATCACTCATATAGCCATCCATTATTAACAACATTAACTCCTGAAGGTGTTCATCAACAAGTAGCTGATACTCAAAAATTAATTGGAGATGCTACTGGCGGAATTCGTCCAACAACTTTAAGACCTCCATATGGTGGATTTGATCGTATGGTTGCAGAGCAAGCAGGAATTGCTATTTTAAATTGGTCTGTAGATACTTTAGATTGGAAGAGTAGAAATGTAAATAGTATTCTTCAAGAAGTAAGAGAAGGAACTTACAATGGTTCGATTATTTTAATGCACGATATTCATCCAGAAACAGTTGAAGCTTTACCTCGATTATTAGACTTCTTACAACAGGAAGGATATGCGATTGGTTCAATTGAAGAATTAATGGGTGGACAAGCAATGTTACCAAATCATGTATACTTCGATAGAAAATCACATAAAGAAGTTCAATAATAACCTATCAAATTACTTGATTTTTTCAGAGAGTTACGTTAATCTATTAGTGTGTTTTAACACAGACCTTGTACCGAGTTTTGCGATTCACCAACGTTTTACTCAGTAGAAGGAATAATATAAGAAAGAGGTGTTTAGAAATGGCTATTTCTAAAGAACAAAAAAACGCAATCATCAAAGAGTACGCGATTAAAGAAGGAGATACTGGTTCACCAGAAGTACAAATTGCTGTACTTACTTACGAAATCAATCACTTAAACGAACATATTCGTGTACACAAAAAAGACTACCACTCAAACCGTGGTTTATTGAAAAAAGTTGGTCACCGTCGTAACTTATTAGCTTACTTACGTAACAAAGATATCCAACGTTACCGTGAGTTAATCAACCGTTTAGGTTTACGTCGTTAATCATACGATTCAACAAGTCTCACTCCGTCGATTTTCGACGGGGTGTTTTTTTTACGATAAAAAAGACGACCGAAGTCGTCTTAAAATGATAGTGATTGTTTAAAGGGCAATAATCTGATCATTCATATTCAATTTTTTTAACATTTTATCTTTTAAGAGATAAGCTTCTCCGTATAATTCTTCTATTCCATCATGTCCATAAATATAAGTCCCATCAGGAAAAATGTAAAATTCTTGATTCATGCTATCTTCGGTTGCAATTTCTTTAATCACATGTTTTCCATCTAAATATTCGTGTTTTAAAAAATTATAATGAGGAATGACTTGTTTTGTGGTTAGTCCTAATCCTTTTAGAAATCTTTGATAGTTTGAATCGATGCTTTCTCCTTCTAATTCAGGATGAGCATAAACAGTCTCAGCAGCATTCATCGTTCCTGCACTAATACCAATGATAACACCTTTAAAAGATTGGATTTTTTCAGCTAATTGAATTTCTTGGAAAAATTGATTTTGTGTAGGAACATGCCCACCGGATAAAATCACTAAATCAACTTCATTTAAATAGTCTTGAATATCTATAGTTTGACGGTGGTCAAAAATAATAAATGGATCAAATTGAAGTCCAACTTCTTCAAATCCTAATTTTGTATAAGAAGAAAAATCATCTGTTAATTCATATGCATCTGGGTCAGAAGATATGTATAAGGTTTTAATGGTTGTTTTACCAAGAACAGTTTTCAAATTATCGACAAAACCATTTGCAGTATTCACTTTATAAGATTCAGGAATGCTTGCACTACTTGTTAAAAAATATTTCATAAAGATTCATCCTTTCGAGTTCTATAAGCATAGCCTAAGAGAGAAAAAATTTTTTGTCAAGAATGAAGCTGTGGTATACTACGATAAAAATGAAATCAGTAAGATGAAAGGAATTTTGAATGACGATTAGAGTAGCAACCATTGAAGATGCAGCAGCATTAGTAAAAATTTATCGATATTATGTAGAAAAAACAGCAATTACGTTTGAATATGATGTTCCAACTGTGGAAGAATTTGAAAGAAGAATTCAAACGACTCTTGAGAAATATCCCTATTATGTAGTCGAAGAAGAGGGAGAAATTTTAGGATATGCCTATGCTGGACCTTTTGCGAGTCGAAGAGCTTTTTCTTGGTCTAGTGAAATTAGTATTTATTTAAAGCAAGGTCAACAGAAAAAGGGATATGGAAAAAAATTATATCAATTGATGGAAGCGAAATTGCAAGAATTGGGATATCAAAATGTCTATGCTTGTATTGCGACACCCGAAGTGGAAGATGAATATTTAACCAATAATAGTGTTCAATATCATGAATATATGGGCTATCGATTAGTTGGAGAGTTTAAACGTTGCGGTTATAAATTTAATCGTTGGTATCATATTGTTTGGATGGAAAAATGGATTGGGAGTCATGGAAACGTTGTTGAAGAACCTAAAAAATTTATTTCTTAAACACAGATTGTGAATTTTATATCTAAAAGCTTATCTGAAGCAGTTTCTTTGATATTGATTTGTGCAGATGATATAATGAGTACTCATTAAGAAATTACTTTGGAGGTAGTTTATGTCAAAAAAAATTCGAGTACTATTGTACTATAAATATGTACCAATCGAAAATGGAGCACAATTTGCTGCAGATCATTTGGAATTTTGTAAATCAATTGGACTAAAAGGACGTATTTTAGTTGCTGATGAAGGAATTAATGGAACTGTTTCAGGAGATTATGAAACAACTCAAAAATATATGGACTATGTTTATTCTTTACCTGGAATGGAAGACTTATGGTTCAAAATTGATGAAGAAGATGAACAAGCTTTCAAAAAAATATTTGTTCGTTACAAAAAAGAAATTGTTCATTTAGGATTAGAAGATAATGATTTTGATAATGACATTAATCCTTTAGAAACAACTGGAGCTTACTTATCTCCTAAAGAATTTAAAGAAGCATTATTAGATGAAGATACAGTTGTTTTAGATACAAGAAATGATTATGAATATGATTTAGGTCATTTCCGTGGAGCGATTCGTCCAGATATTCGAAATTTCCGTGAATTACCACAATGGGTTCGTGATAATAAAGAGAAATTCATGGACAAACGTGTAGTTGTTTATTGTACAGGAGGGGTTCGTTGTGAGAAATTCTCAGGATGGATGGTTCGTGAAGGATATAAAGATGTAGGTCAATTACACGGTGGTATTGCAACTTATGGTAAAGATCCAGAAGTACAAGGAGAATTATGGGATGGAAAAATGTATGTTTTCGATGAACGTATTGCTGTAGACATCAACCATGTAAATCCTGTTGTAATCGGAAAAGATTGGTTCGATGGTACTCCTTGTGAGCGTTATGTAAACTGTTCAAATCCAGAATGTAACCGTCAAATTTTAACTTCAGAAGAAAATGAAGCTAAATATATTGGTGGATGTAGTGTAGAATGTCGTGTTCACCCAAGAAATCGTTATGTTGCTGCTAAAGGATTAACTCCTGCAGAAGTAATGGAACGCTTAGCAGCAATTGGTGAAGAATTACCAGTTCAAGCTTAATTGAAAAGTAAAACTCTTATTGTAACAGATGTTATAGTAAGAGTTTTTGTTTTTTTAAAATCGCTTGACAATTTGTATACGGTAGCCAATAATGAATTTATTCTAGTAAATAGGAGGGATTTTATGACAAGAACCGCTAGAGGGACAGTTTCGATTATTATTGCGATTGTATTAATGGGACTGATATTTTATAGTTCGTCAATGCCTTATCATGATCAATCGCTTGTTTCAAATATACAGACAACTTTACCATTTCAACCATTTTCAGAGATGTTATCAAAAATTCATTTTACTTATGCAGGAAAAGTGATTAGTATTCCAAGTTTAGGATATGCTCAATTTCTTGAATTTTTTATTCGGAAGGGAGCACATTTCTTAGTGTATTACTTCATTGGATATCATTGGACGAGAGGATTAAAAGTACATCTAAAAAATCCAGGATGGAGTTTAATGATTGCGATTTTTATAACGGTACTGTATTCAATTACAGATGAGTTTCATCAAGGGATGACACCTGGAAGAACACCACTAGTTCAAGATATGGTGTTAGATAGTTTAGGCGGAATTTTTGGTGCTTTAGTAGGATTTTTAAAAAAATAAAAAAATATAAAAAAAATCGAGAAAAAAAATATTTTCTCGATTTTTTTTCGTATATATAAGTGACTAGTCAATTTTGTATAAAGGAGGGAGAAATATGGAGGAGCTAACGAATGAAATTTTATTGGCAGCACTCCAATTCCGCATTGATGACATCCATTTATTACCTTTTGGAGAGGAGTATCGTTTTTATTTGAGAGATGGTGAGCAATTATCTTTATTGAAGACGATAGATACGGATACTGCCAATCGGTGGATTACCTTTGTAAAGTATCGGTCTGGGATGGATGTAGGGGAAAAACGTAGACCGCAAAGTGGTGCAATGAAATATGAATTGACAAATGGAACAAGTATTGAATTAAGGTTATCAGTGATCACAAACTTTAAAATGCAAACGTCCGTTGTGATTCGTTTATTACATTTATCGATGGAGGAGAAAAAATGTGGAGAAGTATCCACCTATTTTCCAAAAGATATTGACCTTCTTCAGAGAATGTTACATTACAAGAGTGGGCTAATATTATTTTCAGGACCTGTCAGCTCCGGAAAAACGACAACGATGTATCACCTGTTGAGAAACCGCGTCAATGATACAAATTTGCAAGTTATCACCATGGAAGAGCCAGTTGAAATGAGTGAACCTTTGTTTCTGCAAACAGAAATTAATGAAAAAGCAGGAATTACGTATGAATTACTGATTAAAAGTTCACTAAGACATCATCCGGATATGATGTTAATCGGAGAAATTCGAGATGAAATGACAGCTAAAATGGTTATTCGAGGTGCATTAACAGGGCATTTAATGTTGGCGACGGTTCATGCAAAAGATTGTAAAGGAGTCATTTCAAGGTTAGAGGAATTAGGAGTTACAAAAGATTTACTAAGGCAAACATTAGTTGCAGTAGTAGCACAGCGGTTAGTTCCGAGATATTGTTTTTTATGTCAGAGCCATTGTTGCTTCCACTGTAATCACATTCCTCTTTCAAACAAAAAGGCAACGTTATTTGATATTGCCTATGGAACTTCATTGCAACATTTGATTCAAGAAGAAGAGATGTTGAATTCCTTGGAACATCCGTTTAATAGAAAGTTGAGGAAAGCTTATGCACTTGGATATATTTCAAAACAAAGCTTCGAAGCCTACCAAATCTATTAAGAAATGGTCAAATAAAACGCAAGCATTATTTTTAAGTCAAGTTGGTGAGTTATTAGATGAAGGATTTACTCTGCAAGAAACATTGGAATTTGCCAAATTATTGATTCCAAAACAAGAAGCAGTCATTAGTAGTATGATGGAACATTTATTGATGGGAGAAAGATTTGATGAAGTCTTACATTTGGTAGGATATTCCGATTCCATTTGTTCTCAAATTTATTTATCTATGTCGACAGGTTCTTTTGCACTTTCTTGTCGAACTATTGGACAATATTTAACACAAAAGGATATTCAACTTAAAAAGTTACGGCAAGTGTTAATTTATCCGTGCATTTTAATTGTGTTTTTAGTTTGCATGGTTGCTGCGATTCGCTATTTATTACTTGGTCAACTGCAATCGATGATTCAAGTAGAGAGTATCAAAGACCATATGATGCTTTATTTAATATGGAATGGCTTTGTTCACTTACCTTGGATTGTATTAGGAGTTAGTCTGTTTATAGGCACTGCAGTTGGCATAGTGTATTTATTTTGGAAAAATCAAACGATTTTGAAACGCCTGCGATTTTTAACTCGACTGCCAATTGTAGGACGTTTAGTATGCCAATATTACACATTTTTATACGCGAGAGAATTTGCCTATTTTTTAGGGAATGGACAGTCATTGTTGCAAATGATTGAACAGATGAAACAAGCAGGTACGAGTCTTTTAACAAAAGCAATTGCTGAGTTTATTGAAGAGGAGATGCAAAAAGGAACTTCGTTTTCAAGTGCAATTCACCAATTGAATTTATTTCAACAACCACTTATTTTATTAATTGTTCAAGGAGAATTAACGCATCAATTAGATATCAAATTACGACAATTTTCTAAAAATTCATTTGAAGATTTTAAAGGAACGCTGGAAAAGAAAATTATGCTTGTTCAGCCAGTTTTATTTATTGGAATTGGGCTCATGATTATGTCAATGTACATTATTTTAATGTTACCAACATTAACAATGATAGGAGGAAATTAAGATGAAAAAATTACTAAAGAAGAAAAAAGGTTTTACATTAATTGAGTTGCTTATTTGTTTATTTATTATCGGGTTGATGATGCTACTCATTATTCCGAATATTGCTAAACAAAGAGAAGAGGCACAAAAGAAATCGGATGCTGCGATAGTGAAAGTTATTGAGAATCAGCAAGAATTGTATCAATTAGATGAAAATGTAAAAGAAAAACCAGATGCTCAAACATTAAAAAATAATGGCTATATTACTCAAGAACAATTAGATTCTTATAATAAGGCGAAGGGAAAAGCTCAAACAAATCCACAATAATTAAAGAATTGGAGGAACTTCTATGAAATCTCATGCGTTTACACTCGTAGAGCTACTCGTTTCATTCAGTATTCTAATTATATTATTATGGTTAGTTCCTCCGGCTATAGTGGATTTTGGAGAAACGTATCAAGAAAAAGTGTTTATGAAGCAGTTTGAAAATGATTTGAAATTAGTGCAGGCAAATGCACAGGCAACGGGGAAGAATTCAACGATAGAAATAAACTATCCAAGTGAAAATTATTATCGCTTAAGCTGTCCAGGAAATGAATCATTAAATGCAGAGAGAGAAATACCAAAGAGTATTTCAACAACCAATATTCCTTTAATTCAATTTAAAGGAGAAACAGGGAATTTAACGACATTTAATAAGGTTTCCCAAGTAACATTTAATGGGAAAAAATATTCATACCATTTTACATTTCAATTAGGTGGAGGTAGGTATTATGTTGAAGTTTCGAAAAAATAAAGCTTTTGCCTTTGTAGAAGCTTTAATTGCATTAATGATTGCGACTTTAACCGTATTATTACTATCTTTCATATTGGGGAATTCTTTAAAAAGAGAGAAAAATGAAGCATGTACATTGAACGAATATTCAAATCAATTAATGAAATTACATGAGAGTAGGCTATCGGTTCCTTATACTGAAAAAAATAAGGAAAAAGATCTTGATTCTAAAAAGAAAGATGAAAAATCCTCAAAAACTAAAGAACAATTCCATTATAAAAAAACTACTTCAAAAACAGCACCGACTTCTATTTCAATTCATTGTAATCAAGAGGAGGTGATTCGAATTGAAGGAATGGGTTCTACAGAAAAAGTCAGCCTTTCTTCTGATTGAGCAGTTAATGGCATTGGCGATATTTGCAGTGAGTTTTCTACTGATAAGTGGAGTTTATCAAGTATTAATGAAAGTGCAAAGTAAATTAGAAGTGCCCAACTATATCGAGTGGCATTTAATGGTGACTCAAATGGATACTCATTTACAAGGGTATGCTAGACCTCCTGTTGTATTCGAACATAAATTTGAAGATGGACGTCCTACAAAGGAAGAATCTTATTTAATTAGAGCAAAATCAGAAAAGGATCAATCAAAAAATACTTTATGGATTAGTAAAGGAGAAGGAAAGAAAAAAGGTTATCATCCATTATTAATAGGATACGAAGAATTGCATATGCATGGTGAAAAAGACGGCGTACGATTTAAAGCGACTCTTCGAAATAAAGAGATATTTGACATATACTTTATTCCAGGAAATCGAGTCATTTCCCTTGAAAAAGAGATTATTCAAGAAGAACATAAAAAGGAGAAAAATAATGATGAAAAATCGGCTATCGTATCAAAAGATAAAAGCTAGCCTAGTAGTTCCTTTTTTATCCTTATTGTTTATTACTAGCTTAGTGACAGTAGCGCTTTATCAAATTAGAGTCGCAAATGCCAATCAATTTCGATTACTCCGTGATACGTATCGTCTGAAAATAATGTTAGAATTAACAACTCAAAATTTAGATAGTCATTTAGAAGTAAAAGATAAAGAAATGTTATTTCCGAGTAGAATAGACTTTTCGACTGGAAATGTAGAAATTAAATGGGATGAAAAAAGTAAGGCTTTTGATTTAACGGCAAATTTAAAAAATGGTTCAACACGCTCTGAAAAAGTTTATCTTCTAGTTAATGAGAAGAAAGTTAACGAAAAAACACAGTGAATGAGTTTGTTTCATATGCAATCTATGGTATACTTTTTATGACAATATGAAAAGTTGGTGATTAAATGGAACAAACAATTGGAGAAATCTTAAAACGTGCTCGTCAACAAAAAGGATATACTTTAGATGACTTGCAACAAATTACAAAAATTCAAAAAAAATATTTAATTGCTATCGAAGAAAATGATTTCGATTTAATGCCTGGAGACTTTTATACTCGTGCATTTATTAAGCAAGTAGCAGAAACAGTTGGAGTAGACGGTACTCGACTATTAGAAGAATTTGCATTAGAAACTCCTAAAAATCCTGGAGGAATTCCAGAGGAAGAATCTGTATTAGCAGATAAAAAATTTATCTCAAGTCGTTTATCAAATAATCGTGAAGCGCAAACTTCTGTTACGAAAGCTTGGGGACAATTTAAAAATTATTTACCTACAATTTTATTAGGGATGTTAGCAGTAGCGATTGTATTTGCGATTGCACAGTCACTACTGAATAAACGTTCAACACCAAAGCAGGCAACTGTTTCAACAACTGTAACAGCACCAAGCACAACAACTGCTGAAAAATCGGAAGAAACAACTGTGACGGAAACAACACAATCAACAACTACTACAAAAGAATCAAAAGAAACAACGATTCGTTATTCTTATGCAAATGGAAATTCATTATATTACACTGCAAAATTAGCTGAATTTCCTGCAAACTTAGTAGTAACAAACCGTGCAAGAACACAATTGTGGGCAAGAATTACAGCAAATCAAAAAGTAGTAGCAGATGGAGCTCCAACAACAGGACAACAATTAGTAGGAGCAATTCCTGAAGGAACTAACTCAATTGTTTTAAACTTTGGTTATACACCAGTTGGTACAATTACTTTAGCTGGACAAGAAATTCAAATTCCTGATGGAGTTAGTGCTACATCCATTTATATTACAGTAGAATAGAGGGAATTGCATGAATATTGCCAATCGATTAACCATTGCTCGCATAGTCATGATTCCAGTGTTTTTGCTAATGATGTGTTTTCAAAAAGATGCTTTAGGTACGGTGAATGTTCTTCAATCAAACTTAAGTGTTAGTTGGATATTAGCAATGATTATTTTCACCATTGCTAGTATTACAGATTTTTTAGATGGTTATTTAGCTAGAAAATATCACTTAATTACAAACTTTGGAAAATTTGCGGATCCTTTAGCGGATAAATTATTAGTGATGACGGCTTTTATTACATTAGTAGGAGCTAGTGTTATTCCAATGTGGATTGTAGCAGTGATTGTATGTAGAGAACTAGCTGTAACAGGGCTTCGTTTATTGTTAGTTAATGATGGAGAAGTACTTGCAGCAGCATGGCCTGGAAAAGTTAAAACAGCAACACAAATGTTAGCGATTATCTTTTTATTGATGGATGATTTTCCAGTAAAAGGGTTGCCGTTTTCAATTGGAACGATTTTGCTATATGTTTGTTTAGTTGCAACAGTATATTCAGGAGTAGATTACTTTATAAAAAATAAACATGTTTTTGCAGATTCATTTTCTGTTTAATGGTGGAGGCTGGGATTTACCCAGCCTTTTGTTTTTTATAAATGAGGAGTAGAAAGTATGAAAGCAGAAATAATTACAGTCGGTACAGAATTATTAATGGGACAAGTCATTAATACAAATAGTGCAACCATTGCTAGAGAATTAGCAAAGTTGTCTATTCCAACTTATTACCAACAAACTGTTGGAGATAATCCAGAAAGAATGTTTGAAAGTATTCAACTAGCTAGCAGTCGTAGTGATTTAATTATTTTAAGTGGTGGATTAGGACCAACAACAGATGATATAACAAAACAAGTTTTAGCAAAATTTGTTCAAAAAGAATTAGTAGAAGATGAAGAAGCGATGGATAAAATTATTCGTTTCCATAAACAATCTCATCGTCCAATGAGCCCTAATAACCGACTCCAAGCATTAGCTTTTGAAGGAGAAACAGTTTTTAAAAATCATAATGGGTTAGCGATTGGCGGAGCAGTAGAAACGGATTCAACTATTTTCATTGTGTTACCAGGCCCTCCAAGTGAATTAAAAATGATGCTTGAAAAAGAGGCGATTCCATATTTAAAAGAAAAAGTTTCAAATGAAGGAACTTTTGTATCTAGATATTTACGTTTTTTTGGAATCGGAGAATCTAGATTAGTCACTGATTTAGAACAATTAATTGAAGAACAAACGAATCCAACAATTGCTCCATATGCAGGAATGTATGAAGTCGTTCTTCGTTTAACCGCAAATGGGGATACAAAAGAAGAGTGTGAACAGTTATTAGATGATTTAGAAGAGAAAATATTATCCGTTGAACGTGAGTATTTTTATGGATATGGAGAGTATGAAACACTATTATCCATTACAAGCGATTTATTAAAAAATAGTGGATTAAGTATCGCTTCTGCAGAAAGTTTAACGGGAGGACTCTTTGCTTCAACATTAATTTCTGTTGAAGGAAGTTCACAGTATGTATTAGGTTCTTGTGTTGCCTATCAAGAAGCTATAAAGAAAAATCAATTACAAGTTTCTCAAGAAATATTAGAAACATATGGAATGGTCAGTGCAGAGTGTGCTGAAGCGATGGCAGAAAATGTACGGGCAATATTTGGCAGTGACCTTGGAATTTCCTTTACAGGAATAGCAGGTCCATCCCAAATGGAAGAAAAAGAAGTAGGAACTGTATTTATTTCATTAGCAGATGGGGTAGAAACAAAAACAATTGAATTACATTTAGCAAGAAATCGTAATGGAAACCGAGAATATGCGGTTCAATATGGACTAAATGAGCTAAGAAAATATTTATTAAAAAAATAACAGAACAAATGTTCGTTTTTCTTGCTTTCACTATTGAATATAGTGTATGATAAGAATGAATTAAGAGGACATGGAGGTTTAACATGGCAGATCAAGAAAATCGTCAACGTGCATTAGATGATGCATTGAAAAAAATTGAAAAGAGTTATGGTAAAGGTGCAGTAATGAAATTAGGAGAAAAAGCTGATTCGCAAGTTCAGACAGTTTCTTCAGGTTCATTAGCATTAGATATTGCATTAGGAGCAGGTGGTTACCCTAAAGGAAGAATTATTGAAATTTTCGGTCCTGAATCAAGTGGTAAAACAACAGTTGCTTTGCATGCGGTAGCGGAAGTACAAAAACGTGGTGGAGTAGCAGCATTTATCGATGCGGAACATGCTTTAGATCCAGAATATGCAAGAGCATTAGGCGTTAATATTGAAGAATTATTATTATCTCAACCAGATACTGGTGAACAGGGACTTGGAATTGCAGATGCATTAGTAGCTTCAGGTGCAGTTGATATTGTGATTGTCGACTCTGTAGCTGCATTAGTACCACGTGCAGAAATTGAAGGAGATATGGGACAATCTCATGTGGGGCTTCAAGCTCGTTTAATGTCTCAAGCACTTCGTAAATTATCAGGGACAATTAACCGTACGAAAACAATTGCGATTTTTATTAACCAATTACGTGAAAAAGTTGGAATTATGTTCGGTAATCCAGAAACAACACCTGGTGGACGTGCTTTAAAATTCTATGCAAGTATTCGTTTAGATGTTCGCCGTAGTGATCAAATTAAAAATGGAGCAGAAATTTTAGGAAATCACACTAAAATTAAAGTTGTGAAAAATAAAGTTGCACCACCATTTAAAACAGCTGAAGTGGATATCATGTATGGGGAAGGAATTTCTCAAATTGGAGAAATTTTAGATATGGCTTCTGATTTAGATTTCGTGAAGAAGAGTGGCGCTTGGTATGCGTACAATGATGAAAAAATTGGCCAAGGTCGTGAAAATGCGAAGAAATACTTAACGGAACATCCAGAAATTGTTGAAGTATTAACACAAAAAATTCGTGCTCACTATAATATTGGTGGGGAAGTCCTTTCTCAAGAAGTAGAAGATTTAGGTCAAACAAATTTATTAGATGAAGAATAGCATGATAGAGGAGAATGATTTAGCTTTAATCATTCTCTTTTTTTGAAAAAATTCTAATAGCAAAAAACTAATTGAATGATGAATATCGGTAGAAAGTTAAACAAATTCGTTATAATGGTGTTTTTTTGATGGAAGGGCTATAATGAAATGAGAGAATGTGATATTATTAGTATGAATCTTAAAAAAATATTAGGGTGAGGTGTATCCATGTCAATGAATCAAAGAATCTTAATTATTGAAGACGAGAAAAATTTAGCACGATTTGTAGAGTTAGAATTACAGCATGAAGGATATGAAACAAAAATTTGTTTCGATGGACGTAGTGGCTTACAAATAGCTACTGAGGAAGATTGGGATGTTATTTTATTAGATTTAATGTTGCCAGAATTAAACGGACTAGAAGTGGTTCGTCGCTTACGTCAAGTGAAGAAAACACCAATTATTATTATGACTGCTAGAGATTCTGTAATGGACCGAGTAACAGGATTAGATCAAGGAGCAGATGACTATGTTGTGAAGCCTTTTGAAATTGAGGAAATTCTAGCAAGAATTCGTGCATTATTTAGACGATTGAGTATCGAGGAAGAAGTACGAGTACAAAAGCAAACGATTTTAGAATATCGTGATTTAGTCATTGAAAAAGAAAATCGTACAGTGCGTCGTAATGGAGAATTAATTGATTTAACGAAGAGAGAATATGAATTACTATTAATGTTAATGGAAAATATTAATGTCGTTCTTTCACGAGAAGTTTTATTAAACCAAGTATGGGGATATAAAATGGAAGTAGAAACGAATGTTATTGATGTATATATTCGTTATTTAAGAAATAAAATTGATATTCCAGGTCGTGAAAGTTACATTCAAACTGTTCGAGGAACAGGTTATGTAATGCGTCGTTAATCAAGTCAAAATGGAGGATATCATGAAAGTAAAACATGAAGAAACTTCCGTTGGGAAAAAATGGTGGTTGATTATTTCGACCACTATTTTTTTACTATTATCATTGGTAACGGTTGGATTTTTAGTATTTGAACTCCAATATTATCAAAATCAAAAAATAGCTCTAACGGAAAAATATAGAGAACAATTAAGCGAGAAATTATCAGAATACGAATCGCCACTCACTTCAGCCAATATTATAGCTACATTGAATCAAAATAATAGTTACCAGAAAGATAAAGATGGTATTTATCAAAAGAAATTTTATATTAATGATCAACAATTTAATGTACAAGTATTTGGAACAAATCGAAAAGAAATTTTTAGAACTCAATCTTGGAATGATGGAGAATTGATTGGGAATGACTCTAAAACTCAGATTAAGAAATTAAAAAATGGACAAACAATTTTTCAAACTTCTATGCCTATCATTTCTAACAAAACAAGAGTTTTAATAGGGTATTTAGCAATTACAAATCGATTAGATAATTTAAAACAATTAAAAGAGGAATTAAATCAGTTAGCTCTGTCAATTCTTTTTGTTTCTGCAATTATTGCGATTGTTTTAGGATACTTACTATCGAATCAAATGACTAAACCGATTAAAAAAATTCAAGAAATCATTTCATCCATTAGTGAAGAAAATATTTCAACGAAGCGAATCAAAGTTTCAGAAAAGAACGATGAATTTGCTATTGTTTCTGAACATTTTAATGAATTATTAGATAAGATTAGTTTTTATATTGAACAACAAAAACATTTCGTAGAAGATGTTTCCCATGAATTAAGAACGCCTGTAGCGATTGTAGAAGGGCATTTAAAATTGTTAAATCGTTGGGGGAAAGATGACCCTGAGGTGTTAGAAGAATCCCTTCAAGCTTCATTAGTAGAATTGCAAAGAATGAAAACATTAGTACAGGAAATGCTTGATTTATCTCGTGCACCTCAAGTGAAAGAACAATATAAAGATGCTACAACGAATGTTACTGAAGTTGCCAAGCAAGTGGTGCATAATTTCAGAGTCTTATATCCTGAATTTACATTTATATTTGATGATGATTTAAAGCGTGATTTATGGATCCCTATTTATTTAAATCATTTAGAGCAAGTAGTCATTATTTTAATGGATAATGCCGTGAAATATTCTCTTGATCGAAAAGAAATTATATTGAGTTTATCAAAAGGGGAAGAGCATGTAGAAATTGCGGTTCAAGATTTTGGAATTGGAATGACGGAAGAAGATCGTAAAAAAGTTTTCTCAAGATTTTATCGTGTCGATAAAGCTCGTTCAAGAGAACGAGGCGGTAATGGTTTAGGATTATCCATTGCGAAAGAATTAATTGAAAGTTATGATGGAGAGATTTCAGTGACAACTTTATTAAATCATGGTTCTATTTTTAAAATTACATTACCTTTAACGAAAAAGGATAAAGGAATGAAATAATGGAATGCTAAAAAATGATAAAAACTACGCAAGAAGAATGGCAAAAGAAAAGTTATTGCGGTTGAGTAAGGAAGAAAGAATCGTACAAGAAGATAAGATTATTGATTATCTAGAAAAGAATGCTCAATGGCAAACTGCTCAAGTAATTGCATTAACGAAATCAATGCCAATGGAATTTTCATTGGAAAAAGTTGTACAGCTAGCTCGAAACATGAATAAGACGATTGTAGTTCCAGTAACTTTGCCATATCGACAAATGAAGTTTGCATATTGCGGTGAAAAGACTGAATTTCAAAAAAATTCCTTTGGAGTTGAAGAACCAATTCAGCCAGTCTGGGTAGATGAAGAGCAAATTGATTTAGTCATTGTACCAGGATTAGCTTATTCTAAAAAAGGAGAGCGATTAGGGTTTGGTGGAGGCTATTATGACCGATTTTTAGAAAAACAGAACTATTCTACAATGAGTCTTGCTTATAAAGAACAAGTTTATGATGAAGCAAGTTGGGAAGTTGAAGTGTTTGATCAACGTATTCAAACACTGATTACAATGGAAGGAGTGACGAATACAAATGAATTATTGGAGAAAAGAAAGATATAAAAGAACCATTTTACAAAATTTAACGGTTTCGAATGCATTTTTATTGATACAAATCGTGATGTTTATCGTTATGACATTACATGGTGGTTCAACCAATCCAGCAGTATTAGTCCATTATGGAGCAAAGTATAATCCATTTATTATTGCTTTTCATCAATATTGGCGTTTTATTACTCCGATATTTTTACATATTGGAATGGAACATCTTGTAATGAATAGTATCTTTCTATATTTTTTAGGAAATCAGCTAGAAAGTATTATTGGTCATGGAAAATTTTTTGTAATCTATCTACTAAGTGGCATTATTGGAAATGTGGCAAGTTTTGCTTTTAGTCCTTCTATTTCAGCGGGGGCAAGTACGTCATTATTTGGCTTATTTGGAATTATTTTATATTTATCTACAAAGCATAAATATATTTATTTTTTCAGAGAGTTAGGAATGCAATATAAAGCTCTATTAATCATGAACCTTGTATCCAGCTTATTTTTAAGTAGAGTAGATGTTTATGGACATCTTGGTGGTTTAGTGGGTGGATATATTGCGACTGCTGTTTTTACATTTAGAGGAGATGGAGTAACAAAATTTTATGAAAGAATCTTATTTGGGATTGCTTACATTATTGTATTTATCGTGTTGTTCTTCATTGGACTAACACAATTTATACTATGAAATCCCTTTACAAACTGATATACTATAGATATATGAATTCGTTTTATGAGGTGAGTATTATGAATAAAAAAATTATTGGAATTGATTTAGGAGGTACATCGATTAAGTTTGCTATTTTAACGCAAAATGGTGAAATTCAAGAAAAATGGTCTATCCCTACAAATATTTTGGATGAAGGAAGCCATATTGTTCCAGATATTATTCAATCGATTAAACATAAACTAACGCTATTAGGCTTAACAAAAGATGATTTTTTAGGAATTGGAATGGGTTCTCCTGGTGTAGTAAATCGCCAAGAAGGAACGGTTATTGGTGCGTATAATTTAAACTGGAAAACATTACAACCGATTAAGCAACAAATTGAATCAGAATTAGGCTTATCATTTTATATTGATAATGATGCGAATGTGGCTGCTCTAGGAGAAAAATGGGTTGGCGCAGGTAATAATGAACCAGATGTTGTTTTTGTAACACTAGGAACTGGTGTTGGTGGTGGAGTCATTGCGGGTAACCAATTGATTCATGGATTTAGTGGTGCCGGTGGTGAACTTGGTCATATTGCCGTTGATTTTGAAGAACCGATTGCTTGTACATGTGGTAAAAAAGGTTGTTTAGAAACAGTAGCTAGTGCAACGGGTGTTGTGAATTTAACACGTCGTTATGCAGAAAGATATGCTGGAGATTCAGCATTAAAAGCAAAAATTGATGATGGGCAACAAGTTACTGCTAAAGATGTTTTTGATTTAGCAAAAGAACAGGATAAGTTAGCATTAATCGTGATTTGTCATTTCTCAGAATATTTAGGTGTAGCATGTTCACATATTGCCAACATTTTAAATCCATCAAGAATTGTTATTGGTGGTGGCGTGAGTGCTGCTGGAGAATTTTTATTAAATGGTGTTCGTGAGGAATTTGAAAAAAATGTTTTCCCTCCAATTAAAGATTCAACAGTTTTAGCATTGGCTGAATTAGGAAATGATGCTGGTGTAATTGGAGCGGCTTCATTAGTATTAATTGGGAAAGCATAATTAGAGAGGTAGTATTGTATGTTATTTTGGATTGTATGGAGTATTTTAGCAGTATATGTTGCGTATATTGCGGTATTATTTTGGATGCGTCGTAGTGCAGCAGAAACTTTAGATGCAGCAGAATTTAGTAAAGATTTACGTCATGGTCAATTGATTGATTTGCGTGAAAAGGATGAGTTTAGAGCGGGGCATATTTTAGGAGCTAGAAATATTCCTTATTCTCAATTTAAGGATCGTATGTTTGAATTGAGAAAAGATCAACCGATTTATTTATATGAGCAAGGGATGACGATTTCAGGAAGAGCAGCGTATCGTTTAAAACGTAAGGGTTATTCTAATATTTTTATTTTGAAAAATGGATATGATGCTTGGAATGGGAAGGTCAAAAAAGGGTATTAAGGATTAAAATAGACTTTGTCTGTTGTAGCAAGGGACGGCAGCAGCTTCGCAAAGCGAATCTCATGCCTAAAAATCGAGCCTAGTGTCTCGATTTTCCCCGAGTAAGAGTAGCCAACGTGGCTACTCTTACCATTGCTACGACGAAAAGTCTTTTTAATTTGACGTGATTTTACGAGAGTACGTTAGTAAAGTAGACTTTGTCTGATGTAGCAGAGGACGCCAGTAGCCAGCGAAGCTGTCTCTTGCCAATGCTACGACGAAAAGTCTTTTTAATTTGACGTGATTTTACGAGAGTCCGTTAGCAAAGAGACTTTGTCTGATGTAGCAAGGGACGGCAGCAGCTTCGCTGTAGTGAAAGGATTGAATATATACATGGAAAGTTTATTAACTGATAAAAAAAGATACCTTATGTCAGTAATTTTTGATAATTTTGGTAGTTCATTAATGACTTTTGCGATACCAGTTTATATATTAGGATTGAGTAATTCAGTTTTATATTTATCTTTAATATCTTCTTTAACAATTCTCCCGTTTCTAGTTCTGGGGATGCCATTTGGAGCTTTGGTTGATAAGTTAAATATAAAGAAAATATTGTATTTATCTGACTTCATTAGATTCTTTTTATATTTTGCTTCATTTTTTATAGTGGTTTATATCGATAGGTTAGGTATTAAATTGTGGACACTAATCATAGTAACTATTTTAGTAAGTTGTATTAACGTTATTAGTTCAATATCAGAAACAACTTACCTCCCGTATCTATTTAAACGCACAGATGATTTTACATCTTTAAATAGTAGTATCTATTCCATACAATATATTTTAGGTATTTTATCTCCTATTGTGGGTGGAATGATATATAGTAAGTATTCAATTGGAATTTTATTGTTGATTAGTAGTTTATGCTATCTCTTAAGTTCATTTTCATTTTATTATATTAAAGCTGTAGAAAATAAATCTAATCATAAATTTTCATTTGAAATTTTTAAGGATATATTTGCTGATATTGTAAAGGGTTATGTATATGTTTCAAGTAGAAAAACAGTATTTTTACCATTAGTTATTACAGCTATTTTTAATATATTAACAGCGAATTTTCAAAATGATAGTCTGATTTTTTTGAAAAATATTGTAAATTTAGATGCTAGTCAGATTGGATTTGTTGTATCAGTTGCTACTAGTGGAGCACTTTGTGGAGCTTTTTTAATAAACTTTCTGAGTAAGAAATTTGAATTTCATCAGCTGTTCATTGCAAATATTTTACTTCAATCTATACTAAGAATTATTTATGCACAATGGAGTAATGTTTATATGATTGTTGCAATTACTTTTGTTATAGATGCTTTACAATCAATATTGAATATAATAATCATAACCAACAGACAAGAATTAGTGGAAAAAGAATATTTAGGTAGAGCAAATAGTCTTTATAAAACGGTGTTAATTGGAGTAAATTTAATTGGATTTATTACTGGTGGGTTCATAACAGAGAAATTAGGAGTTCGTGTATCATTACTGATTTCTGGGATTAGCTTAGTAGTTTTATATTATATAGCCTCATTGTTATATCGTAACATTAGCAAAAAAATTAATATAGAATAATTCTACCACTGGAAAGAATACTAAAAAAGTTAGACTTTAGAAATTTCTCTTTATTAGATTTCCTGCAAAATAATTTTTTACATGCAAAAAGAGAAATCCAGGTTATGATTAAGTCGACCAAAACCAATTAAAGGATGATTTCTCTCATGGACTGTTGTATACGAAAATTATTAGGATTAACAGAAAAAAATCGTTTTTTCTAATTGACAAAGGTAAAAATTTCCTTTATACTGTTGACAATTTGAATAACTCATCTTTAATGTGATCCAGAGAGGTCAGCAAAGAGTTTATAATTTTTTTGATGAGCAAATCATTTTCAAACGAAAGGAATTGATGTCGCAAAAAGATTTCGCTAAGCAATAGTAGTTCGTAACAAAATGTAATAAGCACTATCTTTTTAAAATAGTCCAGAGAGGCTAACAAGGGATTGAATTTAACGTTACAAGCTTATTTGAGTATAGATTTTTTGCGTCACCATTCAAATATTAACTTAAATTTAAAAAATATCAGGATACCTTGTAGTCTTTGGATTACAAGGTATTTTTTTATAAACAGGAGGAGGAAATTTTATGAAAAATATTGTAAAAATGTCAGATTTAACAAATGAGGAAGTTTTCCAATTAATTCATCGAGGATTGGAATTAAAAAATGGAAAGCATGTTGAATCTAGAGATGATTTATATGTTGCTAATCTATTTTTTGAAAATTCTACTCGTACAAAACATAGTTTTGAAATTGCTGAGCATAAACATAAATTAAAAGTAATTAATTTTGAAGTGGCAACTTCTTCTGTGAATAAAGGTGAAACATTATACGATACTTGTAAAACTTTAGAAATGTTGGGTTGTAATCTATTAGTCATCCGTCATAGTAAAAATGCATACTACGAAGATTTGAAAAATTTAAACATTCCAATTCTTAATGGTGGAGATGGTAGTGGAGAACATCCAAGCCAATGTTTATTAGATTTAATGACAATGTATGAAAAATTTGGAACTTTTGAAAACTTAAATATTATTATTGCTGGGGATATCAAAAATTCACGAGTAGCTAAAAGTAATTATCATATGTTAACAAGATTGGGAGCAAAAGTTCGTTTTGTATGTCCAGATATTTACAAAGATGAAACACTTGGAGAAATCGTTGATTTTGATGAAGTGATTGGTGAAGTGGATGGATGTATGTTACTAAGAGTACAACATGAAAGACATGCTGAAAAAATGGGATTAACAAAAGAAGAATACCATGAAAAATTTGGTTTAACACCACAAAGATATGAAAAATTAAAAGAAACAGCCATTGTCATGCATCCAGCTCCAGTTAATCGTGATGTAGAAATTGCCTCTGAATTAGTAGAAGCTCCAAAATCAGTTATTTTTGAACAAATGAAAAATGGAATGTTTATGAGACAAGCAATGATTGAAAAAGTTATTAAAGACAATCAATTGTAAAAAAGGAGAAGCAAATGTTACTTTTAAAAAATGGTCAAATTTTAGAACAGGGTGTTTTAGTCTATAAAGATCTTTTAATTGAGGGTAAAAAAATCATTCAAAAAGCTGATTCAATTGAAAATACTGAAGCAAAAGTTCTAGATTTAAAAGGAAAATTTATTTCTCCTGGATTTATTGATGTTCATGTTCATTGGAGAGAACCAGGTTTTGAATATAAGGAAACCATTTATCATGCTTCAAGAGCAGCTGCACGTGGTGGATTTACGACTGCAATGCCAATGCCAAATTTAAATCCTGTTCCAGACTGTTATGAAAATTTGAAATTGCAATTAGATATTATTGAACGTGATTCAGTGATTCGTGCCATTCCTTTTGGAGCGATTACAAAAGGAGAGCAAGGAAAGGAATATGCTGATTTTAAAGAATTAGCAAATTACGTTTTTGCCTTTAGTGATGATGGTCGTGGAGTTCAAGATGCGAATATGATGTTTGAATCAATGAAAGTTGCTGCAAGTCTTAATAAAGCGATTGTTGCTCATTGTGAAGATAATTCACTCATTCGTGGTGGATGTATGCATTGTGGAAGAAGAAGTAGAGAATTGCAATTACCAGGTATTCCATCGGTTTGCGAAAGTGTTCAAATTGCTCGAGATGTTTTATTAGCAGAAGCGACAGGTTGTCATTATCATGTATGTCATGTTTCTACAAAAGAATCTGTCAGAGTAGTAAGAGATGCAAAAGCTGCAGGGATTAAAGTAACGTGTGAAGTATGCCCTCATCATTTAATGAGTGATGAAATGGATATCCCAGAAGATAATGGAATGTGGAAAATGAATCCGCCATTAAGGTCAGCTGAAGACCGTAATGCTTTGATATCGGGGTTATTAGATGGAACCATTGATGTGATTGCTACAGACCATGCACCTCATGCTCCACATGAAAAGGAGTTAACAATGACAAAAGCAGCATTTGGAATTGTGGGTAGTGAAACAGCCTTTAGTCAACTCTATACAAAATTTGTTAAATCAGGAGTCTTTTCATTAGATTTTCTAGTGAAGAAGATGAGTGAAAATGTAGCAGATACTTTTGGATTGCCATATGGTCGATTAAAAGAAAATGGATTAGCAGATTTAGTCGTTATTGATTTAGAAAAATCAATGGAGATTGACCCAAATCAATTTTTATCCAAAGGACGTAATACTCCATATATTGGTGAGAAAATTTATGGGATTCCGGTGTTAACTTTATGTGAAGGAAGAATTGTGTATCAAGATAAGGAAGTATTTTCAGACTTATAGTTATGAATGATTTTGATAGTTAATAAGCAAATGAAAAAATGGCAAAGGAGTATTTGTATGGATACTTATATGACAAGGGTTATCAGTAATGAAAAAATTGCGGATAAAATATTTCGAATGGAATTACAGGGGAACATCGTTCAAGAAATGAGGACACCTGGGCAATTTGTCAATATCAAAGTGAATAATAGTTACGAATTTTTATTAAGAAGGCCGATTTCCATTTGCGAGATTAATCATGAAAAAAAATCATTTGTCATCGTCTATCGAGCAGATGGAGCTGGAACGAAGATTATATCTGAATTAAAAGAAGGAGACTTAGTAGACATATTAGGACCACTTGGAAAAGGATATGATTTAGACGTTTTAGAAGAAGGAGAAACTGCTCTAATTGTTGGTGGTGGAATTGGTGTTCCTCCATTGTATGAATTAGCGAAACAATTTCAGAAAAAAGGAATCCAAACGATTCATATATTAGGATTTAATAATGTTAAAGATGTCTTTTATGAAGATGAATTTGCACAACTGGGGACAACATATATTGCAACTGCTGATGGTAGTTATGGTGAAAAAGGTTTTGTAACAGATGTTATCAAAAAATATGCAGTAGACTACCATAAATATTTTAGTTGCGGACCTTTTGCGATGTTAAAAGCCTTAACTCAAATGGATGAGGAAAAAATGGGATATATATCGCTGGAAGAGCGAATGGCTTGTGGAGTAGGAGCTTGCTATGCTTGTGTTTGTGAGAAAAAGGACGGCACAATTTCAAGAGTTTGTTATGATGGGCCTGTTTATGACACAAGAGAGTTAGCATTATAGGAGGAAATGATGAACGAGAGATTACGAGTACAATTACCAGGTTTAGATTTAAAGAATCCTATTATGCCAGCTTCTGGTTGCTTTGCATTTGGCTTAGAATATGCTCATTTTTATGATTTAAGTAAATTAGGTGCAATTATGATTAAAGCAGCAACAAAAGAACCACGATTTGGGAATCCAACTCCTCGTGTAGCAGAAACTTCTAGTGGAATGTTGAATGCGATTGGGTTACAAAATCCGGGTGTGCATGAAATTATGGAAACTAAGTTAAAAGCTTTAGAAAAATACGATGTTCCAATTATTGCGAATGTCGCTGGAAGTGAAATTGAAGACTATGTTTATGTTGCAGAACACATTAGTAAAGCTCCCAATGTCCATGCATTAGAATTAAATATTTCTTGTCCAAATGTGAAGCATGGAGGAATTCAATTTGGAACAGATCCGTGTGTTGCTAGAACTTTAACAGAAAAAGTAAAAGCTGCTTCTAGTGTACCTGTCTATGTAAAATTATCCCCTAATGTGACAGATATTGTATCAATGGCAAAAGCTGTTGAAGAAGGTGGGGCAGACGGAATTACGATGATTAATACATTAGTAGGAATTCGTTTAGATAGAAAAACAGGGAAGCCCATTATTGCGAACGTAACGGGTGGATTATCTGGCCCAGCAATTAAACCTGTAGCCATTCGAATGGTCTATTTAGTGTCGCAAGCAGTCAATATCCCTATTATTGGAATGGGTGGCATTATGGATGAATGGGATGTCATTGATTTTATTTCAGCAGGTGCAAGTGCGGTGGCAGTTGGAACAGCAAACTTTACAGATCCATATGTTTGTCCAAAAATTATTGACCGATTAGAAAGTGCCCTTGATGAATTAGGATCGCATCATCTACTTGAGTTACGTGGACGAGCTTATCAATAAAAAAGGAGTGATAGGATGAAAAAAGAAGTTATTGTTGCGTTAGATTTTCCAACAGTGGAGGAATCATTAGCTTTTTTAGAAAAATTTGGAGACGAGAAATTATTTGTAAAAATAGGACTTGAATTATATTTACAAAATGGACAAGTAGTTGTTGAGCAAATTAAAAAATTAGGACATAAAATCTTTTTGGACTTAAAATTACATGATATTCCTAATACGGTTTATGGGGCAGCTAAAGGGCTGGCGCAGTTTCATGTAGATATTTTAACCGTACATGCTGCAGGTGGCTATGAAATGTTGAAAGCAGCAAAACAAGGAATGGTAGATGGTGGAAGTTTTGACACAAATGTTATTGCGATTACTCAATTAACTTCTACTTCAGAACAAGATATGAGAGAGTATCAATGTATCCCTCTTTCTTTAGAGGAAAGTGTGATTCATTATGCGGAGTTAGCAAAACAAGCAGGATTAGATGGAGTTGTTTCATCTGTTTGGGAAGCTGGCAAAATTACAGAAAATTGTGGAGAAGACTTTTTAAAAGTGACTCCTGGAATTCGACTTGAAACAGATGAAGTAGGCGATCAAAAACGTGTAGCAACTCCTAAAGTTGCAAGTCTTGAAGGGAGTACGCATATCGTTGTAGGACGTTCGATTACAAAGGCAGAAAATCCAGTAGAAGTATACCATTTTATTAAAGAACAATTTACAAAATAAAGGAGAAAAATATGACATTAGAACGTAAACTTGCCAAAGAATTATTAGCGATTCAAGCTGTAACATTAAGACCAAATGATTATTTTACATGGACATCAGGCATTAAATCACCAATTTATTGTGATAATCGAATTACAATGTCTTATCCAAGTATACGTAAAGAAATTGCTGCCGGAATGGTAGAAGTTATAAAAGAAAAATATCCAGCAGTAGAAGTTGTAGCTGGAACGGCAACAGCAGGTATTCCTCATGCTGCATGGGTTAGTGAATTGTTAGATTTACCGATGATTTATGTTAGAGATTCTGCAAAAAAACATGGAAAAACAAATCAAATTGAAGGAAGAGTATTAGAAGGGCAAAAAGTAGTCATTATCGAAGATTTAATTTCTACAGGCTTATCCTCTTTAAAAGTCGCAAAAGCTTTAAGAGAAGCAGGCGCTGAAGTGTTAGGCGTGGTGGCCATCTTTAGTTATGAATTAAAGAAAGCACAAGATGCTTTTGAAGAGGCAGGGGTAGAGTATATTACTCTAACTAATTATCCTGTTTTAGTTGAGGAAGCTGTTGCGATAGATTATATTCATCAAGATGATGTAGAAAAGTTACTAGAGTGGAGAC
This sequence comes from uncultured Granulicatella sp., assembly GCA_963535215.1. Lineage (GTDB taxonomy): Bacteria > Bacillota > Bacilli > Lactobacillales > Aerococcaceae > Granulicatella. The sequence continues at coordinate 33,229 of CAUSWE010000003.1, read as the reverse complement.
ATCAATTATCTTAAACATAAAAACGAGATTGAGGCTATTCAATCTCGTTTTTTCATTCATTATTGTGACAGTATAGGTGTTCTTAGGAACATTTTATGAAAAGTTTATTTTTGGTTTTTCTACTGGAATACTAATTTCAACAAAATTATCAGCATAAATAATATCTAAATCATCACAGTTCGTATGCAACAAACGATGAACTACAAATTCAATTTCATTATCTTTCACACGACGTTTACGATTGATAATAACGATATCTTTATGAGTAGCAGCATCTTCATAAATAACAGTTGTTTGACCTAAAGAATACACTTTTACGAAAAATGCATCCGTATTGGCTAATTGTTCTTTAACAAGTTTTAAATGACTATTGGTAATATCAATTAACTTCATTTTCATACACCCTTTACTGTAATCTCTTTTTACTATTATACTCTTTTTTTCTGAAAAATTCATTATTAAAATGCAAAAAAATAAAAAAACACAAGCTAGAAGTTAAAACAGTAAATGATGATAAAAAATTTATTAAAATCTGAATAGAAATAGTTGTTAAAATTATAAAAACATGGTAACCTAACTAAATGAGAGGAGTGTATACGTTTGCTAGTCATGCTAGTAATTGTTACAAGCCTTAATAAAAAAATATTTTCAAAGGAGTTTTTTTCATGGAAAAGAAAGAATATCACGTAATTGCAGAAACAGGAATTCACGCTCGTCCAGCGACATTATTAGTTCAAACAGCTAGCAAATTTGCTTCAGATATTCAATTAGAATACAAAGGTAAATCTGTTAACTTAAAATCAATCATGGGCGTTATGTCATTAGGTGTTGGTCAAGGTGCTGACGTAGTGATTACAGCTGATGGTGAAGATGCAGCAGAAGCACTTGCTGGAATCGAAGAAACAATGAAAAAAGAAGGATTAGCTGAGTAATATGAAACCAACTTTACATGGTATTGCAGCCAGTGATGGTATTGCAATCGCAAAAGTTTATACATTAACTGAGCCAGACTTAAGCTTTAAAAAAATTAGTGTAGAAGATACAGATAATGAAATCTCACGTTTAGAAAAAGCTTTAGAAGTTTCTACAAAAGAGATTGAATTAATTAAAGAAACAGCATTAAAAAATCTTGGAGAAGAAGAAGCACAAGTATTTGAAGCTCACTTAATGGTATTAAGTGATCCTGAATTAGTAGGTCAAGTAAAAGATGCGATTACTTCTCAAAAAGTAAATGCTGAACATGCTTTAAAAGAAGTTTCAGATATGTTTATTAGCATTTTTGCTGGTATGGAAGATAATCCATATATGCAAGAACGTGCTGCGGATATCCGTGACGTATCAAAACGTATTTTAGCAAACTTATTAGGTGTTAAAATCCCTAGCCCTGCTACAATCAAAGATGAAGTAGTAGTTGTTGCTGGAGACTTAACTCCAAGTGATACAGCTCAATTAAATCGTCAATATGTTAAGGCGTTCGTAACAGATATCGGTGGACGTACTTCTCACTCAGCGATTATGGCCCGTTCATTAGAAATTCCTGCTATTGTAGGTACAAAAGAAATTACATCATTGGCTAAGGATGGTGATTTAATCATTATCGATGGTCTTTCAGGAGAAGTATTCTTAAATCCTTCTGAAGAAGTAGTTGCTGAATACCGTGCAAAAGCAGAAGTATTTGCAGCGCAACAAGCTGAATGGGAAAAATTAAAAGATGCTGATACATTTACAAAAGATGGTCATCAAGTTGAATTAGCAGCAAACATTGGAACTCCAAAAGATTTAGAAGGAGTAATCAATAATGGTGCTGAAGGTGTTGGTTTATACCGTACAGAATTCTTATACATGGATTCTCATGATATGCCAACTGAAGAAGATCAATTTGAGGCTTATAAAGCAGTATTAGAAGGAATGAATGGTAAACCTGTTGTTGTTCGTACAATGGACATCGGTGGGGATAAAGAATTACCATACTTACCTTTACCACACGAAATGAATCCATTCTTAGGATACCGTGCGATTCGTATTTCATTAAATGAACCTGAAATGTTCCGTACTCAATTACGTGCATTATTACGTGCATCAGTTTACGGTAAATTACGTATCATGTTCCCTATGATTGCGACATTAAACGATTTCCGTGGGGCAAAAGCATTATTATTAGAAGAAAAAGCTAAATTAGTTGCAGAAGGTGTTGCAGTTAGCGACGACATTCAAGTAGGGATTATGATTGAAATTCCTGCAGCAGCTGTATTAGCACATCAATTTGCAAAAGAAGTTGATTTCTTCAGTATTGGAACAAATGACTTAATCCAATATACAATGGCTGCTGACCGTATGAACGAACGCGTTTCATACTTATACCAACCATATAATCCATCAATCTTAACATTAATTAAACATGTGATTGATTCAGCACATAAAGAAGGTAAATGGGCTGGAATGTGTGGAGAAATGGCTGGAGACCAAACAGCTGTACCATTACTTGTTGGTTTAGGCTTAGATGAATTCTCAATGTCTGCATCAAGCGTATTAAAAACACGTAGCTTAATTTCTAAATTAACATTAGAAGATATGAAAGCATTAGCAGATAAAGCAATCAATGAATGTGCAACTGTACAAGAAGTTGAAGCTTTAGTTGAAGAAGCAGTTTCAAAACTATAATTTTAACTGATGAGGAGTGAGAGAAGTCTCACTCTTTTTTGTTTGTTTCTTTGTCAAATAGAAATTGTTTTCATACTATGAGATTTTGTCATTGCATGACTGAAAATCAAAGAGTATAATGATGGAAAAAGTGAAAAACGGGGTGTTGATTATGAAAAAAGATAAAATTTTTCAATTAGTATTTACAGCTATTTTAATTGCCATTATTATTTTACAAAGTTTTATTCCATTTTTAGGGAATTTACCATTGTTAGTTATTGATATTACGATTATTCATATTACAGTGATTATTGGTGCTTGTATCATGGGCTGGCAAACGGGATTATTACTAGGAACGGTTTGGGGTGTATGCTCTTTTATTCGTGCATTTACTTCAGGAAGTGCCATTAGTTTATTAGTCTTTACAAATCCTTTAATTTCAATTGTGCCACGAGCATTAGTTGGATTACTTTCTGGACTACTTTTTGTCGCATTACAAAAAGTTATTTCATCCAGTCATTTAAGAATGAGTATTGCTGGAGCATTTGGAAGCTTATTAAATACAACTCTAGTACTATCGTTAATTTATTTATTAGTTGGAAATCAATATGCTGAAAAATTACAAACAACTCTTGGTCAATTACCAGTTTTATTAATGACGATTGTTGGAACAAATGGAGTTCCAGAAACAATTGCTTCCGCTGTTATTGTACCAGTTGTTGGTGGAGTTCTTTTAAAATTAATGGAAAAACGGAGAATGAAAAATGCTTAATCAAAAGAAAGTAGCCGTATATGTTACAGGAGGAATTGCAGCATATAAAGCTCTTTTATTTGTAAGATTATTAATTAAAGAAGGTGCACAAGTAAAAGTTGCAATGACTAAATCAGCTTGTCAATTTGTTTCACCTTTGACGTTTCAAGTGTTAACGAAAGAAAAAGTAATGGTGGATACATTCGATGAAAATGATCCATCAATTGTTCAACATATTCATTTTGCAGATTGGAGTGAATTAGCGATTGTCATTCCAGCTACAGCTAATACAATTGCAAAGATGGCAAATGGAATTGCGGATAATTTTGTGACAAGTGCTTTACTTGCAACAACAGCTCCTAAAGTGATTGTTCCTGCCATGAATGAACATATGTGGGAAAATCCAGCTACACTAAGAAATTGTGTCCAATTACAAAAAGATGGAGTGTTTATCATTGACCCATCTGTTGGTTTCTTAGCCGAGGGTTATTCAGGAAAAGGTCGATTGCCAGAGCCAGAGGAAGTTCTTCAACAAATAAAAGAATTGAATTTGTTTGACCAAGAAGAAAAGCTATTATTAGGAAAAAAAGTTTTAATCACAGCAGGTGGAACAAAAGAAAGAATTGATCCAGTTCGTTATATTTCGAATGACTCTTCTGGAAAAATGGGTTATGCCTTAGCAGAAGTTGCTGTAAAAAAGGGAGCAGAAGTCATTTTAATATCTGCGACAACTGCTTTACCGGTTCCTAATGGAGTGAAAATTGAGTATGTGGAATCTGCTAGAGAAATGCAAGAGAAAGTGTTGAATTATTTTTCATCAGTAGACATTGCCATTATGGTAGCTGCGGTATCAGATTATCGAGTAAAAGAACCAGCTACTCAAAAAATGAAAAAAACAGATGATGAGGATGAAATTACTTTAACTTTAGTCAAAAACCCAGATATCTTAAAACAATTAGGAAGTTTGAAAAAAGAAGGGCAAACGGTTATTGGGTTTGCAGCAGAAACACATCAAGTCATTGAGTTTGCCAAACAAAAGCTTGTTAAGAAAAATGCAGATTTTATTATTGCAAATGATGTTTCAGATCAGTCGATTGGTTTTGGATCTGATATGCATCAAGTAACTATTCTATCAAATACAGGGGAAGAAATTTTATTGCCAAAAGTTTCTAAACAGTTATTAGCAAAAGAAATTTGGAAACATTTAGTTCCCAATTTATAAATTTAAAAGAAAATAGACTTTTCAAATGTAGTAATTGATGTTGTAAGGACTACTTTGAGAAGTCTTTTTTGATAGATTAAAAAGAATCGTTTAGAACTATGTGTATATTTATAATAAAAACTCAGAAAAATTTCCTTGTTTTATTAAAAAAATGTGGGAAAGCTATTCCAGTGGTCGAATTTGTGCTATAATGATGAAGGTTTATTAGGCATGAGAGGAGTAGATATGAAAACAGAACATCAAATGCCAGAGTTTATGAAAAATCATTATACGTTAAAAGCTATGGAAGTATTACAAAAGAAAAAAGCGACGTTGTTTTTCAAACGTCTTTTTGACATCTGTTTGTCATTAATTCTTCTAGTGATATTATCACCAATCTTTTTAGTTTTAAGTATTTGTATTAAATTAGAAGATGGTGGACCTATCTTTTATCGACAGCAACGAATTACGACATATGGAAGAGTATTTAGAATTTTTAAATTCCGCACAATGGTAATGAATGCTGATAAAATGGGACCATTAGTAACTCAAGATAATGATTCAAGAATTACAAAAATCGGGAAAAAGATTAGAAGTTTCCGGTTAGATGAAGTGCCACAATTGATTAATGTGTTAATTGGAGATATGAGTTTTGTAGGAACTCGTCCTGAAGTACAGAAATACGTAGATGCCTATTCTGAAGAAATGATGGTTACATTATTGTTACCAGCAGGAATCACTTCAAAATCAAGTATTGAATTTAGAAATGAAGCAGATAAAATTTCTAAATGGATGGAGAAAGGATTAACAGCTGATGAAGCTTATATCCAAAAAATCCTTCCAGAAAAAATGCAATATAATATCGATTATATTAATGAAGTAAGTGTTGCTCATGATATAAAAGTAATGCTTCAAACTGTATTTGCTGTTTTAAAATAGTAAATAAACAATCGGAGGTTAAAGACATGATTAGAAATATACCATTTTCACCACCAGATATTAGCAATCGAGAAATTGAATTAGTAACAGAAGTGCTTAAATCAGGTTGGATTACAACTGGACCAAAAACAAAAGAGTTTGAAAGACAATTAGCAGCCTATTTAGGAACTGGTAAAACAGTTTGCTTAAATTCAGCAACAGCTGCATTGGAGTTAGCTTTACGAGTATTAGGAATTGGGGAAGGAGACGAAGTTATCGTCCCTGCTTATACGTATACTGCTTCATGTAGTGTGATTGAGCACGTTGGAGCAACTCCAGTATTAGTAGATATTCAAGAAAATCACTATGAAATGAATTATGATTTATTAGAACAAGCGATAACGCCAGCAACTAAAGTGATTATTCCAGTAGAATTAGGTGGAGTTCCTTGTGATTATACTCGTATTTTTGAAGTAGTAGAAAAGAAAAAAGACTTATTCTCAGCCAATAATGCCTTGCAAGCTCACTTTAATCGAATCATTGTAGTTTCAGATTCAGCTCATGCGATGGGAACAACAATTAATGGCTTATCAGTTGCTCAAGTGGCTGACTTTGCTTCTTATTCATTCCATGCAGTTAAAAATTTAACGACTGCTGAAGGTGGTTGTATTACTTGGAATCCTAAGAACGGATTAAATGATGAAGAAATTTATCGAGCTTTCCAAATTTATTCCTTACATGGACAAACAAAAGATGCCTTAGCGAAGACAAAACCAGGTTCATGGGAATATGATATTGAAATTCCAGGATATAAATGTAATATGGCAGATATTATGGCAGCCATTGGTTTAGCTCAATTAGAACGCTATGAAGAAATTTTAACACGTAGAAAAGAAATTATTCGTCAAATTGATGAAGGATTAAAATCTGATGTTATTCAAGTGTTGCCACATCAAACAGATCATTATGAATCTTCAAGACATTTATATATTACAAGAGTAAATGGAGCTTCTTACGAACAAAGAGGTTTGATTATTGAAAAAATGGCAGAGCGTGGTATTTCATGTAATGTACATTATAAACCACTACCATTATTAACAGCCTATAAAAATTTAGGGTTTGATATTAAAGATTATCCTAACGCGTATCGTTATTTTGAAAATGAAGTGACCTTACCATTACACACTTTACTAACGGACGAAGATATTCAATATATTGTTCAAAATTATAAAGAAGTCGTTCATGAAGTATTAAATGCTTGATAGAGTAAGGAGAAGTGTAGATGAATAATCGATTAAAAATATTATTACTATTTGTATTAGACTCGATCATCGTACTAGGTTCTGTATTTTTAAGTTTTAGACTAGTAACAGAAGGGTTAATTCGTAATATTCATGCCTTAACTGTTACAGCATTATTATCTTTAGCAGCATATTATGTATTTTCCTATTTCTTAAATTTATATTGGAGAGATTGGGAATATGCGAGTGTTTATGAAGTTATTACAGTTGTAAAATGTGTCAGTGCTGCGGTCATTGTTTCAACCATTGCAGGAATTGTTTGGTTTAAAACATTAGTAACATGGCAATTTGTAGTAGTGTTATGGCTATTACTTGTCTGTGCAGTAGGTGGCGTTCGTCTGTCAATGCGTATTTTCAGAGAATATTTTGTAGATAGTGTTGTGATGGAAAATGCGAAACCAACTTTAATTGTTGGGGCAGGAGCAGCAGGAACATTATTAGTACGTCAAATGTTAATGCATCCAAAAATGAGAATGATGCCAGTAGCGTTTGTGGATGATGATCCAGAAAAACAAAGAAAAGATATTTATGGAGTTCGTATATTAGGAACAACAAAAGATATTGAAAAAATTGTTCAACATATGGGAATAACTAAAGTTGTTATTGCAATGCCTTCATTACCGAATAAAAAGTTAAATGAAGTGTATGATATTGCTCGTAAAACTGGAGCAGAATGTGTCATTCTTCCTAATATTGATGAAGTCATGTCAGGAAACTTACATGTACAACAATTAAGAAATGTTGAAATCGAAGATTTACTTGGACGAGATCCTGTTGAATTGGATCAAACGTTAATTGAAAAACAATTACGTGGAAAACGAATTTTAGTTACTGGAGCAGGTGGCTCAATCGGTTCTGAAATTTGTCGACAAGTTTCTTCATTCCGTCCAAAAGAATTAATTATTTTAGGACATGGAGAAAATAGTATTTATCAATTAAATATGGAATTACTTGGAAAATATGCAGAACATTTTAGAATTACTCCTGTAATTGCAGATGTTCAAGATAGAAAACGTATTTTTGAAGTGATGGAAAAATATCGTCCAGATGTTGTGTATCATGCTGCAGCACATAAACATGTACCTTTAATGGAAATTAATCCAAGAGAAGCGGTGAAAAATAATATTTTAGGAACTCGTAATGTTGCTGAAGCTGCGAATCATGCTAAAGTAAAAACTTTTGTAATGATTTCAACAGATAAAGCTGTTAATCCACCAAATATTATGGGAGCAACCAAACGTTTATGTGAAATGATTGTTCAAGATATGGCAACTAAGAGTGATTCAACGAAATATGTAGCAGTCCGTTTCGGGAATGTATTAGGATCAAGAGGTTCTGTTATTCCATTATTTAAGAAACAAATTGCTAAAGGTGGTCCAATTACAGTAACTCACCCAGATATCGTTCGTTACTTTATGACGATTCCAGAAGCTGCACAATTAGTTATTCAAGCTGGTTCTCTAGCACGTGGAGGAGAAATTTTCGTGTTAGATATGGGTAAACCAGTTCGTATTGTTGATTTAGCGAAAAATCTAATCCGTTTATCAGGGTACAGTGAAGATGATATTGAAATTAAATTTACTGGTTTACGTCCTGGTGAAAAAATGTATGAAGAGTTATTGAATGAGGGAGAAATTAATCCAAAACAAATTTTCCCTAAAATTCATATTGGAATTGCAGACAATTCAAAAATTGACCGTGTATATGACTTTATTGAAAAATTCGAAAATTATTCAGAACAAGAATTACACGATGAATTGATTGATATTGCGAATAAAAAGAAATAAAATAGAGAAGGCTGGATAATGCTCCAGCCTTCTTTTCATAAACACAGATTAAGGAGAAATTATGTTAGTTTCAGTATCAATTAGCGCTTATAACGAAGAAAATTATTTACCAGCAATCTTTGAAAGTTTAGTTCATCAAACATATCCTCATAAACAAATTGAAATTGTTTTAATTAATGCGATGTCAACAGATCGAACAAGAAGTTTAATGAATGAGTTTCAAGAAACGTATCAACATGAATTTTATGCGATTAAGATTTTTGATAATCCAAAGAAAACATTGAATACAGGTTTAAATTTAGGGTTTAAACATTCCGATGGAGATTGTTATTTAAAAATTGATGCGCATTCACATATTCCAGAAAATTTTATTGAAAGTAATGTGGAAGTTATCCAAACAGGAGAACGAGTTTGCGGTGGAAGAAGACCAACGATTGTTGAAACTGATGATGAATTAGCGAAGACATTACATATCGTTGAAGAATCTGCATTAGGTAGTAGCATCGCTAATTATCGTAAAGGTGATGAGAGTCGTTATGTAGATTCTGTATTCCAAGGAATGTATCATAAAGATGTCATAGATAAAGTTGGATATTTTGATGAAAAGTTAGTTCGTACAGAAGATAATGAGTTTCATTATCGTATTCGTAAAAATGGATTTAAAATTTGGTATGATACTTCGATTGAATCATTTCAATATATTCGACCAACGTACTCAAAAATGTTAAAACAAAAATATGGAAATGGTTATTGGATTGGGTTAACAAGCCATGTTTGTCGTGAATGTTTATCGCTATTCCATTTTGTACCAGGAGTTTTTGTTAGTACATTAATAGCAACGATTTTAGTGGCAGGAATTACTGCATTACCATTCTTATTATTAGTAAGTATTTATTTATTAACGATTATTGGATTGTCACTATTTGAAATTTCAACCCATGAATTTCATATCACTCGATTATTGATTCCATTTTTGATAATTTCTGTACATATTTCTTATGGAATTGGAACGATAAGAGGGTGGATTGAAGGCTTTTGGTGGAAGAAAAGCTATTTTTCAACGATTGAGGAATAAATTTATTAAAAAGTAGTAAATCTCCTCTCATGGAATGGCGGAATTATGATATAATGAGTTGATTGTAGATAAAAGTGAGGTTGAAAAGTTTGAGTAGAGTTGAAAATCATATTCATAAGAAAATTTTAAAAAATAAAAGAAAAAAATGGACGATATTTTTTATCGTTTTAGCGGCAACTTTAATAACAGTATCGGGAGTTTATATTCGTGCTCGATTAGCAAAAGTAGAAAATGCGATTCATCAAGAAGTAGAAACGGTGAATTTGCGAGAAAAAGAAATTACAGATAACGATAGTTTTTCAGTGCTATTATTAGGAATTGATAATGGAGCTTATGGTCGTGGAACAGAAGTAGGTCGTAGTGATACGATGTTAGTTGTAACAGTTAATGAAAAGTTAGGTAAAACAACAATTGTTAGTATTCCACGTGATTCGTACACTGAAATTGTCGGTTATGGAACAAACGACAAGATTAACCATGCTTATGCATTTGGACAAGAAAAAATGTCGATTAATAGTGTGCAAAATATGTTAAATATTCCAATTGATTATTATGTAACAGTGGATATGGGCGGATTAATGGGCTTAGTAGATGCCGTAGGTGGATTGGATATTACACCAGTATTAACATTTACTTATGAAGGTGAATCCTTTACAGAAGGTGTTGATCGTCATGTAGATGGTGAAGCAGCGTTAAGATATGCCAGAATGCGTTATGATGATCCAGAAGGGGATATGGGACGTCAAAAACGTCAACAATATGTCATCCAGAAATTAGTTGAAAAATTATTAAATATTACATCAGTAACTCGTTATGAAGAAATTTTAAAGACGTTGGAAAATTCAGTTCGTACGAATTTCACACTTGATAAATTATTATCTGTAAAAAATAATTATCCGAAAGCTTTAAAGAATTTTGAAAGTGACAAAATTAGTGGTGCAGGTACAATGATTGGTGGTATTTATTATTTTGTAGTACCAGAAGATGAAAGATTACGTATTTCTAATCTTTTACGTGAAAACTTAGAACTACAAAAAGTGGATTCTCTAAAACATATTGAAACAAATGAGACACAAATTGTTCCAGAAGTGGAAAATCATCAACCAACAAATTCATCATTCTACCAAGAAGAAATTGCAGATGAATATGTTGAACCTGCAACTGTCCCTCAAGTAGAAAGTAATCAACCTGTAGCTCCAGCAACACCTGTTGCCCCAACTACAGTAACTACTACAACTGTAATCAATACTCAGAAAAATGATGATCAAAAGGTTGAAACATCAAAAGGTACTCAACCTGCCCAACCAATTCAACCAACGACTGTTGCCCCTACGAAACCAGAAACTAGTTCTGTAGAACTTGCACCAGTGCCAAGTAATACAACGATTGAACCAAAACCGGCTGCAACAGAAACAAATAATAAAAATAATCAATAACCAATATTACAAAGGAAATTTGAGGAAAGAAAATGGTAGAACATCATGATTTTGGTCTTCGCTCCAAAAGAAGACAAAAGAAGAAAAAAGGAAAACTTTTATTTATATTTATTTTAATAACAGCATTGCTAGTAGGCACTTCAATCGTTTTTGCTGATAAATTAAATTTATTTCACCAAACAATTAGTACAATTACTCAAGATGTGGGGAATAGAACTGAAGAAGAAGCACAAGAAATTATTGAAAATGCAAAACCTATTAATGTTTTATTATTGGGAATTGATAATGGGGCATATGGACGTCCAACTGAAGATGGACGTAGTGACACAATGCTGTTATTAACTGCCAATCCAAGTGAGAAAAAAGCACAGTTATTGAGTATTCCACGTGATACTTATACTGAAATTGTTGGAATGAATTACTATGACAAAATTAACCATGCTTATGCCTATGGACAAGCCAAAATGGCGATTAATTCTGTAGAAAAATTATTTGATACAAACATTGATTTTTATATGGAAATTAATATGTCAGGATTAATGGAATTTGTAGATGCAGTTGGTGGCATTGAAGTGACAAGCCCGTTAACTTTCACTTATGAAGGACGTTCATTTGAAGAAGATAAAACGGAATTATTAGATGGAGAAAGTGCATTACGTTTTGCTAGAATGCGTTATGATGATCCTGAAGGGGATTACGGTCGTCAAAAACGTCAAAGAATAGTCATTGAACAATTAGTGAAAAAAATGATGTCTTTTAATTCAATTACGAATTTTGAAAAAATAATGAACGCTGTAAGTAAAAATGTTAAAACAGATATTCCAATTGGGAAAATTATGGCATTGAAAAACACATATGGCCCTTCATTTGACCATTTAGAACAAGCATTTATTGAAGAACGTTCGTTATTATTAACGAATTCAATAGGAGAACAAATTTATTATTCTTATGCAACAGATGAAGAATTATTAGAAAAATCCAATCTAATTCGTCAATATTTAGGTCAAAAACCTGTTAAAACTTATCCATTATTACAACAAAGAGAAAACTTATTTTATTTAACTACACCATAGAAAGAAGGAAATCAAATGATTTATGCTGGAATACTTGCTGGTGGAACGGGAACTCGTATGGGAATTCAAGATATGCCTAAACAGTTTTTAACATTGGGCCAAAAACCAATTATTATGCATACCGTTGAGAAATTCTTGTTTGTCCCAGAAATTGATATTGTTTATGTAGCTGTTCATCCTAATTGGATGACTTACTTTGAAGATTTGCTCCATAAATATGTTCCAACACAAAAAGAAAGAATTCGTGTTGTTTCAGGTGGAAAAGATAGAAATGATAGTATTATGAATATTATTCATGATATTCAAGAAAAATCTGATGAAACTTCAGATGATATTTTAATTACTCATGATGCGGTTCGTCCATTTGTTTCTTACCGAATGATTCAAGAAAATATTGCTGCTATGAAAGAGTATGATGTAGCAGATACTGTCGTTCTTGCTAATGATACAATTGTAGAGTCAGTAGACGGAAAAGTGATTTCTTCCATTCCGAATCGTACACATATGTATCAAGGACAAACGCCGCAAACTTTCAAAATTCGCGCATTTGTAGATATTTACGAATCAATGGAAGAAGAAGTAAAACAAATTTTAACAGATGCTTGTAAAGTGTTTGTATTAAATAATACTCCTGTTGGACTTGTTCAAGGGGAATATTCAAATATTAAAATTACTACAGTAACGGATTTAAAAATTGCTGAAGCGATGTTGGGAGAGATCTAAGTGATTAATCGAGTTTATCAATTGATTCGTCCGCATTATTTTTCTGTGAAATATGAAGACGTTGAAATGGAGCAAGAAGATACAGTAGTTGTTAGACCAAATTATATTGCATTATGCCATGCAGACCAACGTTATTTCCAAGGGACAAGACCACCGAAAATTTTACAAAAGAAATTACCAATGGCATTAATTCATGAATGTTGTGGAATTGTTGTCAGTGATGCTTCAGGAACTTATAAACCTGGAGATAAAGTTGTCATGATTCCAAACCAACCTCCAAAAGAATTTGAAGAGGGAACAGAATTTTATGAAAACTATGTAACAGGTGGTTATTTCCGTTCAAGTGGCCATGATGGATTTATGAGAGAATTTGTTACAATTCCTAAAAATCGTGTGGTGAAATACGAAACCATTCCATCAAAAGTTGCTGCGATTACAGAATTTGTATCCGTTGGGATTCATGGTATTACAAGAATGAAACAAGTAGCACATTCAAGAAGAGACCGTATTGTCGTTTGGGGATCTGGAAGTCTAGCATATGTTGTTGCGACACTAGCAAAAGAAAAGTTCCCTAATTCAACCATTATTGTGGTAGGAAAAAATCATGATAAATTACGTTTATTCTCATTTGCAGATGAAGTGTATGATGTAAGTGAAATTGAAGATGATTTCACGTTTGATCATGCTTTTGAATGTGTGGGAGGAACTGGAACGCAAGAAGCTTATCGAGATATTATTAAACATATTAGACCTCAAGGTACAGTTATTATGATGGGAGTAAGTGAGTTTGAAGTTCCATTAAATACACGAGACATTTTAGAAAAAGGGTTAACTTGGGTAGGTAGTTCACGTTCAGGACGTGAAGATTTTGAAGGAGCCGTTGAAATGATGGAACGTCCTCAAGTACATTCAAGATTGAATTTAATTATTCATGAATCAAATAAAATTCAAGATATCCAAGACATTTATCATTTCTTTGAAGAAGATACTGTTACACCATTTAAGACAGTTGCAAAATGGGATATTTAATAATGAGGTGAAATCATGGAACCACTTCAAGCGAAGTGTTTAGAAATGGCAGAGTATTTCGTTCAATTTTGTAAAGAAAATGATTTACTTTGCTACTTATGTGGTGGAGGAGCAATTGGAACTCTACGACATAAAGGATTTATTCCTTGGGATGATGACTTAGATTTCTTTATGCCAAGAAAAGATTATGAAAAATTAGCACAACTTTGGCCACAAAAAGCAGATAGTCGTTATCAATTGTCAAAAAGTAATGAAAATTATATTGACCGTAATTTATTTATTACAATAAGAGATACACAAACAACATGTATCAAACCTTATCAACAAGATTTGGATATTCCACATGGATTAGCCTTAGATGTACTTCCATTGGATTATTATCCAGCTAATGGGCTATCACGAAAAAAACAAGTGATAGCTGCTTTAGTCTATTCACTATTTTGTGCTCAAACTATTCCAGAAAAACATGGTGGAATTATGAAGTGGGGAAGTCAGGCATTATTAACACTGATTCCTTCTAAAAAACTTCGTTATAAAATTTGGAAAAAAGCTGAAGCTGAAATGACGAAATATACAAAAGAAGAAAGTGATGGAATTACTGAACTATGTTCTGGTCCATACTATATGAAAAAGAAGTATCCTATTTCTAGTTTTGAGGATGCATTGTGGCTTCCTTTTGAAGAAACGGAATTACCAATTCCAATTGGATATGATGACTATTTAAAAACTGCTTTTGGAGATTATATGACACCTCCACCAGTAGAAAAACAAGTAGCTCATCATGATGCAGTTTTACTTGATTTAGAAAAGAGTTATACTCATTATAAAGGTGAATATTATGGCAAGTAAGAAAAAAGTACTTTTTTTCATGTGGTCATTCTCATTAGGAGGAGGAGCTGAAAAAATTTTATCAACGATTGTATCCAATTTAGATTTAGAGAAATATCAAATTGATATTTTAGAAATGGAACATTTTGATAAAGGGTATGAAGCTGTTCCTGAAGGAGTACGAATTTTAAAACCGTATAAAAAGAAAAGTTATGGACGAGTGATAGATTCCATTTTATGGCGTTTAAGAATTTATTTTCCATATTTAGTGAGAAAATGGTTAGTCAAAGATGATTATGATATTGAAGTTTCTTTTACTATTATGAATCCTGCATTTCCTTTTTCTAAGAGAAAAGAAGTGAAAAAAATTGCTTGGATACATGGAAGTATTGAAGCCTTTTTGAAAGAAGAACAAGCTCATTATCGTAACAATCACTTTGAACAATTAAGTCATGCAGATAAAATTATTGCCATTTCTAAAAAAACGAGAGAATCGATTGAAACTGTATATCCTATGTTTCAAAATAAACTTCAAACGATTTATAATGGGTATGATTTTTCTACTCTTTTAGAAAAATCAGAAGAAGTTGCTCCAGTGACATTAGAAAAAAATAGCATTTGTGTGATTGGACGTTTGGAAGATTTAAAAGGAACAGATCGTGTGTTAGAAGTCTTTAACGAATTACAAAACGAAGTGAATGATGTTCATTTATACTATATTGGAAGTGGAGAACAGGAAATTTTCTTGAAAGAAGAAGTAGAACGTCTTCAATTAGAAAATAAGGTTCATTTCTTAGGCTATCAAAAAAATCCTTACTCTATTTTAAAACAAGCTAAAGTTCTGTTATCCTTATCAAAACAAGAAGGATTTTCAGGAGCTGTTGTAGAAGCTGTGACATTAGGAGTTCCTTTTGTTTCTACAAATGTTGGTGGAGCTTTAGAATTATCGAATGAGGATCAATTTGGAGAAGTGATCGAGACCAATCAAGAAGCCATTGATGCCCTAAAAAAATATATTACTGAAGAAAGAAAAATTTCTGAGAATTATTCAGAATTTATCCAACAATTTACAATTGAAAAACAACTGCAACAAATAGAGGAGTTATTTCAATCATCAAAAGAAGAAAGGAGTTAGATAGATGCCGGATTCTTTAAGAAAACTTCATGCAGTACTTACAACTTTCTGTTATGGATTAGCGATTGTTTTTTATTTGATTTATTTAAATAATAATCATTTAGAAACATTATTATATACAGTGGTGATGGTTTTTATTGCACATACATTATTTTGTTTTCATAACTTAAAATATCAATTAATTCATATCTTGTTTTATATGACGATTTTTGTGTTTTTATTTTCAAGACCGTTTATTGATTATTTAAGAATTGGAAGTTTTGAAACCTATCAACAAGATGCGTATGTATTTACCTTTAATGTCATACTGGTTTCTTTAATTGGTTTATGGCTCGGTGGAATGATAGGCGTTAGATATTTTAGTCGTAAAAAGGAAAAGCCAGTAGATGAAACTTCGTACGCGCGTTTGATTTTACAAGTTAGAAGAGTTTCACTAACAGTATTCCTATTTACATATCCATTTTATGTATTAAGATTAGTGGAACGTTTAATCTTTAGATTACAGACAACTTATTATGGTTATTATGCAAATTTTACAAGTAAGTTACCGTACTTTACTTATTTATTATCAGCATTTATGTTCTATGCATTATGTGTGTATTTAGCAACTAAACCTTCTAAAAAAGTATCAATATTTATGTTAGGTTTATATGTTGCTGCTAATACAATTCATTTAGTCATTGGAACGAGAAATCCATTTATTTTAAGTTTATTATTTGCCTTTGTATATTTCTTCATGCGTCACTATTCTGATAAAAAAGAAGTTTGGCTTGGACATAGAGAAAAAATTGCGTTAGGTGTTGGAACTCCAGTTTTAATGCTTGCTATGGGGGCGATGAACTATGTTCGTGATGGAGCAAAATTAAAATTTGATAGTATTTTTGCTTTATTAGTTGATTTTATTTATAAACAAGGAACTAGTTTTGGAGTTTTAGCGAGAGGGTATCTCTATCGTAGTAGTTTACCAATTCGAGAAATGAGAAACTTTACATTTGGACCAATTATCGATTATTTCTATCGTGGTAGTATTGGTATAAATGTATTAGGAACAAAAGCTTTTAAATCGACAACGAATAGTATTGAATTAGCGTTAGAAAGTAATAGTTATGCTCACAATATTTCTTATCTTGTATTAAAAAAACAATATCTAGATGGACATGGTATTGGGAGTAGTTACATGATGGAAATTTATACAGACTATGGATTTATTGGCTTACTGATAGCAAGTGCTATTTTAGGAGTTATTCTAATAGCTTTACTCCATTCAGCCTATCGTAAAAACATACTCGGATTTACGGTATCATTATTAGTCCTTGGAAATCTATTCTTTATGGCGAGAAGTAGTTTCTCAGAAAGTTTCTTTAGTTTATTTACAATGCAATTTTGGACTGTCGTCATTGTGATTTTCTTAATGTCCTATTCAATGAAGAAACCAATTTATCATACAACATTAGCAAAGGATGGTTATATACATGTTTGAAAATTATTCATTAGCTGATTTATTAGCTAATTTAAAGAAAAAGAAAAAATGGAATGCGATCGCAGTATTCATCTTATTTATTTTAATGGCTGTACCGATGAGTTATAAAGCTATTACGTCAAAATCAGTCGTAAAAAATAATACAAGTTATTCAAGTTATATTATTTATAAAATTAATGCACCAGAAAAAGAATTCAAAACAGAAGCAAATATAAAAAATGACCAATTTAGTTATTTTTACTCTAAACTAATTAGCTCTAATATGAATGGAGCTTATTTATTCAATGATTCAACGGATCAAGAAGTTGCAACATTTGCAGGAGAAATTGCAAGTAATGCCACTCAATTAAGAAATTCAGATGTTGATTTCTGGGAAAAGAAAATTATTGTTACTTCATTAGGGGACTATACAGGGGTTTCTGTAAAAGCATTAACAACAAGTCCAACTTTAAATCAGTTAATTGAGAAAAAAGTGGATGCTTTAATGAATAGTTATAAAGATATTTTTAAAGATGTGACGATTCAAAAATTAAATACAGTAAATTCTCAAGAAGTTGGTGGAAGTGAAACAACTATTTCAAATTTCAATGTAAAACAATTAGTATTAAGAATGGTGGTTGTTTTTGTATTCGCTGGTTTTATGGTTATCTTTATTAATTTTGCATGGTATTTATTTAATCCAACAATGAATCGTGCTGGTGATTTTAAAAAATACGATATTCAGCAAGTATTTGAAATTGAAAATGCTGAAGTGTTACGTCAATTAATTCGCTATAAAAAAGAAACTCATGGAGAGTTTGCAGTTGTGACTTCAAGTAAAGCAATTGCAAAACAATGGGAGAATAAACTTCAAGATGTAACGATTGAATATGTAGAAGCTTCTAATTTTGAAAGAATTTGTCAATTTGATGCTTACTTATTTGTAGAAGAATTTGGTAAGACTCGCTATGTTGATTTTGAAAAGAAATTACAAGAATTACATAATTTTGATAAGACAATTCTTGGCGTAGCAGTATTTCCGCTATAATAAAAAATCTCGTCAGTTATTCTGGCGAGATTTTTTATTTTCATTTCATATACATTTCATAAACACTCCTTATAATGAATGACAGATAAGAAAAGAGAGAGGAGTTATTCCTTTGATAAAAAATGCAGCACTTTATATTTTTAGAAAGAGAAAGAAAAGTCTGATACTAATTATGATATTTAGTGTTATTTTATCTTGTATATTTGCTTGTATGAGATTATTATCTACGACTTCCATAGTGCAACAACAATTAAAGCAAACAACAACTTCTTCATTTGAATTTAGAAAAAAAGATGGGACAAGTTTTTCATTCAAACAAGTGGAAGAGATGAAGAAAGTTGCAAATAATGAGTCTTTAGAAAAACATTATCAAACCATTGCAAAATTAGAAAATCACACAGTAGTGACAGGGGAAGAAAAAATTCAGCGAGATGATATTGATGATGAAATGAAAAATGTTGTTTCTCTTAATGCTAGTAGTCAAGTGAATCGAGAAAAACTATTCTCCAGTGGAGTTTTCTCATTAATAAAGGGAAAAATAATAGAAGCAACAGATGTTCATAAAATTATGATTCATGAAGAATTAGCTTCTAAAAACCAATTAAATCTTGGAGATATGATTACCCTGGATGTAATCCAACAAGAAACTGGCGAGAAGAAAAAAGTAGACTATGAAATTGTTGGAATTTTTTCTGGGAAAAAGCAAGAAACTTATACAGGATTAACTTCTGATTTTAGTGAAAATACAGTATTTACGGATTATGAATCAGTTCGAAAAGCATTCTCTAGTGAATCAGAAGAAGTCGTAACAGGCTTAAATATCTTTGCTTCTTCAAGCGAAGAATTACTGAAAATGAAACAAGCTATAGAAGCCTTACCATTCAATTGGGAAGAGTTTGTAATCGAGGATCAAAAGCAAGATTTTGATGATATTTTAGAAAGTATTACAGGTCTTCAAAGTATGGTTCAATGGATGACAGTAGGAATATTAATTGCTGGAGCAGTTGTTTTATCACTAATGCTAATGTTAAGTGTGCGTGAAAGAATTTATGAAATTGGTATTTTATTATCGATTGGAATTCATAAAGCTTGGATTATTGGCAAATTCTTTGTTGAATTATTTTTATTAACGATTCCAGCTATTTTTGTTTCGCTTGCATTAGGACCTGTTATGGTTCATCAATTAATGAATGGATTTATATCGATGGATCAGGGGCAATCTTCTTTAGGAAACTTTATTTCAAAAGGAGCACAACAGGCAGTCATGACCGTTTTTAGTCAAAGTTATGCATTATTAGCAATGGTAATTGTATTCTCAATTGCTGTAACATTAGGAATCTTTTTAATGAAAAAACCAAAAGAAATATTATCAAAAATGAGTTAGGAGAATGAACATGAGTGTATTATCAATGAATAAAGTCAGTTATCAATATAAGGAAGCACGTCAATCTGTGTTATCACAAATTGATCAAGAATTTGAAGCTGGAAAATTTTACGCAATTATTGGGAAATCGGGTTCTGGGAAATCAACATTATTATCTTTATTAGCAGCACTAGATAATCCAACAAGTGGAAAGATTTTATTTGAAGGAGAAGATATTCAAGAAAAAGGAGATAGTTATCATCGTAAACATCATATTTCCTTAGTATTCCAAAATTATAATTTAATTGATTATTTAACTCCTTTAGAAAATATTCGATTAGTCAATCCTAGAGCTACAAAGGAAATTTTATTACAATTAGGATTAGAAGAAAGTCATGTAAATCGTAATGTTTTAAAATTATCAGGAGGACAACAACAAAGGGTAGCTATTGCTCGTGCGTTGGTTTCAGAGGCTCCAATTATTTTGGCGGATGAACCAACCGGAAATTTAGATGAACATACAGCGGGTGAAATTATTGATGTACTAAAATCATTGGCAAAAGAAAGAAAAAAATGTGTCATTGTAGTAACACATAGTAACGAAGTAGCAAATGCTGCAGATACAATATTAGAATTACGTGAAACAAAACTTCACGAAGTGAAATAAGTAGAGGGAGAAAGATTATGATAAAAAATGCATTTGCTTATATTTCAAGAAAAATCTTCAAATCATTCGTATTATTTGCCGTTGTGCTATCTATGGCGACATTAAGTATGATTGGATTGTCGATGAAAGATGCAACGAATCAAGCTTCAAAAGAAGTATTTAAAAATATTACAAATAGTTTTTCAATGGAAATTAATCGTCGTGTGAATCAAGGAACACCTCGTGGTGGAGGAAACATTAAAGGAGAAGATATTAAAAAAATCTCTGAATCTCCAGATATTGAAGGAACTGTTAAACGTATTAATAGTGTAGCTGATTTAGCAGACTACGATATTATTGAAACAAAAGAAACTCAAGGAGTGTTAACACCTGATCGTATTAAGAAGTTTAAACGTGCGGTTATGTTAACAGGGGTTAATGATTCTGCGAAAGAAAATAAATTTGTTTCTGGGGCTTATCAATTAGTGGAAGGAAGTCCATTAGTAGAAAGCGATAAAAATAAAATTTTAATGCATAAAGATTTAGCTGAAAAAAATCACTTAAAAGTAGGCGATAAAATTACATTAAAATCAAATGTCTATGATGCTGATAATGAAAAAGGTGCTAATGAAACGGTAGAAGTTGAAATTAAAGGTCTATTTGATGGTCATAATAAAACGAGAGTTACAGCAGCACAAGAATTATATGAAAATACTTTAGTAACCGATATTCATACAGCTGCTAAAGTATATGGAAATACAGAAGATACAGCAGTGTATCAAGATGCGACATTCTTTGTAAAAGGAAATAAAAATCTTGATACAGTCATTAAAGATTTAGGGAAATTAGCGATTAATTGGAAATCTTATAATTTAGTAAAAAGTTCTTCTAACTTCCCAGCCCTACAACAATCAATTTCTGGGATGTATTCAATTGCAAATAAATTATTTATTGGATCTATTGCATTTGCAGGAATTACAGTAGCCTTATTACTATTCTTATGGATGAATGCACGTCAAAGAGAAATTGGTGTTCTATTATCGATTGGCTTATCTAAAATGGAAATATTTGGACAATTTGTATGGGAGTTATTGTTCATTAGTTTCCCAGCATTTATAGGTGCTGTTTTAGTAGCTACTTTTACAGGAAAAACAGTTGGAAATCAATTGTTAGCGAGTGTTACTTCAAGTATTGCAAAACAAATAGGAAAACAAGCAGCCTCAACGGGTCTAGGTGGCGGAGCTGAAGTAGATGGCTTTAATAAAACATTAACTTCATTAGAAATGGTGATTCAACCAACAAATGTACTTTATGTCATTGGATTTATGATTGTGGTATTAGGGATTGCTTTAACGATTGCAAGTGTGAAAACATTTAGTAAAAATCCTAAAGACTTATTAATGGATGTTGAATAGGAGTTCAAAAACTCAAAGGGAGAAATTGATGAACCTCTAAGAACCATAAATTGTAATTAAATTTGAGATAAATAACTAAAATGAGCAGACAAAGAATAAAAAGAATTCTAAGTCTGCTCCTTTTTTATGAAATGACAAGGACAGAAATAAGAAAATCATTTATAATAAGAATGAGAGGAGATGAAGCTGTGAGAATTTTAATGGTTGAAGATGAAGCACCAATTCGTGAAGGAGTCTGTGATTATTTAAGTGAATGTAATTATGAGATGATTGCGGCAAGGGATGGACAAGAAGCGATTGAATTATTTGATTCAAATGAAGTTCATTTAGTGCTATTAGATATTCAATTGCCGAAAAAGAATGGATTAGAAGTACTAGAATATATTCGAAGAAAAAGTTCAATACCTGCATTAATGTTAACCGCTTTTAGCGATGAAGAATATCAATTAAAAGCTTTTAGTCAATTAGCAGATGGTTATATTGAAAAACCATTTTCCTTACCTGTTTTAAAAGCGAGAATTGATGCTTTAATGAAACGTTATTATCCGGATACAGAAGTGTTTACGTATCAAAATACAAGTGTAAATTTCTCTAGTTATACAGCAACTCTTTCTGGTGAAAAAGTAGATATGAACGCTAAAGAAATTGAAATTTTAAAATGTTTAGTCGATCATGAAGGGCAAGCATTAAGTAGGCAACAAATTATTGATCAAGTTTGGAAAGAAACAGACGAAATTCCTTTTGATCGAGTGATTGATGTTTATATGAAGGAATTACGTAAAAAATTAGCATTGGATTGTATTATTACCATTCGTAATGTGGGATATAAATTGGAGAGACTATGAAATCATTAAAAATATTTCCAAAAATTTTAGCGACGACTTTTTTTATTTTAAGTATGTTAGTTATTGGTATTCATGTTTCAATTTATTTTATTTTTCCAAAAACTTATCTAGAAACGAAACAACAGGAACTAAGTATAAAAGCAGATCAAATTTCGTCTAATTTAAACTTAAAAGAAGAAAGTCAAATTATAGATTTTGTAAACTTATATTCTAAAGGAAATGATATTACTTTGATGGCAGGAGCTGAAACAGGCGCTAATGAATTTGAAATTAGTCAAGGGATACCAGCTGATTTTTCAAGTTATACTAATTCTTTAGTTATTGAAGAGCGACAAATTCAAACAAAAACTGGAGAAAATTTAAACTTACAATTTATTACAACGACTGATTTACAAAAGGAAGCTATTTCTTTAAGTTGGAAATTTTTACCGTATACTTTGTTAGTATCCTTCGTGATGTCATTGATGATAGCTTGGATTTATGCGAGAATGATAACGAAACAAGTTCAACAGATGAAAAAGACAATGAGAAGAATGAAGGAATTGGATCGTCATGCTTTGTTAGAGGTTCAGTCGACCGATGAGATTGGTGAATTAAAATCACAAATTAATCAATTGTATATTAATTTATTACAAGTGATTGATAATGTAGAAGAAAAGAATGAAATGATTCTTCAATTAGAAAAAATCAAATACGAATTTTTCCGTGGACGTTCTCATGATTTAAAAACACCTTTAGCAAGTTTAAAAATTATTTTAGAAAATATGAAATATCATGTTGGAAAATATAAAAATCGTGATTATTATATTGATGAATGTATTCAAATTGTTGATGGGCTTACAGAAAAAGTAGTTGAATTATTAAGAGAATCTAAGGAAGCTCTAGGAGAAAAAGCAAAATGGATTTCCCTCGAAGAAGAGATTCAAAAAGTTACTCAGGATCATCATTGGATTGCAATGAAGAGAAATTTAACCATTCATAGTCATATTGTTTCAAAGCAATTATTAATCGGACAGGAAGCTTTTAAAATTGTACTCTCCAATATTTTTAGTAATGCGTATCAATATGCTAAAAAAGGTTCTGTCATTCGAATCGTTTCGGATGAAAATAGTTTCATGATTCAAAATGAAGTGAATGATGCCATAGAAGAAATGAATGACCTATTAGAAGAAAATCAAAAGAAAACAGGGATTGGTTTATTAGTCGTTCAAAATTTATTAGAGCATTATGGATTTAGTTATCAGCTAGAAAAGGATGAAAAGCAAGTAACGGTTACAATAGAGTTTCCAAAAAATATGGAGTAAAAGATGAGGTACATTTCCAACTATAAGGAAGTGTACTTCTTTTTTATGAGAATAGTTGCGTTTCCCTAAAAGAGTTAGTAAACTAATTTTATGAGAAAAGTAGGTGAGAGAATGAAAACGAGTTATGCAGTAGTGGATTTAGAAACAACGGGTCCTAAATTTGAAGAAGGTGGAAGAATTTTTCAATTTGGGTGTTCCATTATTGAACAAGGAGAAATTGTTACTCAAGTAGATTTGTATATAAATCCAGAGACAACGATTCCTCATGAGATTCAACAATTAACAGGAGTCGACAAGAAAGAAGTGAAGCAAGCCCCTTATTTTGATGAAATTGCCTCAACTATTTTTCAATTATTAGAAGGAAAAACATTTGTAGCTCATAATATCAGTTTTGATTATTCCTACTTAGTAGAAAGTTTTAGAGAATTAGCAGGAATTGAATGGAGTGCTCCTTGTGTGGATACTGTTCAATTAGCGCAAATTTGCTATCCGACGATTGAGAGTTATCGTCTGCAAGATTTAACGCAATTATTAGAAATTCCACATCAACAAATTCATTCAGCAGGAAGCGATGCGTATGCAACTGCTCAATTATTTTTAAACTGTTTAGAGGAATTAGAACAATTACCCGCTCCTACTTTACAGCAAATGTCATTATTTGCGGATAGTTTAATGGCTGAAACAGGAAAAGTGATTCATGACTGTTGTCAAAATACTTTAGTATCGCAAAAAGAAAAAGAATTTATTTTTATAGAGGGATTTGCATTGAATCCTATTGTTGAAAAAGATGAAGATAATGAACAGACACAAAAATGGAATGCATTGGAACTTTATCATCAATTAGTGGAGAAAAATGTCATTGAATATCAACCATTACAAGTTCAATTAATTGAATTTATGTTAGAAAGATTGAATTTTGGTCATTCTATTAATTGGGTAGAAGCGGAACCAGGACTTGGAAAAACGTTGGCGTATTTACTAGTCTCTTTACAAGTACAGTCACAAAATCATCCAATATGGATTGCCACTTCGACGATTTTACTACAACAACAATTAGTTGAGCAGGAAATCAAACCATTAGAAGAAAATTTAGGAATCTCACTTCCAATAGCAACTGTCAAAGGACAAGAGCATTATCTTTCATTGTCAGGACTAGCTGAAGTTTTAGAAAAATATGAACAATATCAAAATCAGAAAAGTGCTTTAACAGTAATTGCTTTATTAAAATGGTTAGCACAAACAACTTCAGGAGATTTATCCGAATGTAATTCTTTATTTTACCATCGTGAAATATGGGAGAAAATTACTAGAAAAGAAAGACAATTTTCTAAAATGGATTTCTATCGTAGAGCGATACGACATGCAAGAAAGTCTAAGATGGTAATTACCAATCAAGCATTTTTAGTCCAATATTTAAAACAAGCTCCTCAAAGAGAACATTTTGATAAACCGATTGTGATCATGGATGAAGTACAACAATTGGAACATGTTTTAGAAAGCCAAGAACAAAAATTATTGGAATTTGATCCATTATGGCAAATACAAATGGAGTGGAATGAATATCATTTAGAAAGTTATTTAGAAATGTCAAGTAAGGAAGAACATCAATCTAGACAAATTAATCGTCGATTGCTTGAGATTTGTGACTTATATGAAGAATGGATGCAAATGATTCGAAAAGAAAGTTATCCTACTTCAGTGATATTGTTATCTACAGAAGAATGGGAGAAGAGTATTCATCATCAAACATTAGCAGCAGTAAAATCAGCTTGTGTTGAGTTATTAAAACTCACATTTGATTTTAAAGGCAATGATGAACTTGTTCAAAAAACTCATGCTTGTTTACAAAAAATTGTACAAGAAATGGTTCTCTTATTAAAACAAGAAGAGGGATATGTAGCCGTTTCTTATGTGTTGAAAAAAGGACAATATAGTTTACAGCTAGAAAGTATGAAATCTGCTTTAAAAATGTGGAGAGAAATTCAACCATTTATTCATCAGTTTATTGGGATTTCTGCAACCATTCCAATTTTTACACCACTATTTCATTCAATCGTAAAACAAGAAGATGGATTGTTTTTACCAAAAACATATCAAAATTTTGAACACTCTATATTGATTCCTACGGATTTACCGACTCCTTCCATCATTGTGACACCTGAAAGAGTGGAATTATTAGCGAGCCAATTAGTAGATATCTATCAAAGAAAACAGGGAAGATGTTTAGTATTGGTTCATTCCATTGAAATGCTAGAGGAATTGGAGCAAGTCTTATTAGAACATCCAGACATTCCATTATTAGTCCAACGGACCAATCAGTCGAGTAGAAAGGTTCAGCGGAAATTTCAGCAACAAGAATCTGTCTTATTATTAGGCGTGTATAGTTTTTGGGAAGGGTTTGATAGTGGAGATGTTTCGATTGATCAATTAATTATTCCAAAATTACCTTTCCCAAATCCAACACAATTACAGCAAAGAGTCATTGCTGAGGAAATGAAATTACAAAATCGTCATTATTTCCAAGATTATGCACTGGAAAAAATGTTGCAACAATTTTATCAAGGACTAGGAAGAATGAATCGCCCACATCAAGAAAAAGCAGAGATATGGATTTTAGATACACGCTCTATCAATTCTCCGTATGCGAATCGAGTGATGCAATGCATTCCAAATCGAGCAAAGATTTATTCTCAAACTTTTAGAAAATTAATTCATAAAACAATCAAAGAAAATGGCAGTCTATAAGACTGTCGTTTTTTGTGTTCAAGTAACTTTTCAGAAATCTAATGAAAAAAGTTAAAAAATGAACAATATTTTGTTTAAAATCTTGTAAATAAGAGTATAATGGGAAGTAATTAGTGTATCGTTTTCACACTGATTAGAAGTAGGTTCCTATTACAATTAATAAGGAGAATGAGGATGAAAGTATTATTTATTGCTGCAGAAGCATCCCCTTTTGTAAAAATTGGAGGACTGGGAGATGTGATTGGTTCACTTCCAAAAGCATTACAAGCTGAGGGAGTAGAAGCTAGAGTAGTATTACCTTTATATTCTAGTATCAATCGTGAAAAATTTCCTTTAGAATATAAAAAATATATTTTTGTACAGTACGGTTGGAGACATGCCTATTGTGGTATTTTTGAATATCAAATTGATGGAATTACTTATTATTTCATTGATAATGAACAATATTTTAATCGTTCATCTGTATATGGACAAGATGATGACGGTGAGCGATTTGCATTCTTTTCTAAAGCTGCTTTAGAAATTTTACCGCATATTGATTACCAACCAGATATCATTAATGCAAATGATTGGCATACAGCACTATCAATTATTTATTTAGATGATTACAAGTCAAGAGGTATGGATTTTTATCAAAACATGAAATCAGTCATTTCGATTCATAATATTGAGTTTCAAGGGAAATTCAATCCGTACGAGATGGGCAATTTATTTGGATTAGATAATAAATATTTTGACGCTCTAATTTATAATGGTGATTTGAATTTGTTAAAAGGAGCCATTCAATTAGCGAACCGTGTGAATACAGTGAGTCAAACGTATGCAAAAGAAATTTTAAATCCGTATTTTTCATATGGATTGGATAAAATTTTGCAAGTGGAACAAGGGAAATTAGTAGGAATCGTGAATGGACTAGACACAAATGTATTTAATCCAGAAACGGATCCACATCTTGAAAGAAATTATTCATTATCAACCATATCTAACAAAGTAGAAAATAAATTAGCCTTTCAAAGACAAATGGCTTTAGAAGAAAATCCTCACAAGATGATGGTAGGAATGGTTACGAGATTAACCCATCAAAAAGGAATTGATTTAGTATTAGATGTCGCAGATCAATTGTTAGATTTAGGAATCCAATTGGTAATTTTAGGAACAGGTGATGCACACTATGAATCAGCCTTACGTTCCTTAGAATATCGTAGACATGATGCTGTTAGAAGTTTAATCATGTTCTCAAGTGAAATGTCTTCAAAAGTATATGCTTCGTGTGATGCATTTTTAATGCCTTCTAAAACTGAACCATGTGGATTATCACAATTAATTTCTATGCGTTATGGAACAGTTCCAATTGTTCATCGTGTAGGTGGATTATATGATACAGTTCAACCATTTGATGGGGTTCATGGAACAGGATTTACATTTGAAAGTTTTAATTCTGGAGATTTATTAGATGCAGTAAGACGTACAAAAGATGTCTACGATTATCAAAAAAATAATTGGGCTTCGATTGTCTCTCAAGCAATGAGTAAAGATGTTAGTTGGAATCAATCTGCGAAGCAATATGTTTCGTTATATCAATCAATTTTATAAAAAGGGTAAAGGTGATTTTTGTGAATTCATTAAATTTTCAACAACGTATGGAAAAAACCTTACAAATTCAATTTGGCGTAACCATTGATCATGCTAGTAAACGTCAAGTATACGAAGCAATGATGAGAAGTGTTCGTGAGATTTTATCTCAAAAGAAATTCGGATATGAACAAGAATTGAAAAAACGTAGAGTGAAACGTGCGTATTATATGTCTATGGAATTTCTAGTTGGAAGAACGTTAAGAAATAATTTGTTTAATTTAGGAATTGAAAAAGAAATCGAATCTTATTTGAACCAACATCACATTTCTTTAGATGAAATTTATCAAATTGAACCTGATCCAGGTCTTGGAAATGGTGGTTTAGGACGTCTAGCTTCTTGTTATTTAGATGCATTAACGAGTCAAGATTATCCAGTAACAGGATTTTCTATTCTATATGAATATGGAATTTTTAAGCAAGTGATTAATAATGGTTGGCAACAAGAATTTCCGGATCACTGGTTAGATTTAGGAAAATATGGATTAGTTTATCGTAGTGATGAAGAAGTAGAAGTTCGTTTCTATGGAAATATTAAAGAAGAAATGACATCAGAAGGATTCCGTGTGACTCATGAAGATTATACAGCTATTCAAGCTGAACCATATGATTTATTAATTTCAGGATATGATACAGATACAGTCAATACATTACGTTTATGGGAAGCAAAAGCCAAAACAGGATTTAATATGAAATTATTTGAACGTGGAGAATATTCTCGTTCTTCAGAAGCAGAAGCGATTGCATCTTCTATTTCTAAATTATTATATCCAGCAGATAGCACAAGAGAAGGAAAAGAATTACGAATTAAACAACAATATTTCTTCATTAGTGCCTCACTACAACAACTAGTGAAAAATCATTACCGTGAATTTGGAACTTTAGAGAACTTCCATGAATATGCAGCACTTCATATTAATGATACTCACCCAGCGATGGCAGTAGCAGAATTTATGAGATTATTAATTGATGAATATCATTATTCTTGGGAAAAATCATGGGACATCACTACGAAAACATTTGCTTATACGAACCATACCATTATGTCTGAAGCATTAGAAAAATGGGCTGTGGATTTGTTCCAACCAATTCTTCCGAGAATTTATTCTATTATAGAAGAAATTAATCGTCGCTTCTGTCAATGGGTGATTGATATGGGTTATGAAATGACATTACCAGAAACAGCGATTATTTATGATGGTATGATTAAAATGGCGAACTTATCGATCGTTGGTAGTCATTATGTCAATGGTGTATCGAAATTGCATAGTGATATTTTAGTCGATTCTACATTCCGTTCGTTTTATGCTTTATATCCGGATAAATTTGGTAATGTGACAAATGGAATTGCCCATAGAAGATGGTTAGGGCAGGCAAATCCTGAGTTAACGAATTATTTAGAATCTTTAATTGGCATTGATTTTGTCAAAGATTTATCGAATATTTCTAAATTATTGGAGTATCAAGATGATGAGAAAGTTTTACATGCATTAAAAAATATTAAACGTCAGAAGAAACAACAATTAGCAGCGTACATTCAAGATACATTAGGAATTACGGTAAATCCAAATTCTATTTTTGACGTACAAGTGAAGAGACTTCATGAATATAAACGCCAATTATTAAATGCTTTGCATATTGTTTATTTATATCAAGCGATTAAATATCAAGGATTAAGACCAACTCCAAGAACCTTTATTTTTGCAGCAAAAGCTTCATCTGGATATGATATGGCGAAAAATATTATTAAATTTATCCATTCAATTTCGCAATTAATTGAAAGTGATGAATTAGTAAGAGAATATATTAAAGTAGTCTTTATTCCAGATTATAAAGTAAGTCTTGCAGAAATTATTTTACCGGCAGCGGATGTCAGTGAACAAATTTCTCAAGCTGGTAAAGAGGCAAGTGGTACTGGTAATATGAAATTAATGTTAAATGGTGCTATTACATTAGGAACATTAGATGGTGCCAATGTTGAAATTCTTGAAGCTGTTGGAGAAGAAAATATTGTTATTTTTGGATTAAAAACAGAAGAAGTGAATCAATTAGTAGAAGAAGGATACAAACCTTGGGAATGGTATAATCGTTCTGAAAGAGTGAAGCAAACACTTGATTTCATTCGTACGATGACTGTTGGTGGTATGAACTTTAATTTCTTAGTAGATTATTTATTGAATCATGATCCATTTATGTGTTTAGCTGATTTTGAATCGTATATTCATGCGCAACAACAAATTGAAGCTGCATATAATAATGAAAAACAATGGGAAAAGATGAGTTTAGTGAATACTGCAAAAGCGGGTATTTTTTCAGCGGATCGTTCTGTTAAGGAATATGCGGATAGAATTTGGCATATTAAACAAGTGAAATAGGCGAAATGGACTTCTCTGAAGTAGCGAAGGACGGCAGCAGCCCTGTCGGTCTCATGCCTAATGCTACAGAGAAAAATTATTGAAATATGGAGGCGACAAATGTCGTCTCTTTTTTTATAAAAAAATTAAGAGATAAGGCTTGACAAAAGGTTGAAAAAAGGTTATTTTATAAAACGTAATATTTACGATTTGCAAAGGAGATATCAATGAAACCTACCAGAAAACAACTTTGGATGGCTGGATTAGCGAGTGTTCTAGCGATTAGTACAGCAGCTTGTGGACTAACGCAAAACCATTCAAAACAACAAAATCAACAACAAGCTGAAGAAACAACCGTTTCTAATGCTCAAATGACAAAATTTGAAAAAATTGCAGAAGAAATTAAAAATAATAAACCAAAAACAATTGTTGGAGAAGTATTCGAAAATGGATATTTAAAAAAACACGGAGATCATTATCATTTTGTATACGGAGCTCCACCAGCAGATGCTATTTATGAACAAAAAACTTCTACTGCGAAAACTATTAGTTCTACAGATGACGGATATGTCTTCAATCCAAATGATATTGTAGAAGAAAACGAAATGGGTTATGTTGTACGTCACGGGGATCACTTCCACTTTATTTATAAAAATAATGCGCAACAAACAATTGCTACAACAATGGCTACAAATTCAGTAGCACATGAAAATCATGAAGAAGTTGAAGATGGCTATGTTTTTGATAAAAAAGATGTTGTCAGTGAGACAGAAACAGGATATGTAGTTCGACACGGCGACCATTTCCATTTTATTTATAAAGATAAAGAAGGAAATCCAGTAGCAACTGCTGAACATCATGAAGAGGGAGATGAACACCATCATTATGAAGGCGACACACATGAGCATGAAGGTGAGCATCATGATCACGAAGGTGATAAACATGAAGGCGAACACCATGACGCTGATGGAGATAAAGATGAGCATGAAGGCGAACATCACGACCATGACCATGATGGCTTTGTATTTAGGAAAGAAGATATTGTAGAAGAAAATGAATTGGGATATGTTGTACGTCATGGAAACCATTTCCACTTTGTTTATAAAGATAAAAATGGAAATCCAATTTTAGATAATCATGACCATGACAGTGACAAACATGAACACGAAGGTGAACACCATGAGCATGAAGGCAAACACCACGATCACGAGGGTGAAAAACACGAAGCCAACAAATCTGACCACGAAGTCGAACATGACAACCATGACGGAGAAAAAGAAGAGCATGAAGGTGTGCATCACGATGGTTTTGTTTTCAAAAAAGAAGATATTATAGCCGAAACTGATTCAGGATATCTCGTTCGTCATGGCAATCATACTCACTTTGTTTATAAAGATAAAAATGGAAATCCAATTTTAGATAATCACCACCATGACCATGATGGAGATAACCATGAGCACGAAGGTGACCACCATGACCATGATGGAGATAACCATGAGCACGAAGGTGACCACCATGATCATGACGGCGATAAACATGAAAATGAATCTTCTGACGAAGATGATGTTGCAGCTCAATATGAGAAAAATCTAACTATTAAATCTCCAGAAGTGCAAAAATATTTAGATTATATTACGTATGCATATGGTGTTGAAAGAAATACTATTAAGTTAGAATCTGCCTATAAGGATGGAAAATATGTAGGTAAAGTGTTTGCTTTCCAAAATATGGAACAAGGACAAGACCGATCACATCAACATCCATGGGCGATTCCATTACGTAATTTTGAAGTTCCAAGTTCTGATGCATCTATTGATCCTGAATTACGATTTGCACAAGAAATTGCTTCTTTAGCGAAACGTATGGGAATTTCTGTAAAAGATATTCGAATTTTAGGAGATAAATTTGAAGTACCACATGGAGACCATAGTCACTCTCTAAAAATTCAAAATATTGAAGGTGCAAAAAAATATGTTGCAAATAAATTAAAAGAAATTACACCAACATATATTGCTGGAGACTTAGATACAAAAGCAGTTGAAAGTCAAATTGAAGCATTAGCGAATAAAGCATCTGAAAAATATAAAACACAACCTGTTGAATTAAGTCGTATCCTAACAAGTTTACGTGAAATCAAAGAACGTTTAGATGAAAAAGGCAATTCAACACAAGGATATTTAGAGTTATTAAAACAATTTGATGAAAAATATATTGAAAAAGCATCAACAGTAACAACACCAGAACTTTCTAAAGAAGAGAAAACACTAAATGCATTACACGAAAGTATTATTCGTACAATTAATGATTTAGAGTTAAATGATTATAATGTTACAAAAGATGAATTAAGAGATGCAGCGAATAAAGCAATTGAAGCAAAAGATATGAAAGCTTTAGAAGCCGTAAGAGATTATGTACAAGCTTTACAAGATGCAAATAAACGTCTTGGAGTTGAAGGCATGAAGTATCTATACTTCTTAACACAACATGTTCAAGATAAACCATTACCGTTTGAGTTAAGAGA
>CAUSWE010000002.1:0-101346 GCA_963535215.1 uncultured Granulicatella sp. | reverse complement strand
AGTTATTTAGGCGTATAGGTCGCCTTTAATAACCTAAATACATTATATAAGGAGGAATTTTGATGTCAACACCAGTTATTGCGATTGTAGGGCGTCCAAATGTTGGGAAGTCTACAATTTTCAACCGAGTTGTTGGTGAAAGAATTTCGATTGTAGAAGATATTGCTGGAGTAACGAGAGATAGAATTTATTCTGAAGGTGAATGGTTAGGACATCAATTTCATATTATTGATACAGGTGGTATTGATATCACTGATGAACCATTTATGTCTAATATTCGTATGCAAGCTGAAATTGCAATGGAAGAAGCAGATGTCATTATTTTCTTAACAAGTGTAAAAGAAGGTGTAACATCAACGGATGAGCATATTGCAAAAATGCTTTACCGTACGAATAAACCTGTATTATTAGCTGTAAATAAGGTAGATAATCCAGAATTAAGATCAGATATTTTTGATTTTTATGCATTAGGTTTTGGAGAACCATTCCCAATTTCAGGAAGTCATGGTTTAGGGCTTGGAGATTTATTAGATGCAGCTGTAAAAGCATTTCCTGAACATGATGATCAAGAAGATGATACAGATGTGATTCGTTTTAGCTTTATTGGTCGTCCAAATGTAGGAAAATCTAGTTTAGTGAATGCAATGCTAGGGGAAGAACGTGTTATTGTATCGAATGTTGCAGGAACAACTCGTGATGCCATTGATACAAGCTTTACGGACGAAGAAGGTACTATCTTTAAAATGATTGATACAGCCGGTATTCGTAAAAAAGGACGTGTTTTCGAATCTATTGAGAAATACAGCGTTTTACGTGCGTTAAGAGCGATTGAACGTAGTGACATTGTTTGTGTTGTCTTGAATGCTGAAGAAGGAATTCAAGAACAAGATAAGAAAATCGCAGGTTATGCTCATGAAGCAGGTAAAGGTGTTATCATTTTAGTGAATAAATGGGATACTTTAGAAAAAGATAATTCAACTTTTAAAGAGTTTGAAGATAATATTCGTAAAGAATTCCTATACTTATCTTATGCACCAATTTTATTCGTTTCAGCTAAAACAAAACAAAGATTGGTTAGAATTGCACCATTATTAAAAGAAATTCATGAAGTTCGTTCGAAACGTATTTCATCATCGATTTTAAATGATGTATTGATGGATGCTATTGCAATGAATCCGACTCCTACAGATAAAGGAAATCGATTGAAGATTTACTATATGACACAAGTAGCAATTCAACCACCAACATTTGTTGTTTTTGTAAATGATGTAGAATTAATGCACTTTTCATACGAACGTTTCTTAGAAAATCGAATTCGTGCTGCCTTTGGATTTGAAGGAACACCAATTCATATGATTGTTCGTCAAAGAAAATGATAATTTCCTAGTATTATTCGTTGAAAGTCCGCCAATCAAATGGTATACTTGTCTAGAAATCATCAGTTAGGTTTCCAGTATTATTGGACCACTCAATAAGTACTGAATTATTTCTTGTGTGATGGAGGTGAAACTAACATGGCAAATAAAGCAGAATTAGTAGATCGCGTAGCTAAAAAAACGCAATTAACAAAGAAAGATGTTTCAGCAGTAGTTGATGCATTATTCGAAACAATTCAAGAAGCATTACAAGCAGGTGAAAAAGTACAAGTTATCGGTTTTGGTAACTTCGAAGTACGTGAACGTGCTGCTCGTAAAGGACGTAACCCTCAATCAGGTGAAGAAATCCAAATCGAAGCAAGCAAAGTTCCTGCATTCAAAGCAGGTAAAGCTTTGAAAGATGCTGTAAAAAACTAATCAGTTTATTATGATATTTTCATAGAAACTATTTCATAAAGGTGCTATATTAGAGTTAAATCAATATAGCATCTTTTTTGTTGCCTACAGAAATGGAGAAATTATGAAATCAATTGTTGAACAAATTCAAAATGCATTAGAAGAACAAGAGTTAGAAAAAGTATATTCACTTTTTCATCAATTTATGGAAGAAGTGACAGAAGATAAAATAGAAGAATTAGTTGAATTAGCGGCATTTAGTGCAAGTAGTGGATTTTTTGATGAAGCAAGACAGGCTTATTTACTATTAACTCAATTTGAACCGGAAGAATCTGCTTGGACTATTTTACTAGCTGAAATTTTAGTGAATCAAGGCGAGTATGATCAAGCATTATCAGTTTTATATGATATTCCTGAAGATAATCAGAACTACCCAAGTGTTTTAGTGATTTTATCAGAGTTATATAAAGCGCAAGGTTATTATGATGTGGCTGAAAGAAAATTATTACTCGCAAAAGAATTAGCTCCGGAAGAAGTCATCTTAGATTTTTATCTCGGCACTTTATTATTTGAGTCTGGTTCGATGGAGAGAAGTGCGCAGTATTTGGAAAGATTTTTAAAAAATCCCACTGAAGAAACTGGTGAAGAAAATAGAGCTAGAGAATTATTAGTGGAAGCTTCTTTGGAAATTGGAAATGACGAACCTTTACAAGAACTAGTATCCGATGAAGGATTAGAATCAGCTTCGAATGAATTATTAATGACTATTGCAAAACATGATGTCCAAGTAGGAAATTATGACCATGCAGAAAAATTATATCAAGAAATCTTATCTCGTGATGAAGAACATTATGAAGCTTTACTAGGAATAAGTCATATTCAAATGTATAAACATGAGTATTTAAAAGCGATTATGAGCTTATCTAAAATCACAGAAACTTATCCATATGAGAAAGACCCATTCTTTAGTTTAGGCGTGAGTTATTTATCCATTGGGCAAATGGAAAAAGGACAAGAAGCGCTAAAGCAAGCTTATGAATTATCCCCTGAATCATTTGAAATTATGCAAGCTTATACAGAAGTCTTATTATATCAAGAAGAGTTCGAAGAAGTTCAAGATATTTTAGCAACGGAAATAGAAGAAGGCTTAGAAAATGGGCAAATTTTCTATTTAATGGCAAGAGCCAAAGAAGGTCTGGAAGAATTTGAAGAAGCACTAGAATTTTATCAAAAAGCTAGTGTTGAATTAGAAGATTCAGTAGAGTTTATTATTGATTATGTAAGATTCCTTCGAGAGGAAGGTAGAGTTGCTGAAGCGAAAGAATGGTTAGAACATGGTCAAAATCTTGAACCTTTAAATGAGGAGTTACAAGAATTACAACAATATTTTGAAGCATAAGGAGTGGGAAAGATGTTTCAACCAAGTTTAGAAGATAAGAAAAATTTTATTTCATGGTTTGTATCGAATCATGCGTTAAAAAGAAGAGAAGCGTTATGGATCTTAAATTATTTATTGAATCATGAATTATTACTAAAACAAATTCATTTTGTGGAAAAAGTAGATTGTACACCAAAAGGGATGTGGTTTTCGACAGATAAAGCGCCTGATGAATCTTTTTATTTTTATAAAGCAGGAACACGTTTTAATAATCCGGAACAAGCATTCCATGATATTCGATTGAATTGGAAAGAAGAATGCTATATTGAAATGGAATTCGAAGATGCTTACTTGACTATGGTAAAATTTGGTATACTAGAGAAGAATCCTTTTTACGAAGAAGAAAGCTCTTCAGACGAAGAAGTTCATCAAGCGTTAGCAGAAATTCAAACAGATGTCTTAAAACAAGAAATTTTAACGCAAATTGATCAAGCGTTAGAAACTGGCAATCAAACGTTATTTATAAAATTAACAGAAAAATTAAAAGAACTAGAAAAATAAGAGAAAGAGAGGCGAGTGAATGTCTATTCAAAAAGAACCATTATTTTTAGAAGCATTACCTGTGATGCAACAATTAGTTGATGCAGGATATGAAGCCTATTTTGTAGGTGGTTCAGTAAGAGATATGCTCCTTCATAAGCCTATTTCAGATGTAGATATTGCTACAAGTGCTACTCCTCAAGAAGTTAAAGAGATATTTTCTCATACAGTTGATGTGGGAATTGAACATGGTACGGTGATGGTTATTTATCATAAAGAAGGTTATGAAGTCACAACTTTTCGAACAGAAGAAGGCTATGAAGATTTTAGACATCCAGATAAAGTAACCTTTGTTCGCTCGCTAGAAGAAGATTTAAAACGACGTGATTTTACAATTAATGCTTTAGCGATAGGAATTGATGATCAATTAATCGATTTCTTTGATGGGATTGGAGATTTAGAACGGCAATGTATTCGCTGTGTCGGCGATGCAAAAGAACGTTTTAACGAAGATGCATTACGAATGTTTCGTGCGGTACGTTTTGTCGGTCAGTTAGGATTTCAAATTGAAGAAGAAACGAAGAATGCGATTTCTCTTTTAAAAATGAATTTATCTAAAGTTGCAGTTGAACGAATGAAAGTTGAATTTGAAAAAATGATTCAAAGCGGTCATCGTAAAGAAGCGTTGCAATTATTTGTTGAAACGGGCTTATATCAAGCTTGTCCATTATTTGATGGGAAAGGTGAAATTCTTTTAAAATTAGCGGAGTTTCCTATAAAAGAAATGAGCGTTTTACAAGCTTGGATTTTATTCGTAGATGCATTGAATTTGAGTGATAAAGAAGTGACTCACTTATTAAAATCATGGAAATCATCTAATGAACAAATTCGAGATGTATTGGTTGGATATAAAACTTATCGTGCACGAAAAGAAGATGAGTGGAATTTCTTTTTAGCGTATGATTGTCCATATAAAGTTGCCTGTGAAGTAGAGCAATTATTGATTGCTCAAGGGAAGAGTGAATCCATGAGAGAGTTAGAAGGAACTTATCAGTCATTACCGATTTGTTCGATGAATGATATTCATTTAAATGGGCATGATATTATTCGTATTTTAAAATTAGATAAAAAAGGTCCTATCATTGGGCAAGTATTAAAGACGGTTGAAAAAATGATTTTAGAACAAAGTATTTCCAATGATGCTGAAGTGTTGGAAACGTATGTTTTAGCTCACTTTGGAGGAAAGAGTGTATAATCGTTGAAAATTTTCAAGTTCAATGGTAAAATTCGAAGAGTAAAGAATAAAAAAGTGTTTTCACTGGTTATAATGATGAGAACATGCATAAAAAGGAGAGACTTTTATGAAAAAAGTAATGTCAGGATTACGTTTTGTATTCCGTAACGGAGAAACATGGACGATTAACCGTCGTTTAATTGGAGATTTATGGATCAAACAAGTTACAACATCGTTTGGTCGTATTAATGGAAGTGAATTCCAAGAAATTCATCCATGTGAATCATTACGTATTGAAGTGTTTCCTGAAGCAGACCATGTAATGTCTGAAGATATTAACTTAGGTGGATTAGAGTTAGGAATGTTCGAGCGTGTTAAAAAATATAGTGATATCGAATTAATGGATATTTTATATTTAGATAGCGATCATCCAAAATCAGATGTAATTGTTTCAACTGATCGTGTATACTTCCCTTATAGTCCAGTTGATGAAGATGGTAATGATAATAAATATCAAAGTTCAGCTATTGGAACGCATGGTCACTTATACATTGTAATTGACCCAGCGAAAACTGTGGAAGATATTTACCCAGAGATTTAATTACGAAGGCCTTCTTTGTATAGTAGTATAGGACGCCAGCAGCTTTGCGAAGCAAATCTCATGGCTAAAAATTGAGCCTAGGTCTCAATTTTCTCTAGTAAAAGTAGCCGATATTCGGCTACTTTTACGCATACTACTATAAGAAGTCCTTCTCCATTTTTTCGAAAAGATATGAAGGTACGTATGAGAAGAGGACTTCTTTGTATAGTAGTATAGGACGCCAGTAGCTTTGCGAAGCGAATCTCATGGCTAACATATTACTATAAGAAGTCTTTTTCTTTTTTATTGCTAAATGGAAGAGATAGGCTATAATATGATTAAGGAGGCGTATTTATGAATGATTTTACAGAAGTAACCGTACAAAAAGAAGTGAAATACCAAGGACCAATCTTTACAGTTGAACACCATGTAGTATCTCTTCCAAATGGTAATCAATCAACGAGAGATATTGTTTTACATAATGGAGCAGTAGCAGTTCTTGTTGTTCACGAAGGAAAGATTTTATTAGTTCGTCAATATCGTAAAGCTATTGAAGCTCATACATTAGAAATTCCAGCAGGTAAATTAGATCATGATGGAGAAAGTGCATTAGAAGCAGCAAAAAGGGAACTTGAAGAAGAAGCACAATTAAGTGCGGATGAATGGAGAAAAATTATTGAGTTGGTACCGACTCCAGGGTATTGTACAGAAAAAATTCATTTATATGAAGCAAAAGGAATTCAGCACTTAACGAATGCTGCACCATTAGATGAAGATGAATTTGTTTCAATTGAGTGGATTCCTATGGAAGAAGTGATTCAAAAAATTCACAATGGAGAAATCACCGATGCTAAAACAATTATTGCTGTTCAATACGCTGCATTGCATTAATAGGAGAAGATATGTCGAAAGAACCATTATTAACAAGAAAAGCCTTGCGAGAACATATAATAGAACAAAAAAAATCTCAAGAAAGTGAAGAGGTTGAATTATATGAATCTCCAATTCCTAAAAAGCCTTTTTTAGAAAGATATAATCGCTTTTTAACGATTTGGATGATTGCGATGATTATACTGATTATTGTAGTAATTGGAATTCAAATCTTTTTATAATGGATAGTTATTCTGAATTCTATGTTAGGGCTAGACAATTCATAAGAGCTTTGATAAAATAACACATATATTTAAAGACATTGATGGAAAAGGGTTATAGAAATTTTCATTATTAGGGAGAAAGGTCAGCGACTGAAAGCCTT
Source organism: uncultured Granulicatella sp. (assembly GCA_963535215.1). Lineage (GTDB taxonomy): Bacteria > Bacillota > Bacilli > Lactobacillales > Aerococcaceae > Granulicatella. Next base: position 94,587 of record CAUSWE010000002.1, on the reverse strand, counting down.
TCATGAAAATCTACAACTTTTCACTTCCGAAGTCGCCATTGGGATTCGATAGATGAATAATGGATCGGTTCGTTACCGTTAATAACGCCGAGTGCCTGCAATGCAGGAATGAGGGTGGTACCGCGATAATTTCGTCCCTTACAATTTTTAGGAATTGTAAGGGGCTTTTTGTTTATTAAAATGATTTATAGGAGGAAACAAAATGAATTTAGCAGAAATGAAACAACAATTTGATGCGATTCGTCAAGATGTATTAGCTGCATTAGAAACTGTTCAAACATTAAAAGAAGTTGAACAAATTCGTGTGCAACAATTAGGAAAAAAAGGACCAATTACGGAAGTTCTAAAAAATATTAAAAATATTATTCCAGAAGAACGTCCTAAAGTAGGAGCTTTAGCGAACGAATTACGTAGTGTGATTGAAGAAAAAATTACAAGCATTAAAGCTGATTTAGAAGCAAAAGCATTAGTAGAATCTTTACGTAAAGAAACAATTGATGTTACTATGCCAGGTCGTCCAATGACTGTAGGTACAAAACACGTATTAAGTCACGTTAGTGATGAAGTGGAAGATTTCTTCATTGGATTAGGATACCAAGTAGTAGAAGGTCCAGAAGTAGAATCAGACCACTATAACTTCGAAATGATGAACTTACCAAAAGATCATCCTGCTCGTGATATGCAAGATACATTTTATATTACACCTGAATATTTATTACGTACACAAACTTCACCAGTTCAAGCAAGAACGATGGAAAAACACGATTTTTCTAAAGGACCATTAAAAATGATTAGTCCAGGTCGTGTATTTAGACGTGATAATGATGATGCGACTCACTCACATCAATTCTATCAAATTGAAGGATTAGTGATTGATAAACATATTACAATGGCAGACTTAAAAGGAACATTAGCTGCATTTGCCAAAGAATTATTTGGTCAAGAACGTGAAGTTCGCTTACGTCCAAGTTATTTCCCATTTACAGAGCCTTCTTTAGAAGTAGATATTAGCTGCTTCAAATGTGGTGGACAAGGTTGTTCAATTTGTAAAGGAACAGGTTGGATTGAAATTTTAGGTTCAGGAATGGTTCATCCGAATGTATTAGAAGCTGCGGGAGTAGATTCAAGCGTTTATGGTGGATTCGCCTTTGGATTAGGACAAGACCGTATTGCAATGTTGAAATATGGAATCGAAGATATTCGTTCGCTTTATACGAATGATGTTCGTTTCTTAAATCAATTCACGAAGTAAGGGGAAGAGAATATGAAATTATCGTATGAATGGTTAAATGAATATTTAGATTTAAGTTCAATTACTCCTCAAGAATTAGGAGAAAAAATGTCACGTACTGGGATTGAAGTAGATAGTGTATCTGTTCCAGGGGAAGGACTAAGTGGATTAGTCGTAGGTCGTGCATTAGAAGTGGTAGATCATCCGGATTCAGATCACCTACATATTGTAACAGTGGATGTTGCCGAAGAAGGACCATTACAAATCGTTTGTGGTGCACCAAATATTGCTAAAGGTCAAAAAATTATTGTAGCGACTCATGGAGCACGTATTGCTGGTGGTCATAAAATTAAACGTGGAAAATTAAGAGGAGTAGAGTCTCAAGGGATGATTTGTTCTCTTCAAGAATTAGGACTTCCTTCTTCATTAGTACCAAAAGAATATGAACAAGGTATATATGTTTTTGAAGATGATGCTATTGATGTTGGAATGGATGCTGTAAAAGCTTTAGCATTAGATAGTGCGATTGTGGAATTAGATATTACAGCTAACCGCGCTGATGCTTTAAGTATGAGAGGTTCTGTTCACGAAATTGGTGCTATTTATAATTTAGAAAATACATTAACACCAGATGAATTTTTAGAAGGTGGTTCGTCTTCATTAGATCCATGGATGACAGTATCAGTTGAAGATGAAGGAGACGCTCCAGCTTATCATTTACAAATTATTAAAAATGTTACCGTAAAACCAAGTCCTCAATGGATGCAAAATCGATTAATTGCAGCAGGAGTTCGTCCAATTAATAATATCGTAGACGTAACGAACTATATTTTAATGGAATATGGGCAACCGCTACATGCATTTGACTATGACCGTTTAAATTCTAAACAAATTCATGTTCGTCGTGCAAAAGATGGTGAAACATTAGTCACATTAGATGGTGTTGAACGTACATTAAATAATGAAATTGTTATTACAGATGGAGAAAAACCAGTTGCCTTAGCTGGTGTAATGGGTGGATTAGATTCAGAAATTATTGAAACTACAACAACTGTTGCATTAGAATCAGCATTATTTGATCCAAAAGCGATTCGTTTAGCTTCTCAAAAACATAATTTAAGAAGTGAATCAAGTAGCCGTTTTGAAAAAGGAATTAATAAAGCAACTATTTTACAAGCTGGTAAGAGAGCTGCAGCATTAATTGCTGAATTAGGAGATGGTGAAGTAGTTGATGGAGTAGCTTCTGCTCAATCACTAACATTAGATTTACCAGTTGTTTCTATTTCATTAGAACGTTTAAACCATGTTTTAGGAACTAGCCTGACAACTGAAGAAGTGTTACAAGTGTTTAAGCAATTAGCTTATCCTACAAAAGAAGAAGAAGGAGTATTCCATGTTACAGTTCCTGCTTGGAGATTTGATATTTCGATTGAAGCAGATTTAGTGGAAGAAGTAGGTCGTATTTATGGATATGATAAAATTCCTTCTACATTACCAACAACTGCAAGTACACAAGGTGGATTAAATGAGAAACAACGTTTTGTCCGTTGGACTCGTCAATTTATGCAAGGAGCTGGTTTATCACAAGCGTACTCTTATGCATTAACAACTCCTGAAAAATCTCACTGGTTTACAGTAGAAGAAAGACCAAGCATTCGTTTAGACTTACCAATGAGTGAAGAGAGAAGTGAATTAAGACAATCAATGTTACCAAGTTTATTGGAAGCATTACAATATAATGTTGCACGTTCACAACAAAATGTTCGTTTATTTGAAGTTGGGAAAGTATTCTCCATTGGCAAAAATGGTTCTGAAGATTTCCAAGAAAGAGAAGTTATCGGAGCGGCAGTAACGGGAGAATGGGGGCATGCTTCATGGCAATCACCAGCTCAACCTGTTGATTTCTTTGCATTAAAAGGAGTATTAGAAGCTTACTTTGCAGAATTGAACTGTAGTAATCGTATTCGTTTTGTTGCAACAGATGCGATTGGGCAATTACATCCAGGTCAAACAGCTTATATTTATTTAGGCGAAGAATTAATTGGATTTATTGGAAAAATTCATCCAGTGATTCAAAAGGAATTAGATTTATCTGATACATTTGTATTTGAATTATTAGTGGAACTTTTATTAGCAGAAGGATTAAAAGAACGTGTGATTCAAGCTGTACCAAAATTCCCATCAATGACACGTGATATTGCGTTATTAGTTCCTGTAACAATGGCGCATGCAACATTAGAAGCAGTCATTAAAGAACAGGCTGGTCAATATGTACAATCAGTTACTTTATTTGATGTTTATAAAGGAGAGCATGTACAAGAAGGATACCAATCATTAGCTTATTCGATTCGTTTCTTAAATAAAGAAGCTACTTTACAAGAAGAAGAAATTAAACAAGCAATGGATCGTATCCAAACAGCATTAGTTGCATTGGATGATGTAACTATTCGATAAGACGCTACGGAATAAAAGAATTCCCTTGCGTAGTAAGGTCGCCAGCAGCCTCGCAAATGCGAGTCTCATGGCTAAACTTTGAGCCTTGGTCTCAAAGTTTCCTTACAAAAAAAGCCAGAAATTTTCTGGCTTTTTTTGATTTTACTACGAAGGAAATTCTTTTATTCCTCCGCTTGAACGTTAAAAATTATTTTTTATTTTCTATTAGATAGGTCATTTCACTTAAGGTGAATTTATAATATAAGGTCTAAAAAAGAATAAAAAGAAAAAATTTCTTCGTAGCATAAGTAAAAAAGCCAGTATTAACTGGCTTTTTTACAGGGGAAATTTGAGACTTTGGCTCAAATTTTAGCCATGAGACAGCAAATGCTGGCTGCTGGCGACCTTGCAACGAAGGGGATTTTTTCTTTTTATTCGTTCTTTATTCATGCGGTATGTCAATCGTTTCGTTTCTTTCCCACATTGGAATGCTGCACATTACAACTAGGAAAATGAAAGCTGATTGAATCCAGAATAGAGCTAAGTCGAAAATTCCGTGAACCGCAACAACGACTAAAAATGAAACGTATAATCCAACAATGGGACGTTTTTGGGGTTGACGACTCATTTCGATTAAACTACGAACGGGCTTGATACTAGCGATGGCTAATAATAGAGTACCAATATATCCATAACTTAAAATCGTATCAATATAAATACTATGCGCATGTTCATGATAAATAGCACCAATTCTTTGATAGCTATGCATATACGTTAATGGGCCTTCACCAAAAAATGGATTTTGTTTGAAAAGTGTAAACCCTGCATTCCAAATGGAAATACGTTCATCCATGGATGAATCTAATGTTCCCATTCGAACTCCAATATCATTTGAAAATAGGAAGAATAGTCCAATAATAAAGACGCCAACACTTAACCAAAATGCTCGAGAACTTTTAATTGTTGTAAATAAATAAATAATAGCTCCGCAAATAATAGCAGGGAAAGCTGTTCTGTTTTGAGTAAAGTTCAATCCGAATAAATTGATAAAGCAAGCGATAATACAGATGACTTTCCATTTCCAATTTTTTGTCGTTGTGAAAAGGTAAAAACCAATCATAATACAGAAACAACAAATGATTCCGTAATAATTTGGATTAAAGAATGTAACCTCAGCACGATTTTGATGCCAGACTTGCATATTCGGTGATAAAAATGCGTAATTAAATTTATGAACAATTTCAAAATGTTCTAAAAAGGCAAATAGAGCTGCAAATATGCTTCCCAGTAAAATGGTTTGTAACACAATATGGAAAAAATCTTGATTAATCCGTTTTTGGTAATATACGAAGAATATTGCAAACCATAAAAATAAAATGGAAGCTGCTACTCCAAGTAAATTACCACTTACTGCTGAAATAATCGTGCTATAAGCAATAAAAGTTAATAACACTGGATAATTCAGTAGTTGTCTTAAAATATGTTTCATCTTTCCAGTAAAAATTAATAGAATAAAATAAAACAAGAACAATGATAAAAACAAGTAAAACGGTAAGAAGATGCTGACAATCATTAAATAGAGTGCCAAATCTTGGTTTGGGAATCGCTTGATTTTATCAAGGATATACATTAGTTTCATAATAATTCCTTTCTAAATTTGAGAATACTCCCAAATGAATGGTATGATATCTGACTTATTTTACCATTTTTCATTGAAACTGGGAAGATTTTTAAGCAGATTATAAGGTTTCTCATAAAAATCATTACTTTGAGCAACATAGAAGACAAAAAACTGAAGATAATGATATGATAATTTTAAATGAAATCGCATAGATATTTTAAATAAAGATGAAAGAGGGAACAAAGATGAGAGAATACGATATTATTGCAATTGGTGGAGGAAGTGGCGGTAGTGCAACGATGAATCGTGCAGCCATGCATGGAGCTAAAGCAGCTGTCATTGAAGGGAATATTATTGGAGGAACATGTGTAAACGTTGGATGTGTTCCTAAAAAGGTAATGTGGTATGGTGCTCAAGTATCAGAAACTCTTAAAAACTATGCAGCGGATTATGGATATACAATTGGAGAAACTTCATTTGATTTTAAAACTTTAAGAAAAAATCGTGAAGCTTATATCGAACGCTCACGTCAAGCATTTTCAAACAACTTTAATCGAAATGGAGTAGATTATATTGAAGGCTATGCTCGTTTCGTAGATAAAAATACAGTAGAAGTAAATGGCGAACACATTCGTGCAAAACATATTGTGATTGCGTCTGGTTCATATGCTTTTGTTCCAAATGTTCCTGGTAGTGAACTTGGTGGTACTTCTGATGATGTATTTGCTTGGGAAGAATTACCAGAATCTGTATCGATTATTGGGGCAGGATATATTGCTGTTGAATTAGCAGGAGTATTACATGCATTAGGAGTAAAAACAGATTTATTTGTTCGTAAAGGTAGCCCGTTAAGAGGCTTTGATCAAGGTATTGTGGAAGTGCTAGTAGAGGAAATGAAGAAAAATGGTCAACCATTACATACACATAAAGTTCCTCAAAAATTAGAAAAATTAGACAATGGAGATATTCAAATTCATTTTGAAGACGGAACAACTCATACTAGCCAAAAAGTTATTTGGGCAGTAGGACGTAAAGCGAATGTTAGCCAATTAAATTTAGAAGCAGCAGGAGTTGCTTTAACAGAACGTGGATTTATTCAAGTAGATGAGTATCAAAATACTACAACACCAGGTATTTATGCATTAGGAGATGTTTCTGGTGAAAAAGAATTAACACCTGTAGCGATTAAAGCAGGTAGAACATTGGCAGAACGTTTATTCAATGGGAAAACAGATGCAAAAATGGATTATGAATTAATTCCTACAGTTGTATTCTCACATCCAGCAATTGGTTCTATTGGTTTAACACAAGAACAAGCGGAAGCAAAATATGGTGCTGAAAATATTAAAGTATATCAATCAACTTTTGCAGGGATGTACTCAGCAATTACAGTTCACCGTCAAATGACAAAATTAAAATTAATTACTTTAGGAGAAGAAGAAAAAGTAATTGGTTTACACGGAATTGGTGAAGGTATAGATGAAATGATTCAAGGATTCGCAGTTGCCGTTAAAATGGGAGCAACAAAAGCAGATTTTGATGCAACAGTAGCGATTCATCCAACAGCTTCTGAAGAATTTGTAACAATGAGATAATGAGAATTTAAAGGATAAGGATACGTTTGTTTCAGCAAAGGTATCCTTTTTTATAGAAATGATATTAGTTGAAGAATGAAGCTGCAGAGTGTATGATAAATTGTCATAAGATTTTAGGAGGAAAAGAAGTGAAAAAATACCAATATTTAATTTTTGATTTAGATAATACAATTTTTGATTTTTGGGGAGCAGAGGATTATGCTTTATCTCGTATTAGTCAAGAAGATGGTTTAGAATGGACTCCAGAAGTTTTAGAAGTTTACCGTACAATGAATAAAGGATTATGGGAACAATATGAACAGGGAGAGATTTCTCAAACTTATTTAAATGAAGAAAGATTTGTTCATTGGTTTGCATATTATGGAATTCAGGTAGATGGAAGTGTTTGTGAGAAAAAATTCCGTCACTATTTAGCAGAAGCAAATACAATGATGCCAGATGCATTAGACATTATTCATGAATTGAAGAAAGATTTTGTCATGGTTGCGGCTACAAATGGAATTGAAGAAACTCAATTATTACGTTTAAAAACAGCTGGATTAGAAAATTTCTTTGAAAAATTATTTATTTCAGAAGTTGTGGGATATCGTAAGCCAAGTAAAGAATTTTTTGAGGCTGTTGTAGATCAAACAGAAGGAATGACGATTGAGAATGCTTTAATGATTGGAGACAGTTTTAAGGCGGATATTTATGGCGCAAGTCGTATTGGTATGGATACTTGTTGGTATATGGAAAATCCAGAACGACCAACTGAGCCTGAGGAATTGTTGTCAGTGGATCCAACATATCAGATTGGGCATTTATCGGAACTGTATAAGATAGTTTTATAATGGATTTATCTATAGTAGCATGAGGACGCAAGCAGCCACCTGCGGTGTCTCATTGCTAAAAGTTGAGCCTAGGGTCTCAACTTTTCCTGTGATAAAATCTGCTAGAGCAGTTTTTATCACTTTTGCTACTATGAAAATCCTTGGGGTTGATCATATATGAGGGACGTTTAAGAGGTTAATGGATTTATCTATAGTAGCATGAGGACGCAAGCAGCCACCTTTGGTGTCTCATTGCTAAAAGTTGAGCCTAGGGTCTCAACTTTTCCTGTGATAAAATCTGCTAGAGCAGTTTTTATCACTATTGCTACTATGAAAATCCTTGGGTTTGGTCATATATGAGGGACGTTTAGGATGATAATGTATTTATCTATAGTAGCATAGATTTTTGGGGAGTGGATAGGAATGGATCATATCGAATTATATGTAAGTAATATACAACAGACAAAATTATTCTATTCTAAATTCTTAGTACAATTAGGATTTGAATTGTTTCAAGAATGGGAAGATGGATTTTCTTATAAAAAAGAAAGTTTTTATATTGTATTTGTTCAAATAAAAGAAAAATATCAATCTACTAATTATCATCGTTGTCATGTAGGATTAAATCATTTGGCGTTTTCCTGCTCTGATAAAACGATTATCACAAAAATTAGAGAACAATTGATAGAAGAGAATGTAGAATTATTATATGATGACAAATTTCCATTTGCTGGGGGGAAAAATCATTATGCATTATATTTTGAAGATCCAGATAGAATAAAAGTTGAGATTGTCTATCGTTAGAAATTTAATGTTAATGGATTTCTCTATAGTAGCATAAGGACGTTTCCTGTAATAGAATTATCAAAATAAAAGGGATGAAATTGTGGTTTCATCCCTTTTCTAGATTTTATGCGGCCGGCGGGACTTGAACCCGCACAGGTATACACCCACTGCCCCCTCAAGACAGCGCGTCTGCCATTCCGCCACGACCGCTCAATGTATGTAATGGTATCAAAGTTTCTCTTAGAATGCAAGTGTTTAAAATTGTTGGATTCTTATGACTCAGAAGTAGAATCTAACACTAAACTTCCACGACAACGACCACAACGGAATTTTTTTATATCGATTTTTCTCATACGATGAAAAGTTGCTCCACAAGAGTTGCAGGAATAAATATAACGAAAAGGTTCCATACGTTCCACAAAACGATGACCTCCCACTTGTTGTAATAGCATTTTAAAATCTCTATCTTGATGTCGATAGCCTTTTCCTTCTTGATGCAAGTGATAATGACATAATTCATGTTTAATAACACCGATTAAGACTTCTTTTCCAAGAATATTTTCTACTTTAGGATTAATCTCAATATTGCCTGTTTTCAAAATATAACGTCCACCACTTGATTTTAGTCGAGCATTATAAGTAATCTGATGTCGAAACTCTTTATAAAAGAATTTGTTTGAAATTTCTTGGCATAATTGTTGTAAAGCTAATTCTTTCATTTACATTCATTCCTTATATTTTCATGCTTTCATTGTAATATAAGAAGTGAAGTTATTGCAATACATTGACGTTCTTGTTGTATAAGAGTAAAATGACATTCGGAAGATTTTAAAGACCTGGAGGAAAATGTGTGAAAATAGTAATTGTTGGTGGAGGAAAGGTCGGCGAAGTACTTTGCCGTGAACTAACTTCAGGAGCAAATGATATTGTTTTAATTGATAAGAATCCTGTTATTGTAGAAAGAATGATGAATAAATTTGATATCATGGGGATTGTCGGAAACGGCGCAAGTTATGATATCCAACAAGAAGCGGGAGTTTCGAATGCAGATATTTTTCTAGCTGTATCTGAAATGGATGAAATTAATATTATTGCAGCCATTTTAGCTAAAAAAATTGGAGCTGAATATACGGTAGCTCGTGTTCGAAATCCAGAGTATTCTCAACAGTTGAATTTTGTTCGAGAAAGTTTAGGAATTTCCTTATTAATTAATCCGGAATTATCAGCCGCACGTGATATTTTTAAAATTTTTAAATATCCATCTGCTTTAAGTGTAGAAAGTTTTGCCAGCAATCGAGTAAGTTTAATCGAGTTGGAAATTCAAGAGCACTCACCATTAATTGGATTAAGCTTGAAAGATTTCAGAAATCGATTTGGGACTATTTTAGTATGTGCGATTCAACGTGATTCAGAAGTATTTATTCCAAGTGGGGATTCTTTTATTCAAAAGGGCGACCGTATCCATATTACTGGAGCATATGAAGACATCTCTACCTTCTTAAAAATTACGAATTATATTACGAAACAAGTCCGTTCAAGTTTAATCGTTGGTGGAGGAAAAATAGCGTATTACTTATTAGATATGCTTAAAACGACTAAAATTCATCCAAAAGTCATTGAAGTTAATGAAGAACGTGCGAAATTTTTAAGTGAACAATTCCCAAATGCAACGATTATTCATGCAGATGGAACGGATCATGATGTATTAGAAGAAGAGATGTTAACAAACTATGATGCTTTCGTTTCATTAACAGGAATTGATGAAGAAAACTTAATTTTATCCGTTTATGCAAAACACCGTGGTGTTCGAAAAGTGATTACTAAAATGAGCCGTACCGGTATTTTAAAAGTATTAAAAAATGTTGACCCACAATCAATCATTACACCAAAACAAATTGTTGCCAATGAAATTGTGCAATTTGTACGTGCTCGTGCGAATACTAAGGGGTCAAATGTTGAAGCTTTATATCGTGTAGCTGATAATCAAGTAGAAGCATTGCAATTCCGTATTGAAAGAAATAGTCGTGTTTGTGGAATTCCGCTCTCTAAATTAAAAACAAAATCGAATTTATTAATTGCCTTTATCGTTCGTGGGGAAAAATTAATTTATCCGGATGGAAATGATCAATTAGAACCACATGATAGAGTAATCGTCGTAACAACTCAGAAAAACTTCGATGATATTATCGATATTTTGGAATAGGAGTTGATGATTTTGCAAAGAAGAACAGTATGTTATTTGGTAGGGAAAATCCTACAAGTGGAAGCTTTATTATTACTTCTACCATTAATCGTTAGTTTGATTTATCGAGAAAGTTTCCATCAACTGCTCAGTTATGCTGGAACGATTGCTTTAGTAGTTTTTATTGGGACTGTTTGTACACTAGCAAAACCTAGAAATATGAAAATTATGCCACGTGATGGGATTGTAACGGTAGCATTAAGTTGGATATTATTATCCTTTTTTGGAGGACTTCCATTTGTATTTGCAGGAGAGATTCCAAATTTAGCAGATGCATTTTTTGAAACAGCAAGTGGTTTTACAACAACTGGTTCTAGTATTTTAAGTGATTTATCTATTTTAGGATATTCTTCCTTATTTTGGCGTAGTTTTACCCACTTAGTAGGAGGAATGGGAGTCTTAGTATTTGCGTTAGCTATTTTACCAAGTACAGGTTCTGATTCTGTTCAGTTAATGCGTGCAGAAGTTCCTGGGCCTGTTTTTGGGAAATTAGTCTCTAAACTAGCAAAAACTGCCCGTATTTTATATGCGATTTATTTGGTAATGACAGCGATATTGGTCATTATTTTAATGCTTGTTAAAGTTCCGTTATTTGATGCCTTATTATTATCATTTGGGACAGCTGGAACAGGTGGATTCTCAATTAACAATGCAGGATTTGCCATTTATCAAAATCCTGAGATGGTTGAATGGATTATCGGTATTGGAATGATGCTCTTTGGAGTGAACTTTAACTTATATTATTTCCTATTATTAGGGTCAATTCGAGAAGTGTTGACGGATGAGGAAGGTCGTTCATATCTTGGGATTATCGCGTTTGCGTCAGTGGCTATTTTTGCTTCATTAAGCATCGTACAATCTCAGTTAGATGTTCCGTTTAGAAGTGTATTTTTCACGGTATCATCGATTATTACAACAACAGGATATTCAACAGTCGATTTTGGTCTGTGGGGAGTATTTCCACAAGTAGTCTTATTATTATTAATGTTTATAGGAGGATGTGCGGGTTCTACAGCCGGGGGAATTAAAGTTTCTCGTGTAGTGATTTATGTTAAAAATGCCATTGCCGAAATTAAGAAAATGGGACAACCTCGTCGAGTGATTATGCCGAAGTTTAATGGTAAAGTAGTCGATGATAAAATGTCGAGTGGAATTGCGAACTATTTATTAGTCTATGTAGCTGTATTTTTAGTGTTGTTAATTTCTGCTTCATTTGAAGCACCTGACTTTTTAACAGCATTTTCAAGTGTCGCAGCGACGTTTAATAATATTGGACCTGGATTAGGAGAAGTTGGTCCAACAAGTAATTTCTCTATGTATTCTGATTTTAATACGATTTTGTTATCCCTTGGAATGATTGCTGGACGTTTAGAGATTTATCCAATGATTTTATTATTCTCTACCACTTCACTAGGAGCATTCTTCATTTCTGAAAAATAGGAGGAATCGTTTTGGATAAATTAGTAAAAGGTAGAATTTATACATTAATCGGTGCAATCTCATGGGGATTATCTGGAGCCTGTGGTCAATATTTGATGAATGATTCAGCAGTTTCTCCAATCTATTTAACAGTGCTTCGAATGATGATTGCAGGATTAGTTTTAACTCTTTTTGCATTTTTGAAGCAACCAAAGCAATTTCGTGAAGTAGTAAAGTCTCCAAAAATAATGGGAAGAATGTTATTTTTTGGAATTTTTGGATTGATGTTATGTCAATTAACGTATTTATTTGCGATTCATTCGTCTAATGCTGGAACAGCGACTGTACTGCAATATACTTGTCCAATTTTAATTGTTATTTATGTGAGTTTAAAAGAGAAGACAGTACCAACAGTAATGGAATTTGTTGCGATAGTTTTTGCTTTAGTAGGTACGTTTGTTATTGCGACTCATGGAAATCCATTTAACTTATCCCTTAGTCCTGCCGGTTTGTTTTGGGGAATTATTTCCGCATTTGCCTATGCATTATATACTTTGTTACCAGGAAAATTAATTCAACAATGGGGAAGTTTAATTGTAACTGGATTAGGATTATTGTCCGGTGGAATTTTATTTTATATTGGTAGTGCTAGTTGGCAATATACGATTCAATGGAAACCTTATACTTTCATTGCCTTTATCGGAATTATTGGAATTGGAACGATTTTTGCATATACATTGTATTTAGAAGGTGTTTCACTCATTGGACCTGTTCAAGGAAGTTTGTTAGCTTCAGCTGAGCCGATTTCTTCAGTATTCTTTTCAATTATATTATTAGGAGAAGTATTTCAAGGAATTGATATTGTGGGAATCGTATTCATATTAATAGCGGTTTATCTCATTACAATGAAAGAACAATTGCAAGAAAAACATATGAAAATAAAACATTAATATATGCCTCTGTGAAGAACATTCGCAGAGGTATTTTTATACAATTCTTAATAAAAATCTCCACATTTATTCAAAAAAATAGAGTAAGATAATAGGGTCAAAGGAGGTTAATGACATGAAAAAAATATTTCGCCCTTTAGTTGTTGCTACAATGCTATTAGGACTTGTTTCTCAGCAAGTGTATGCCATTGATACAACAGCGATTAATGAGAAATGGGGAAAACCAACCGTTGTTTACGGGGGTGGTTTAAATGATCAACAGATTAAAGAAACATCTAAATTATTAGGAATTAAAGATGAAAACACAGTCACAACAACAAAAGCTACTGGAGAAGATTTAGTAAAATACTTAGGAGCTGGTGAAGCGAATACTTCTGTAATGATTTCATCTGTGATGGTTCAAAAGAGAAATAAAGGAGAAGGAGTAAAGGTTCATATTGCTACTCCGAAAAATATTACGCTTGTTACTTCTGAACAATACGCCAATGCTGCGATTACAGCAGGGGTAGCGGATGCAGAAATTGAAGTCGCAGCAGTGTCGAAAGTAACGGGTGAATCAGCTTTAACAGGTGTGTATAAAGCTTTTGAAGCAAATGGAGTAATATTAGATGAAAAACGCACAGCAGTTGCTCAAAAAGAGCTAGAGTTAACAAATCAAATTGCTCAAGAACAGGCAAAAGAAAAAGGCTTTGATGCTGCAAAATTAGATCAAGCTATGATTGATATTAAGAAAGCTCTAGCAGAAATCAAAGAAAAACAAGGTCAAGTAGCCACAAAAGAAGATGTTGAAAGAATTGTGAATGAGGCATTAAAAAAATATGGATTAGATAAAGTGATTAGTCCAACTCAAGTGAATAATATTATTCAGTTTGCCTTAAGTTACCAACAAACAAGTGCAATTGATTCCAAACAAGTGTTAGAACAATTAAATTCATTGTCCAATACTGTAAAAGGAAAGATTGGTCAATTAGTGGATCAAGCGAATCGTGAAGGATGGTTGGATAAAATTGTGACATTTTTCAAAGAAATATTTAATGCTATTTTTAGTTCAAAATAGAGAACAACAAAAAAGTCCGTAGAGTGAATCTGCGGACTTTTTACTGTCTAAAATAAAATAAATAAGAAACTTAGTATAATAATTAATTGAATCGATAAACCAATTAAAGCTACATATGGAGTATCTATACGAGTATCATTTTGTTCCTGAGCAATCGAAATGACAAATGTTACGATAAATGTAAATAAATGTAATGTAAAGAAGAATAAAATGACAACTAATAAAGCAATTGGAGATACAAATGTCATAAATGCTGTAATTATTAATAAAATAATCGCTAAAGCATTCATTGATTCATATTGTGTTAACCAATAATGAAATACATGTTGTCGTTTCAACAAAATATGTTTTACTCCAAAGGCAATGACTGGGAATCCAAAATAAAATACAGCATAGAATAATAATAGTTTTAAGAAAACTAAAATATAATTAGGAGTAACTGTTAAACTTGGTAGGATAGAAATATCCGCAAGTAGTTGATATTGAGATAAAATTGCTCGAATACCATGTGTAGTAATATACGAAGATAATAAAGTCGAAACAACAATCATAATATAACCAAATAATCGACTATTTTGACGTTTTCTTGAATAATTATTTGTTGGATGAACTAGTTTTCCAAAGAAGAAGCTAAAGAAACGAGTAATTCTTCTCCAAAAACTTGAATAAATCGCTTGGTTATTTTTAATACGATATTCTTGATCACTTCTGTTTTCTACAGAATTAGGTTGAGTAATTTTATTTTCTTCATCAAATAATGTTGTTTGAATAGTGTTTGCATCTTTTTCTAAATGTTCATCTTGTACAGTGCCACAAAAAGGACATAAAGGTTCCTTCTCTTCAATTAATTCGTGGCAGAATGGGCAATGTTTCACGTGAATTCTCCTTTATCAATCATAATTGATTTTCTCTGTTGTATTGTATCATAGAATGCAATTGGACAAAAGAAAAAGGACTAGAAATCTCTAATCCTTTTATAGTGGCATATACTAATATATGTGTCATGGTGTTCACATCACACATGAACAAACAGCTACATCCGGTAGTGTGCAAGCACATCTGTTCCACTTGACTTAGCAGACTTCTTTGTCTGCTTGTCGCCTCATCGCATAGATAATATTATAGCAGACAAGAGAGTAACTGTCACGTAAAAACATTAAACATCCAAAATTTTTCAATATAAAAAGCACCCCAAAAGGTGCTAAGTTGATTACATTTCAGTAAATGCTAATGGAACTAAATCACGTAAAATTGTTTCTTTTAATTCTCCTTTATTATTAGAAAGGTAAATTGGAGTATCGGCAGGGCATAGTTCTACTAATACTTGACGGCATAAGCAGCATGGAGGTAGGAAGTAGTCCGTTTTACCAGCTACTACAAGCATTTCCACATCTTCTTTTTGATAGCCTTTTGTTACTCCAGTGAATAAAGCTGTACGCTCTGCACAGTTTGTTGCTCCAAAAGAAACATTTTCTACGTTTACTCCAGTAATCACTGTTCCATCTTTATATAAAATGGCACAACCGACTGGGAAGTTAGAGTATGGACAGTATGAATGTTCCAATGCATTTTTTGCATGTACATATAATTCTTCAGGTTTCATAAAAGTACTCCTTAAAGAGAATTATTTTTGACGAATAATTTCGATTTTGTATCCATCAGGATCTTTTACAAAATAGTAGTTTGCTGGGTTTCCAGGTAGACCTTTTAATTCTGTAACATCATAGCCTTTAGCTACGTGTTCAGCATGCCAACCTTCTAAATCATCGCTACTAATCGCAATATGACCGTAACCATCACCGATTTCGTATCCTGGATGTCCGTAGTTATAAGTTAATTCTAATTCGTAATCGTCTCCTTCAAAAGCTAAATAAACGATTGTAAATTTATGTTCTGGGAAATCTTTACGACGAGTTTCTTTAAATCCAAATGCTTCTTGGTAGAAAGCTAAACTCTCTTCTAAGTTTTTAACACGAACGCAAGTGTGTAACATCTTTGACATAGTATTCTCTCCTTTGATTGTTTTGTCTTATTAGCATAACGGATTAAAGGCTTCAATGCAAGAAATATACACCTTAAAGGGATGAAGTGTGAAAGCTGCGATGTAATTCAAAATGTAAACACTTGTTTATAAAATAAATACACTTTTGATAAAAATCGAGTAAAAATGATTGCAGTTCAAAAAAGAATTTGCTATTCTGTTACCATTATGAAAGAAAATAGAGTTAATCATCTAAATGAGGTGTCAAAGTGAAAGTAATTAAATTTGGTGGAAGTTCATTAGCCAATAGTCAACAAATCAAAAAAGTACTTCAAATTGTACAAGCAGATAGTGATAGAAGAATTGTCGTTGTATCTGCACCAGGAAAACGTCATTCAGACGATGAAAAAGTAACGGATTTATTAATTCAATTAGCAACTTCGCATATTGAAGGGCAATATAATGAAGCAGTTTTAGAAGTGATTTTAGAACGTTATCAAGAAATTTATGATGAATTACAATTAAACACAAATGTAATGGACAAAATTCGTCAACATTTTGCCGTGTTAAAAGAGAGTCAGTTAGAACCTGATTATTTAATGGATGCATATAAAGCAAGTGGGGAAGACAATAATGCAAAATTAATTGCAGACTATTTTACAAAAGAAGGATTACCAGCAAAATATATTAGCCCTAAAGAAGCGAATTTATTAGTTACTGATACTCCAGGAAATGCTCAAGTATTAGAAGAAGCGTATAAGGAATTAGAATACTTACAATTAGAAAAAGAGATTATTGTATTTCCAGGATTCTTTGGAGTAACAAAAGATGGAAAAGTTGTGACATTCTCTCGTGGTGGATCGGATATTACAGGATCTATTTTAGCGAATGCAGTTTCTGCTGAAGAGTATGAAAACTTTACAGATGTGGATGCTATTTTTGTAGCAAGTCCAAAACTAGTTCATAAACCTCTTGGAATTGATGTGTTATCTTATACAGAAATGCGTGAGTTATCTTATGCGGGATTTTCAGTGTTCCATACTGAAGCGTTATTACCAGCCATTAAAAAAGGAATTCCAGTTCATGTATGTAATACAAATAATCCTTCTGCAAAAGGAACTTACATTATGAAAGGGAAAGTAAATTCACCTTCAATTATTTCTGGAATTGCAAGTTCATCCGGTTTCGTTAGTGTTTATATTCAAAAATATTTAATGAACCATGAAATTGGATTTTTAAGAAAAACATTGCAATTATTCGAAGATGAAGGGGTCAGTGTAGAACATATTCCAACAGGTATTGATGATGCAACAATTATTATTCGTGGAGAAGATGCGACTGATGAAACATTAGATCGTATTGTTTACCGTTTGAAAGCAGAATTAAATGCAGATGAAGCGTATTATGAACGTGGATTATGCTTAATTATGTTAGTAGGGGAAGGAATGGTTAGCATGGTTGGTACAACTGCTCGTGTTGCCAGCACATTAGCCCGTGAACAGATCAATATTGAATTGTACAACCAAGGGGTATCCGAAGTTTCTATGATGTTTGGTATTAGAGAAGAGTACGAACAACGTGCCATTCAAGCATTATATGACGAATTCTTTGGTGAAGAAGTAGAATACGAAGTAGTGGATAAATAGTAATTAATAGACAAAAAAATAACTTTGAAAAAAGTCGTTTTTTTGTCTATTTTATTTTCTTTAGTTTGTGATTGACTTCTAAGAACATTTACTCTATTTTATAGACAAGAGAAAATAGAAAATGACGGTTTTATAGGATAGGGATGGTGAGAGTAAATGAATTTTATCAAATAAATACGAAGTGACTTTTATCGTTCAAAAGGGAAGCATGAAACATTTTTTGAATGGTTTCTGATTCGTAAATTGGATACAAAAGGTAAAATATTATTTGCTTTCTTTCTATGGTCGATTTGGATTTATTTATGGACGGATATTGTGTTAATCGTAAGAATTTTTCAATTTGTTGTCTTAGTGGAAGGAATTTTATTGTTAAAAAATATTTTGAGTAAAATTTATCGAAAAATGAAGAAAAAATGACTTTTTAAATAGTAGCAAAAGTACTAGAAGCTGCTGCTTCTAGTACAGGAAATTTCGAGACCAAGGCTCGAAATTTAGCAATGAGACAGCTTCGCTGGCTGCTTGCGTCCTAGCTACTATTTTAAAAGTCATTTTTTTGTCTATTTTACAGTTTTAAGTAAACGTAATCCGTTTAAGATAACTAAGATAGTGCTTCCTTCGTGTCCGATTACGCCTAAAGGTAAGTTAATGAATTGGAAAACATTTGCTAAAATTAAAATCGTAATTACGGATAATGAGAACACAATGTTTTGTAAAATGATACGTTTCATTTTTTTAGATAACTCGTGACCATATTGAATTAATGATAAATTATTTTTTAATAACACAATATCACTTGCTTCAATTGCTAAAGCAGTACCTTCGCCAATCGCAATCCCAACCGTTGCATTTGCAAGAGCAGGAGCATCATTAATTCCGTCTCCAACCATCGCCACAGAAACACCTTTTTCAGCTAATTTCTTAACATAGGCTGCTTTATCTTCTGGTAAACAGTTTGCTTGATAATCAGAAATTTCTAAATGTTTTGCTACAGCTTCGGCAGTTGATTCTGAATCCCCAGTCATCATAATCGTTTGAATTTTTTCTTTATTAAAGTAGTGTAATACAGATTGACTACTTTCTTTAATTTCATCTGTAATGGCATAGAAACCAATTAATTGACCATTTTTCTCAATGGCTAAAACAATTTCACCTTGTTCTAAGTGTTTTTCAATGTCAGAAGCTAATGCTGTGTGTTGTTTCCATTCTGCATCAATCCAAGCTAATTTACCAATTTTCCAAGTTGAACCTTGAGTTGTTGCTACTAATCCATTTCCGATTACTTCCTCAAAGCTGTCAAATGCAATCGCATCAGAATTTTTGTAAGCTTGTGTATAAGCTGTAATTGATTTTCCTAATGGGTGAGTTGAACGAATTTCCATTTCATACATCATAGCGTGAACTTCTGCTTCGTTTTCACTTACAATCACCGCATTTTGAACAGTAGGAGTCCCTTTAGTTAATGTACCAGTTTTATCTAAAACGATGGATTGAATAGAAGATAATTGTTCTAAAGCTTCTCCACCTTTTAATAAAATCCCTTGTTTTGCCGCATTGGATAAACTTGCTAAAATAGCAGGGCTAGCGGAAGCGACTAAGGCACATGGTGACATAACTGTTAATAAAATCATTCCTCTATAAAAAGATTCTTGCCATGACCATTGAAAGCCGAAGTAGAATAGTGCAATTGCTAATGGTACGAATACTAATACAAATTTTACGTATTGATCTTCAATTTTGTTTAAGAAGCTACTTGTTTTTGTTTCTTGTTCTTGTGCTTCTTCTACTAAACGAATAATTGAAGCCATAACCGTTTCATCTGCATTTTTGTGAACAGTAGCTGTACAAGATTGGTGTAAATTAATACTTCCTGCGAAAATTTCTTCGCCTACTTTTTTGTTTGCTGGAAGTGGTTCACCATTAATCATACTTTCATCGAATAAACTTTCACCATCTATTAGGATAGCATCCATTGGAACAGCTTCTCCTTTTTTAATGAAAATCACATCATTGATTGCTAAATCTTCCACATCTACTGTTTCATAGTGACCATCACGAACACGTGTAGCTGTTTTGGGTTGTAAATTTAATAATTCTGTCATTGATTTTTCACTTTTTGCCATAGCATATTCTTCAAGAGCTCCACTTAAAGAGAAAATAAAAATTAATAAAGCTCCTTCTAACCAGTAACCAATAATAGAAGCACCAATTGCCGCTAATACCATTAATAAGTCAACATTTAAATGTTGTTCTTGGAAAGTTTCTTGAATTCCTTCAACGGCAGAGTGGAATCCTCCAACTAAGAAAGCTGCTAAGTAGCAGATAACAGATGCTAGATTATATCCGTGGAAACTAGCAGTTAGTCCTAAGATAATTAATGTTCCACAAGTAATTGTATATCGAATTTGTTTTTGTTCTAAAATGTTCATATTTTTTCACCTCATATTTTATTTGTTGAATACATCATAGCATAAATTTTTCTAGATTAGAATAATTCTAAACTAGATGAGAGTGAAATTCATTCTCAATTAGCTTATTGAGAATGAAAGAAGATAAGAAAGTCTTAATTTTTAAGGATTTTTACTTTATAAATTTAAAGATTCATAGTAGAATGGTTTCATATCTTAAAATGAAGGTGGGAGAACAAATGAGTGATAAAAAACCATTAACTCGTGAAGAAGTTCCTGTAGAATTAACATGGGACTTAACATTAATTTATCCAGATAATTCTGGTTTTGAAGCTGATTTAGCTTTTGTATCAGAAAAAATTCCAGTAATTGCTGCAAGTAAAGAAACAGCTTTACAATCTGGAGAAAATTTATATAACTACTTATTATTATCGAATCAAGTAGAAGAAAAAATCGAAACAGCTTATGTGTATTCGCACTTAAAAGCAGACCAAGATACTACAAATGATGAAAATCAAGTATTAAATCAACGTGCATTCTCAGTATATGTTGAATTATCAGGTGCAACATCATGGTTTGAACCAGCTATTTTAGAAAAATCAGATGAAGAATTTGAAAACTTCTTTAAAGAAGAACCACGCTTAGAAGAATTCCGTGTTGCATTAGAAGCAGCTCGTATTCGTAAAGGTCACGTATTATCTGACCGTGAAGAAGCGCTATTATCAAAAGCAAATGAAGTTTTCTCTGGACCAGGAAAAACATTTAACTTCTTAAATAATGCGGACATTAAATTTGGAACTGTTAAGAATGAAAAAGGGGAAGAAGTAGAATTAACTCACGGAAACTATACAACATTCTTAGAATCAACAAATGCTGAAGTTCGTAAAAATGCATTTGAAACAAAATATAAACCATATATTGATTTAAAAAATACTTTTGCTAGTACATTAGGTTCAGAAGTGAAAGCTCATAATTTTAAAGCATTAGCTCATAACTATGAATCAAGCCGTCAAGCTGCCTTATCTTCGAACCAAGTTCCTGAAGAAGTATTTGATGCTTTAGTAAAAGTAGTCAATGAAAAATTACCATTATTACACCGTTATATTGCTTTACAACAAAAAGCTTTAGGATTAGATGAATTACATATGTATGATATGTATGTTCCAATTACTGGTGAAGCTCCAATTAAATATAATTATGAAGAAGCTTCTAAAGCTACTTTTGAAGCGTTAAAACCTTTAGGGGAAGAATATCAAGACATTTTGAAACAAGCCTATGATCAACGTTGGATTGACGTTGCTGAAAATGTTGGTAAACGTAGTGGTGGTTATTCATCAGGTGGTTATGCAACTGCTCCTTATATTTTATTAAACTGGCATGATGATTTAAGCAACTTCTTTACATTAGTTCATGAATTAGGACATAGTGCTCATAGTTATTTCACTCGTCATAATCAACCATTCCAATATGGGGATTATTCAATTTTCTTAGCAGAAATTGCTTCTACAACGAATGAAAATTTATTAACTGACTACTTATTGAAGAAACATACGGATAAAGAGAGTCAAAAATACATTTTAAATAATTATTTAAATCGTTTTAAATCGACTATTTTCCGTCAAACTCAATTTGCTGAGTTTGAGCATCAAATTCATGTGGCGGATCAAAATGGTGAGCCGTTAACTCAAGCTGCTATTTCTGAGATTTATGCAACTATTAACCAAAAATATTATGCGAATGTCATTCAAGATGAGCAAATTGCTTATGAATGGACTCGTATTCCTCACTTCTATATGAATTACTATGTATATCAATATGCAACTGGTATGGCTGCTGCAACTGCTTTAGCAGATAAGATTTTACATGGTACTCCTGAAGATTTAGAGGCTTACTTAAACTACTTACGTGCTGGACGTAGTGATAAACCAATTGAAGTTATGAAAAAAGCAGGGGTAGATATGACTCAAACTCAATATCTATATGATGCAATGAATGTATTCGAACAACGACTAGAACAATTAGAAGCGTTGATGAACGAAGAGTAACAGAGATACAAATTGACTTTTCTGATGTAGTACTTGGACGCCAGAAGCCCTGGCGGTCTCTTGGCTAAAAATCAAGCCTAAGGTCTTGATTTTCCCAGTGATAGAATCTGTGTAACAGATTCTATCACTCGTACTACTGCGAAAAGTCATTTGTATTTGTACGGATAAATATGTGAGTACGTAAAGTTAATTAGACTTTCCTGATATAGCAGTATTAGGACGCTAGCAGCCAGCTTTGCTGTCTCTTGGCGTCTTAGTACTACTATAGTAAAAAACTCCGTTTCTATGATGTAGCGAGAAATATTAGAAAACATAAAATTAGGCGTGCAATCAGGTGGTTAAACTTGATTATACGCCTTTGTTCGTTACGGGATTATTTTGTCAAATCAATGGCTTTTTGGGTGTTGGCAAAGTGTAATTTAGCAACTTTGCTTAGTACTTCCATACCATCGTATTCTAAAATTTTGCTAGCTAATTGATCGACATCTGTGTGAGCACCAGATAGTAGTTTATAGCCATATTCTTTAGACAATGTTTTTAATCCTTCTAAAAAGGCATCTCTAGCAATCATTGATGCTGCAGCAACTGCAATATGGTGGTTTTCGCCTTTTGTTTTAAAATACGTCATCGATTTAAGCGGTGTCGTTTGTTCATTTAAATAACGGTAATAATTTTTTTGCGAACAAAATTCATCGATTAACACAGCTTGAACCGTTTCAGGATTTAATTGTTGGTACAGTAATTTTATTGCTTGATTATGAAGCAGTGCTTTCATTTCGTTTAAATTTTTTGTTTGTTGTACTTCATTATATTTTTCAGGCCATAAAGTAAGTAGTTTATAGGGGATTAATGCTTTGATTTTTGGAACGATTTCTTGTATTTGAGTATCTGTTAAGTTTTTAGAATCTTTAACCCCCAGTTGTTGTAATGTTTTAATGTGCTCTTTAGAGACAAATGCACAAGCGACGGTTAATGGACCAAAATAACTTCCTGTTCCAACTTCATCACTACCAATGACGCTCCAGTTTGAAAATCCTTCTGGAAGTTCATTGGTTTCAACTTTTGGTTTCTTTGTACTTGTTGAAGCTGTTAAATCATGTTTCTGGATAAATTCATCTACAGCATTTCCTTGTAAAACAACCTTTCCAGAGTAATAAGCTGTCACACTAAGAGAGGGTAGCTTTAATTGATAATGTGCATGAGGTGGAATTTGATGGATAGAATTTTTATAAATTTCCCCCAATTGCAGAATCGTTTGTTCATCTAATACTAATACTGATGTTGCCATAATAACCTCCAATGAATAAAAAGAGACTGAATTTCAGTCTCTTATAGTTTAATGTACCATTTTAACCACGCAACAAGGTTGATGCTTTTGTGTTTTTTTAGGGCATTTATCTATTGCATGATGTAGATTTTCACAGACATGTTCAATCATATCTGCTGAAATATTTTCATGTAAGATAACTCCAAATTGTTGATTTAAATTATCAAAGATAACAAGAGAAGGGTTTGATTCGACCATCATTTCTTGCGCAATTTGTTGATCTTTTTCATATTCTTGATGAACGAGTTTGCCTGCTTTATCTTCGTAAAACATTTTTTCATCAAGTCCAATGGTTTGAATAATTTCCTGTAATAATTCAGGAGTGTATTCTTTATGAAGAAGATGTAGTTGTGTTTGCAATTCCATTAAAAAGGCTCTACCTAATTTTTTTCCTTGTAAAAGAGCGGCCTTATAAGATAGGGAAGCATCATAGATTTTTGTATAGATTTCGTTTCGTAAGTCGATATTCTTGTCATTTAAATGATTATTTTTCATATATTGCGTTACTGATTTAAAATTATGAAAAGGTAGGAAATGAACGTGTACCTTATATGGAGTTCGTTCAATAAATTTCATCACTTCTTGTTCACAATGATAACATTGTTTTCCAATAGGATTAATAAATAAGTAACAGTCGAAAATTCTCTCAGTAGATAATGGACTAGGTTGAATATGACTCAGTTCACTATTCTTCACTTCTAACTAGATCTCCTTTCGTTGATTTGTATCTTTATTGTATCAGAAAATTGAAAAAAAACGGAAATAAAAAGCCTTGAATTAGCCAATATTTTTAAAAGCTTGTAAAGCTCGTCTAATTTTACTAATTGGTTTTAAAGGTGTAATACCATGATGATGTAAAATTTCTAAGAAGATTTCTTTTCCTTTTTCTAAATCTTCAACTTCCATTTCAATTTCATAATCCGTTTGACCTGCATAGTGACTTTCATCTAAGACAAGTAAACAACCAGGTCTTAATAGCCCTTCTAAACGATGGGTAGTTAGAGTAGCAGTTGGAGAAATGTTGGATAATTCAATCCCTTGTTCTTCAAGTGCTAACTTAATACTTGTTGGAAGTAAGAAAATATCTTCTTCAACCCACCATTGTAATTGCTCGCTTGGCAATTCCTCAGTAATTTCAATCACTTCGCAGTCTGATTGAGGAAGTTTTAATGTAATTTCTCCCGTTTGTTGTCCTTCAATAAGACGAATTCGTAAAGCAGAACGATTATTTTCTAATTGTTGGTGACAATCATAATATTGATTCGTTTGCGTAATATCTTTCGTGAAGATAGATTGAAATTCTTCTTTTAAAGCTTCGTATTGCTCTTTAGTTAGAAGATTTTTATATTCTTTTTCTAAATGGGCCATGTTTTTACCTCTTTCTATCACAAAGCTTTTTTTACTTTAGCTTAATTTTTTTAGAATTACAAATAATATCCATTGAATAGTTTAAGAATATCAAAATTCTTTTAGACTCAGTAAAAAATATGCTATTATAGGAGGGATGAGATTAAAGTAGGTGAGTAAATGGAAGAAAAATATTTACCAGAAGTTGAAGACTGGGATGCTTTTTTAGCACCCTATAGTCAAGCAATTGAAGAATTAAAAATTAAATTAAAAGGCATTCGCCTTCAATATCGACAAAAAGGCAAACACGCTCCAATTGAATTTATTACGGGACGTGTGAAAACACCTGATAGTATCCGTGAAAAAATGCAAGTGAGAAAGATTTTAACTGAAGACTTCTTAGAAGGTGTACAAGATATTGCAGGACTACGGATTATGTGTCAATTCGTAGATGATATTTTTGAAGTGGTACGATTACTCCGTCAACGAAATGACTTTACGATTATTATTGAACGTGATTATATCCATCAAAAAAAAGCAAGTGGATATCGTTCCTATCATGTTGTATTAGAATATCCTGTTCAAAGAATTGAAGGGGAAGAAAAAATTTTAGTAGAAATTCAAATTCGTACATTAGCGATGAATTTCTGGGCAACGATTGAACATTCTTTAAACTATAAATATAAAGGAGAATTTCCAGAAATTATTCATGAACGATTAGAAAGAGCGGCAGAAGCGGCCTTCTTATTAGATGAAGAGATGTCACAAATTCGAGAAGAAATTCAAGAAGCGCAATATATTTTCTCAACGAATAAGGAAAATCAACGTAAAAGAAAATCTTAAATATTTGAAAAAAGAGAAGGGTGGGTGAATCGATGAAAGTAGGGTTATTTTATAATCAATCAGAAAAAAGCCAAAAAGTAGCAGATGAATTTTTGAATTTATGTTGCCATAAGGAATTTGAACGAGATGATGAAAATCCAGATGTTGTGATTACAATTGGGGGAGATGGAACTTTACTAGGTGCTGTCCATCATTATAAATCACAACTAGAGCATATTCGTTTTGCAGCGATTCATACAGGGCATTTAGGTTTTTATACTGATTGGCGTGATTTTCAAGCGGGTGAATTAATTGAAAGTTTGAAGCATGATCAAGGGGAAAGTGTCAGTTATCCTTTATTAGATGTTACTTTAGAAAAAACTGACGGTACGATTGATTACCATATTGCTTTGAATGAAGCAACTTTAAGAAAAGTAAATGGAACTCTTGTCTGCGAAGTATTGATTAATGGAGAATTATTTGAGAACTTTAGAGGAGATGGCGTTTGTGTAGCTACTCCAACAGGTTCAACTGGAGTGAATAAGTCATTAGGGGGAGCCATTGTTCATCCAAGAGCAGAAGTCATGCAAATGACTGAAATGGCTTCGATTAATAATCGAGTATACCGTACATTAAGTTCTCCAATGATTTTTTCGCCCGAAGAAGTACTAACCCTACTACCTCATAGTGAAAATGGGATGGTGTTATCAATGGATCATTTAACGTATGATGCGAATGATATTGTTAAAGCACATTTACATATTAGTAAAAAGCGTGTTTCTTTTGTACGCTATCGTCATACTCATTTTTGGGATAGAGTAGAAAACTCTTTTATTGGGGCAAGAGAAATAGACATAGAAGAAAGATAATGAGGGAAATCATTGAATTTAACATGGACTTATCCGTATTCATCACCAATGATGATGCGTAGTTTTTTACAAGAAAAAGGAATTACAAAAACATTTTTAGCCCATGTCAAACGAAATGGGAAATTACTCGTCAATGGTCGAGAAGAAATTGTTTTAAAAACATTAGTGCCTGGAGATGTACTGACAATGGTAATTCCACCTGAAGGAGAGCATGAAACAGTTGTTCCCAGTCATATTCCTTTGGATATTTTATTCGAGGATGACTATTTATTAATTGTGAATAAGCCACAAGGAACAGCTTCAATACCTTCACAATTACATCCGGACCAATCGATGGCGAATCGTGTGAAAGGGTATTTGCAAACGACGAGAACACAAGATTGTGTGACTCATGTTGTAACGAGATTAGACCGTGATACAACGGGAGTGATGATGTTTGCGAAACATCGTGTGGTTCATGCGTGGATGGATCAAGCGCTTCGTAATAAGACAATTCAAAAAACGTATCATGCGATTGTGTCGAAACATGATGTTTTGAAAGAGCATGATTTGATTGATGCACCAATTGGGCGAACGGATGATTCGATTATTAATCGTTGTGTGAGACCGGATGGGAAGCCGTCTTTAACGGAGTATTGGTTAGAGGAGACGTATCAGCATAGTCAATTGGTGAAGATTCGTTTGCATACGGGGCGTACGCATCAGATTCGTGTGCATTTTAGTTGGCTTGGTTGCCCGTTGTTAGGGGACGATTTATATGGTGGCGAGAAGATTGAGCCTCTTGTGAGGCAGGCGCTTCATTGCAGTCAGTTGGATTTTATTCATCCGATGACGGGGGAGAAGATGAGCGTTAAAGCCCCAATGGCGTATGATATGTCTGAGTGGATAAATCGAGATAGATACAAATAAACTTTCCTATAGTACTAGGACGCTAGCAGACCCCTGCGGGGTCTCATAGCTAAAAATCAAGCCTAGGGTCTTGATTTTCCCTGTAATAAAAGCCGATTGGCTTTTATTACTCGTACTATGGGAAAGTTTATTTGTATCTTCTTAGGGGGAAGGGAGGAAGGGGCGTACAAGAATGTGCTCAAGGACGTCAGTAGCCAGCTATAAGATTTTTTGCTTTCGTACTAAGGGAAAATTTTACGTATACGAATAAACCCCTAGAAAGCAAGCTTGCTTTCTAGGGGTTTTTGTCTTAGTTATTATAATATTGTTGGATTCCTTGAGTGATTCCGTCTACTAATTTTTGTTGGTATTCTTTTGTACGAATTTTTTGTGATTCTTTTGAATCGTCCATATAGCCTAATTCTAATAAAACAGCAGGTTTGTTTGTTTCACGTAATACGGCAAAACTTTTCGCTAATAATCCAGCATCTTTTGCTTGAGTCGTTGCTAAAACTGATTGATGAATATAAGAACCAAGTTTATAACTATATTTCAAGCGAGTTGGATTATCATGCCATTTTTTATTAATGACAGAAGGAATATTACCCGTTGGTTGATACATATAGGTTTGAATTCCATCTTCACCACTATCAAGTCCATGACCTGTAGCATTAAAATGAATACTAATAAATATATCTGCATTTGTTTCATTTGACATTTTAGAACGTTCAGTCACGAAATCAACAAAAACATCTGTTGAACGGCTCATAATGACTGTATAACCAAGTGATTCTAGTTTTGTTTTTAAGAGCTTTGAAACTTGAAGATTTAAGTCTTTTTCCTTTAATCCTAAATATTGTGCGCCAGGATCTTTACCACCATGACCAGGATCTAGGAAAATGACTTTTTGATAGTTACTTGTTTCAAATGGTAATTCATCCGAAGATGTTGATTCTTTTATTTCTCTAACCCATGAACCATTTTCATTAAAGTTATGAAGAGTGCCGTTAATTAAATGGTAACCTGTGACATAAGTACCTTTGTCATCAAGATAGAACCATGCTTGATAAGAAGAATCATAAATCCATTCGTTTTTTGCCATGTATCCACCTGATTTTAAGTAATAATCACCTTTCCAAGTGTTTTGAGCATATTGTCCATTAGAAGTAATATAGAACCATGATTGATAGGTAGCATCAAAAATCCATTCATTTTCTGCCATTGCACCAGTTGGTTTTAAATAGTAGGCATCTTTCCATTGATTCGTTAATAGAATTCCTTGTGCATTAAAAATATACCAATGTTGGTTTATCATCATCCATTCATTTTGAGCTAAAGTCCCAGAAGGTTTTGCATAATACCAATGATTATTTTCAAAAATCCATTCGCTACTTGCCATTTTTCCATCTTTATGGAAGTAGTAGGAATTCCAGAATGTTTGTTTTAAGCTCTCACCTTGTTCATTGTAGTAGTACCAAGCGCCATCTACTTGTTTCCATTGATTTTTAATAGTTGAAGTAGAAACTGCTGTCTTACTCGTTAACTCTTGCTTAGCATTGGTTGTTTCTTGAGCAAAAATTGGAGCAGAAGCACATAGGCAAGCACCTACGAGTAAAGTTGATAAGAAAAGTCTTTTTTTCATAACGCATCTCCTAATCATTTATTTGTTATTAGTGTAGCAAAATCAATGAATAAAATCTATAAAAATAGGAGTTCATATTGTCAATTTTGTAGGATTAAAGGTATAATTATTTCAAGTGAAAAAAGAATGAATAAATAGAGGTGATTCGATGCCTGAAATGGCTTATGAATTTGATGAAATTTTAGAACAAATTCATCATACGTTAAAAACAGATGATAAACATCAATTTAAAGAAATATTTTTAGAAAACCATACTTATGATCAAGCTCAGATTTACTTATCACTAAGTGTGGAACAACGTCAATTGGTATATCAATATCTGTCGCCTGAAGACATGGCACCTGTATTTGAAATTATTGAAGAAGATGTTGAAGATGTGGAAGAATATCTTCGTGAAATGGATGAGCGTTATGCTGCAAGAATGTTGGCAGAAATGTATGCCGATAATGCGGTAGATATTTTGCAACAAGTACAAGAAGATGAAGTGAGAAAATATTTGCGCATGATGCCTCATAAAACTTCCAATGAAATCCGCAACTTATTAAATTATGAAGACGATACAGCTGGAGCGATGATGACTACAGAAATTATCGCCATTCATGAAAGCCAAACAGTTGGAAGCGCGATGACGACTGTTAAAAAAATGGCAGAAGAAGCAGAAACGATTTATTACGTTTATGTAGTAGATGAAGAGAATCGATTAAAAGGTGTCTTAACACTGAAAGATTTAATTGTTCATAAAGAAGATGTGAAAATTAATGAAATTATGGTGGATCGTGTCGTTTCTGTAGAAGTGCAAGAAGCGCAAGATGCTGTAGCAAAAATGATTCGAGATTATGACTTCTTAGCCATTCCAGTTGTTGATGAAGAAGAAAAACTTATTGGGATTATTACAGTCGATGATGCCATTGACGTTATTGATGAAGAAGCAACAAGTGACTACTCTGGTTTAGCAGGAGTAGACGTAGATGAACAATCAGTGAATCCATTTATTGCAGCATCTAAACGTTTGCCATGGTTAATTAGTTTATTATTCTTAGGATTAACAACAGCAGCCTTATTAAGTCGTTATGAAGGGATAATCGGACAAGTTAGTGTACTCTCAATTTTCATTACATTAATTACAGGTACAGCAGGGAATGCGGGAACACAATCATTAGCCGTTGCGGTTCGTAAGATTGGATTAAATGAAGACGAACCAGTATTTGTAAAGACGATATTATCAGAAGTTGCAACAGGGATTATTAGTGGGATTGCGACAGGCTTAATCATTTTTGTTGTAGTAGGTTTGTGGCAAGCGAACTGGATTCTAGGTGGCATTATTGGAGTATCAATGTTCTTTGCAATTACAGTAGCAACGATTGCGGGAAGTTTAATTCCATTATTAATTGATTCTATGGGATTTGACCCTTCATTTGCGAGTGGTTTATTTATTACGACCGTCAGTGACTTAACGAGTGTGTTTGTTTATTTCACCATCGCAAGTATGTTTCTTGAGAAATTCTTAGGAAATTAAATAGAAAAATGGCTACGCCTCAAAAAAAGGTCGAGCCATTTTTTTATTAGTCTGAAACTTTATAATACATTGCTTTTTTCAGTGCATCTGAAGTTAGGGCAGATTGAGTACCAAATAAACGATCCTTTGTTACATCAGAAGTATCTTTATTTCCTTCAATGAGTCCATATGTTACGACTTGATTTTTTGGTACAAAAGTCATAATTGCACTTCCTATAGCAGGTTGATTGTCTAATGGAGTGAAAATCCAGTTTAACAAACCTTCTTGATACTGAGTTTGTGTTGGTTGAACTTTAAAAGTAGAGTCTTTAACAGAAACTGTTCCATTTTCATGGAACGTTAATTCTTGTCCATAGTCATTTCTCCATGTTCCTTTAATGCTTGATAAATTTCCTGTTTTGATTTCCTCGATATTCATTGAAGCAGGAGTTGGAGCAGTATTATTTTGAACAGTAACTTTCTTTGCTTCTTGAGTAGTCGTTTCTTGTTTCGTTTCAGAAGCAGTTTTAGCTGTTGTAGGTTGTTCCTTAGTTGTTGTTACTTTTGTAGTTGAGGTTGTTGTTGAAGAAACAGTTGTTTGAGTAGTAGATTCAGTAGGAGTAGAAGTCTGACTCTTACAAGCTGTTAAAACAAATAAAGTAGATAATATTGCTAAATATTGTTTTTTCATAAAATTTCCTCCCTTAAGTACTTATATTATAGAACAAATCAGATAAAAAGACGATGGAGTTTGAGAAAATTTAAAAAATATAAAATAATTTTGTAGAAAACTGTTGACAAGAGTAGAGGATTACTGTAAAATACAGAAGTTGAGAAAACAAGCAGAAGCATCCCGCTTCTCGCCTAAGTTGACAAAAGTCCTTGGGCCGATAGTAATGTTTATTTAATGAAGACATTGGCAGCGGGGATATTTTGTTCTCGTTGCTTTTTTGCTTTTTTCTCTCAAAAATTTTGGAGGTGAACAATCATAGCAAAAGATATGATGGTCAATGATGGAATTCGAGCTCGTGAGTTACGTGTTATTGACAATAACGGTGAACAGATTGGTGTTCAAACAAAAAACGATGCATTACGTTTAGCAGAACAAGCTGGACTAGATTTAGTTTTAGTTTCGCCAAATGCAAAACCACCAGTTGCTCGAATTATGGATTATGGTAAGTATCGCTTTGAGCAACAAAAGAAAGAACGTGAAGCTCGTAAAAATCAAAAAGTCATCAATATCAAAGAAGTGCGTCTAAGCCCTACAATCGATGAAAACGACTTTAATACGAAATTGAAAGCAGCACAAAAGTTTCTTGAAAAAGGCGACAAAGTGAAAGCTACAATCCGCTTTAAAGGACGTGCCATTACTCATAAAGAGATTGGACAAAAGGTTTTAGAACGTTTGGCAGAACAAGTTAGTGAACTTGCAACTGTCGAACAAAAGGCAAAAATGGACGGACGAAGCATGTTCTTGATGTTAGCGCCCAAAAATGACAAGTAAAAAGTAACAGGAGGAAAGTCTCATGCCAAAACAAAAAACACACCGTGGTTCAGCTAAACGTTTCAAACGTACAGGTGGTGGAGGATTAAAACGTTCACAAGCCTTCACAAGCCACCGTTTCCATGGTAAAACTAAGAAACAACGTCGTCACTTGCGTAAACAAACAATGGTTCACGCTACTGACATCAAACGTATTAAACAACAATTAAGTCAAATGCGTTAATTCAGCACGCAAAACTATTACATTTTCTAGACAGTCGCAAGAGACTGAAAGACCAAGGAGGAATTAATTATGCCACGTGTTAAAGGTGGAACAGTTACTCGTCGTCGTCGTAACCGTGTTTTAAAATTAGCTAAAGGTTACTACGGAGCGAAATCAAAATTATTTAAAACAGCTAAACAAGCAGTCATGAAATCATACATGTATGCTTACCGTGACCGTCGTCAAAAGAAACGTGATTTCCGTAAATTATGGATCGCACGTATCAATGCGGCAGCTCGCTTAAACGGATTAAGCTACAGCAAATTAATGCACGGCTTAAAATTAGCTGGTATCGAAATGAACCGCAAAATGTTAGCTGACTTAGCAGTTAACGATGCAGCAGCATTCACTGTTTTAGCTGAACAAGCTAAATCAGCATTAGCTAAATAATTATCTGAGAGATTATTTACAATTAGTAAAGGAATCACTCGATATTCCAATTAGATAAACCACCATTGAGCCCCGTTAAACTCAATGTGAAGAAATACCAAGAAGAATTTGGAGGAAATAATCGTGCGTACAACATTTATGGCAAAAGCTAGCACTACTGAACGTAACTGGGTTGTAATCGACGCTACTGATGTACCATTAGGACGTCTTTCAGCTGTTGCTGCAAGCATTTTACGTGGAAAAAACAAACCAACATTTACACCTAACGTTGACACAGGTGATTTCGTAATCATCATCAACGCTGATAAAGTTGCTTTAACAGGTAAAAAAGCATCTGAT
Organism: uncultured Granulicatella sp.; assembly: GCA_963535215.1. GTDB lineage: Bacteria > Bacillota > Bacilli > Lactobacillales > Aerococcaceae > Granulicatella. Next base: position 61,482 of record CAUSWE010000002.1, on the reverse strand, counting down.
AAAGTTTACTATCACCACTCAAACCACCCAGGTGGATTGACTGCTCGTACAGCTGGTGAATTACGTGCAAACAACTCTCGTAAATTAGTTGAATTATCAATCAAAGGCATGTTACCTAAAAACTCTTTAGGACGTCGTCAATTTACTAAATTACATGTTTACGGTGGAGCTGAACATCCACATGCTGCACAACAACCAGTAGCAGTAGACATCCAATCACTAATTTAAGGAGGAAAAAGCATTGGCTCAAGCACAATACCGCGGCACTGGACGCCGTAAAAACTCAACTGCCCGTGTTATCTTAGTACCAGGGACAGGTAAAATTACTATTAACAAAAAATCAATTGAAGAATACATTCCATTTGCTTACTTACACGAAGTAATCAAACAACCTTTAAACATTACTGAAACAATCGGAACTTACGATGTATTAGTAAACGTTAATGGTGGTGGATTCACTGGTCAATCAGGAGCTATCCGTCATGGTATCGCTCGTGCATTATTAACAGTTGATCCTGATTTCCGTGGCGCTTTAAAAGCTGCTGGTTTATTAACTCGTGATCCTCGTATGAAAGAACGTAAAAAACCAGGTCTTAAAAAAGCTCGTAAAGCTTCACAATTCTCAAAACGTTAATATTTTATATATTACAAATTCAACACTCTGTGAATTTCCACAGGGTGTTTTTTCATATAACGGAATAGAAATTGACTTTTTCGAATGTAGCATGGACACAAGCAGCCTCGCAAAAGCGAGTCTCATTGCTAAAATTTGAGCCTAGGGTCTCAAATTTTCCAGTACTAGAATCCGATGGGACGGATTCTAGTACTCGTGCTACTATGAAAAGTCATTTCTATTTTGACGTTGGTTTATGAGGGGGTGTTTAGGAGAATTGACTTTTCTTTGGGTAGCAATGGACGCAAGCAGCTTCGCTTTGCGAATCTTATTGGTACGGGGAAAAGTCATTTCTATTATGGAGTGAGATTATGAGGGAGTATTTGGGAGATAATAATTTTCAAAAAATTGGAAATAATCTTTGATTTTTGTCGTTATTTCTAAATATTTAGAAATAATAGTAATGATTATCTAAAAATCTTTAGAGGGAAAAATAACACTACTAAAAGTGTTTGAACTGACACGAAGTAGCAATGGATGTAAGTAAGTTTGTAAAAGTGAGTCTTATTCTCACAGAAAAATCATTTAGTAGATAAATTTTTTCGTATTGTTACAAATGTTTGTTTTTTGAAAAAATTTAATTCATAAGATATTCGGTATATTGACGTACATTTTCATTAGGTTTAGAATTTGTAGTGTAGAATAGGAGTATTTGATATGGATGCAAATTTGTATGAGATTTTAACTAGACTTTCTGAAAATGAATTTAAGACTTCACGTGATTTATCAAAAGAGTTATCGATTAGTGATAAAACATTTAGAAATAGGATTAAAGAAATTAATGAAATGATAGAAAAATATGGTGCAACTATTATTTCAAAGAAACATTATGGGTATTTATTAGAGATAAAGAATCATCAATTATTTGATAAACTTATAGAGGAGTCAAATGAAATTAATTTTCCAAATACAACAGATGAAAGAAAAAAATTTATTTTAAAAACACTATTGAATGAAGAAAATTTTGTGAAAATTGACTATTTTAGTGAGGAATTGTATATATCTAGAAATACTATTTCGAATATTTTAAAGAAAATTGAAAACGATTTAGCTATATATAATTTAGAAATTGAAAGACGACCTAATTATGGTGTTAGAATTATTGGTTCAGAATTAGATAAACGAATTTGTATTATAAATAATTATAGTGACGAAATCAATATTAGAAAATATGAACAACTAATTAAAAGTATTGTTGAAGAGAATAGTAAAAACGGAATCTCAATGTCTGAAATTTCATTCGACTATTTTATGAAATATATTATTGTTTCAATTAATAGAATAAGTAAAAATCACTGTATTTTAGCTCCTTACCAAAATGAAAAGTTTAGTGATACACTAAAAAATATTACTAGAGAATATATTAATATTATTGAAAATATGTTTAGCATAGCCTTTTGTAGAAAAGAATCGGATGCTTTCATGTTACAGTTTGTTTCTGTACTTCCTTCTGATTCATATATAAAATTCGCACCAAATTTTGTAATTACAAATAGAATTAATAATCTCGTATTAAAAATGTTAGATATTATAAATAGCACTCTAAGAATTGATTTTAGCGATGATTTAGACTTGATTTTATCACTAAGCAAACATTTGGTATTAATGGATATTAGAATGAAATATGACATTTTTATCAAAAATCCTTTATTAGATGAATTAAAAAGAGAATACTCTTTATCATATACAATTGCGCTTACCGGAAGTATTATATTAGAATCGTATTATAATAAGCGACTTCCAGATGAAGAAATTGGTTTAATTGCAATTATTTTTGCATTGTCATTGGAACAGAAAAATGAGCATAAACGGAAGAAAAATATAATTTTAGTTTGTGAATCAGGTTTGAGGAGCAGTAATCTTTTAAAACTTAAGTGTAAAAGAAACTTTGGAGATTTTTTAGGGAATATTTATGAATGTAGTGTTGAAGATATAAAAAAATTTGATTTTGAAAAAAATAATATTGATTATATTTTTACGACAACACACCTAAATATGAAGTATACTGTTCCAATACTAGAGATTAATTTATTTCCAAGAAAAGAGGATATAAATAGATATCGAAAACAGTTAGAAGAGTCTGTTTCTGAGAGTTGGTTGAAGTACTTCTCGAGAGAATTGTTTATTCCAAATTTAGATTTAGATAAAAAAGAAGATATAATAAAGGAAATGTGCAATTGTGCTAAGAAAAATAATTTAACTTCTGATAATTTTTTAGAATCAGTTCTTAAAAGAGAAAAAATGGGCAAAACTGATTTAGAAAATTTAGTAGCAATTCCTCATCCATATGAAATGATGAGTGAGTCTAGCTTCGTTGTAGTTGCAACATTAAAACGTCCTATTTTATGGGAGAGTCGCAAAGTTCAAGTTATTTTCTTGATTTCTATAGGTAATGAAGAAAATAAAAATCTTGAAGAATTCTACGATAAAATTAGTAATGTTTTTCTTGATGAGAATAGAATAAATTATCTAATTAATAATTCTTCATTTGAAACTTTATTAGAGATATTACACTAAACTACCGTTTTATATACGGTAGTTTTTTGTATGGAGTTTAATATATGCCAGAACTATAATTAAACTGTAAATAAAGAAGGAGGAATAAAATATGAATAAAAGATATGTAAGTGATCCTTGGGCTCGTATGAGAACAAGAAATGATTTAGCTGCTGATGAGGTGATTTCCTCATTACAAAAAAGCATACGTAGGGGGAAAGAAAGAGAAGCATGCGAATTTGCTTATGAAATGTATATTACATCTCCTCAAATGGAAGAAAAATTATGGAGAAGATTATTAGCAATCTCAGTAGAAGATATTGGAATGGGAAATCCACAGATGGCAGTAATTATTCAATCTTTAAATACAATGAGAAAAGAATTTTTGTATGCTGAATCTGATAGAGCAATGTTCTTTATACATGCGATTAGATTAATGTGTGAATCTATGAAAGATCGCTCATCTGATTTATTAAAAAATATTATTATAAAAAATTTTGCATTAGGATATGTTCCTGAGATACCAGATATTGCTTTAGATAAACATACTTTAAGAGGGCAAGCACTTGGTAGAGGTTCTGAACATTTTTTAAAGGAAGCGAGCAAAGTCTTTCCTCAAGCAGAAGTAGACAATAATTATAAAGAAGAATATGAGAAACTGTTAGAAAAATATTATTCAAGTAGTAAAACTGAAACAGAGTTTAAATTTAATAATTGGCAAAGTTAGGAGAGGAGTTTTATTATGAGTAAAAAAAATTTTCTTGAGAAGTTAAATGATATATTAAGCCCATTCGCATATAAGTTGGCTAATCAGAGACATTTAAAGGCTATATCATCAGGTATGTTCTTTTCTTTACCTTTTATGGTAATTGGTGCATTCTTTTTGATTATTGCAAATCCTCCAATTAATATGGATAATTTTGATTTTAATAATGCGAATTTTTTTCTGAAATTTCTAGCTCTATGGAAAAATTGGGCAGTTCAAAATTATGATGCAATTACACTTCCTTATAATTTAACATTTGGTTTGATTGGAATTTTGAGTGTATTCGGAATTGCTTATTCGTTAGCAAAAAATTATAAACTTGATGCTGCTACAAATGGTTTAATTGCTATTGTGTCTTATTTGTTGGTTTGTACTAAGGTAGTAGAAGGAAAAATTGATACTGAATTTTTAGGTTCTAATGGTCTATTTATTGCGATTATTATTGGATTAATTTCAGTAGAATTAACAAGATTATTTGAAAAAAATAATTTTAAAATTAAACTACCTGATACAGTTCCACCTATGGTATCAAATTTTATAAATTCATTGTTACCTTTATTAGTAAATATAATTATTTTCTATGGAACCAATTTATTGTTTATTAGTTATTTAGGTGATAAATTCCCTGCCATTGTTATGAAAATTTTAACACCAGGAATAAATGTAGCAGGAAGCATCTGGGGCTTTATAATTATTGTTACCATTGGACAATTGTTATGGTTATTTGGAATAAATGGAAGTTCAATTATATTCCCAATAGTATTTACATTAGGAATTGCACAAACTGGTTTAAATGCAGAACAATTTTCTAATGGAGAACTTATGACTCATGCTATGAATCTACAAATGTTTAGAATTGCAGTATTGGGTGGTGCGGGAAATACACTAGGATTAGTTTTATTAATGATGAAAAGTAAAGTTCCTCAATATCGAACAATAGGTAAGTTGTCTCTTATACCAGGTATTTGCTCAATTAATGAACCAGTAATATTTGGCCTTCCAATAGTTTTTAATCCTATTTTAGGAATTCCATTTATTTTAACACCAATTGTTTCATTATTACTAACTTATGTTGCAGAAAATCTAAATATTATATCAAATGGTTATCTTGTTGATCCATCTTTCACACCATTTTTTGCACAAGCATATTTGTCTAGTTTTGACTGGAGAAATGTAATATTCACATTGGTGTTAGTAGTAATTAGTGTATTTATATACTATCCTTTCTTTAAAATACAAGAAAAAAATCAAATTCTTTTAGATAAAAATGGAGTAAAATAATATGAAAAAAATAATGTTAGTTTGTTCAGCTGGAATGAGTACTAGTATGTTGGTATCTAGAATGTTAAAAGTAGCTGATGAAAAAAATATAGAAGTTTCAATCTTTGCAAAAGCAGAGGCACAAGCAGAAGAAGTGTTAGAAACTGAAAAAATTGATTTAGTTTTATTAGGACCTCAAGTTAAGTTTTTGGAAGAAAAATATAAAGAAAAATGCTCTCAATTAGGTATAAAATTCTCCATAATCAATATAATTGATTATGGTTCTATGAACGGTGCTAAGGTATTAGATGATGCATTAAATTTGATTTCAGAAGGTTAAAGTTATGAATGATGAACAAGTACAAACTGTTATGTCTATTATAATAAATGCAGGTGAGGCGAGAAGTAAATCATTAGAAGCTATTGAAAGTATCATTAAGAATGATAAGGAAAAATGTGAAGAGTGTTTGAAGCAAGCTCATTTATCTCTTGTAGAAGCTCATAATGATCAAACAAAATTAATATGTTTAGAAGCAAATGAAAGTGATGTACAGTTAAATCTAATAACAATTCACAGTCAGGATCATTTAATGACAAGTTTGGTAATAAATGATTTAACTAAGGAAATTGTAAAATTAACTGAAAAAGTAAACATGTTAGAAACTAAATTGAATTCAAAAGTTTAAATTTTATAAAGTATTTGATTTTTCAAATAGTTAACTTATTTGAAACTACTTTAAACAGTATGCCCATTGTAAACTATAAATAATAACGCAGAATTATCAGAGGAATTAATTAATTTCAAGTTAATTAATTCCTTTTCTATTTTGGCGTACAAGGGGAGCGTTTAGGAGAGTGACTTATCTAAAAATTTCTATACTCAAAAAGTTCCCTTATGGATTGATAATTCTAATTTTTGTTGAGTAGAATATTCTTTTTCAGTATAATGACATTTAAGTTACAAACTTTTATTGGATAATAAGGATGTTTTTACATAAAAAGACTACATTCTCTTACAGTTGTGTTACTGTCTATGATTACACTTGTTGGATGTTCTGGTACTAAAGAGGTAACAAAAGAAGCAGTAGAAAAAGTGGAACAGCAACAAGTAAAGTTCGATGAAAATTTATTTAAAGAAGCAGGTTTATTACCTTTTGAAAATAAAAAACAACTAGTACTGGAAGAATTGGATTCATTATCACGTGCAAAAGGTGCTCATATTCAACTCAAGAATAGTGATGAGCCAAAAGAAAAAAGAAATTCTAAGCTGACATATGATCCTGTGGGATGGCACAACTATAAATTCTATTATGGTGATGGTGCAAAAGATGCATGGTTGATGAGTAGAGGTCATCTAATTGGATATCAGTTTAGTGGACTAAACGATGAAAAAAGAAATTTAGTTCCGATGACTAGCTGGCTAAATTCTGGAAACTATACTGGAATAGATGATTCTAATGAGAATAGTATGATTTTTTATGAAAATAAATTAGATTCTTGGCTTGCTACTCATCCTAATTACTATTTGGATTATAAAGTAACACCAATTTATCAAGATGATGAATTAATTCCAAGACAAATTGAGCTACAATATGTTGGTATAGATGAAAATGGAACTCTTTTAGAAATTAAATTAGGTGGTACTAAGGAGAAGGTAGATCAATATTTTGTAACTCATGTCATTTTAGATAATGTTTCAGATAATGCAGAGATAAATTATTTAGATGGAACTGCAACAAATACGGTAGAAAGTCAAAAAGTAAGAGAAGAAAAAGAAAAAGCAGAGAAGGAAACCGAAGAAAAGGCCAAAAAAGAAGAAGAAAGAGCTCAAAGAGAAGAACAAGAGAAAGCTAAAAAAGAAGAACAGGAAAGAATTCAAAAAGAAAATCAAGAAAAGCAAAAATCAAATGTCGGCTCATCTAATGCATATGGATATTTTAAAGATTCTAGAGGCAGATGGCACAGACCAAATGGTAAGTATGCTTCTAAGAAAGAAATTAGAGAAGCAGGCTTAGAATGGTAATAGATAGTATAGAATTTGACTTTTCCATGTAGCATGGACGCAAGTAGACACGCAAAACGAGTCTTAGTGTTATTTGTGTTATGGGTAAAAGTCATTTCTATTTTAGGTGATTTTATGAGTTCTAGAGGTATTTATTTTTAGAGAACAAAATAACCTTTCATGTGAATTTATGAAGTGACGGTTAAGAGATTGACTTCTTTAATTAAGAAATACTAGAATTACGGTGTACGATATGAGAGTAAAGAGAGGAATGTCAAAATGAATTTAGAACAATATTTAGGAAAAGATATTCGAGTTACATTTATGGATGGTCATGTTTTAGAAGGGCATTGCCATACTTTTACGGGGAAACTAGATACTGAAGATGAATTATATGATGAGATCACAATTGAAACAGACAAATATCCCTATGTTGGATTTAATGAAAGTAGGATTAAATATATTGAAGTTATTTAGAGGGTAGGTTTGTTTTTAATAAACACTTCTGTGCATTTTCAAATTCTCGAATGTGTGTATTTATACAGTAGGAGTGTAGTAAAGCGCAGTAGCAGCACCAACTAGCTCCCTCATTTAATGAAATATCCCAATTTTTCCTTCATATATGCCTTATCTCTTGCATTTAACACAATTAGAAATAATTCTTTTTGTAAAACACTTTACAAAAAAAAGTAAAATGTTATAATAACGATATAGGTAATGCAAACGTTTGCCTAAAAATAAAAAATAAAGGAGATTTGGATGATGAAAGATACATTCAAAAATATATTGTCTTTCGAGTTTTGGCAAAAATTCGGTAAGGCTTTGATGGTGGTTATCGCTGTTATGCCGGCTGCTGGTTTGATGATTTCAATCGGTAAGTCGCTTGTGATGATCAACCCTAACTTTGCCCCACTCGTTATTACTGGTGGTGTACTAGAGCAAATCGGTTGGGGAGTTATCGTTAACCTTCATATCTTGTTCGCCCTCGCTATTGGAGGAAGCTGGGCTAAGGAACGCGCTGGTGGTGCTTTCGCCGCTGGTCTTGCCTTCATCTTGATTAACCGTATCACTGGTACAATCTTTGGTGTATCAGGAGATATGTTGAAAAATCCAGATGCTATGGTCACAACTCTCTTTGGTGGTTCAATCAAAGTTGCTGATTACTTCATCAGTGTTCTTGAAGCTCCAGCATTGAACATGGGTGTGTTTGTAGGGATTATCTCAGGTTTTGTAGGGGCAACTGCTTACAACAAATACTACAACTTCCGTAAACTTCCTGATGCACTTTCATTCTTTAACGGGAAACGTTTTGTACCATTTGTAGTTATTCTTCGTTCTGCAATTGCAGCAATTATTCTTTCAATTGTTTGGCCACTTGTGCAAACTGGTATTAATAGTTTTGGTATTTGGATTGCTAACTCACAAGAAAATGCTCCAATTCTTGCACCATTCTTGTATGGTACTTTGGAACGTTTACTATTGCCATTTGGTCTACACCATATGTTGACTATCCCAATGAACTATACAGCTCTTGGTGGTACTTATGAAATTTTAACAGGCGCAGCTAAAGGTACTCAAGTATTTGGTCAAGACCCACTATGGCTTGCATGGATTACTGACCTTGTGAACCTTAAAGGGACAGATGCAAGTCACTATCAACAATTGTTAGATACTGTTCATCCAGCTCGTTTTAAAGTTGGACAAATGATTGGTTCATTCGGTATCTTAATGGGTGTGATTGTTGCTGTTTACCGTAATGTTGATGAAGATAAGAAACACAAATACAAAGGTATGATGATTGCAACAGCTCTTGCAACATTCTTGACAGGGGTTACTGAACCAATCGAATACATGTTCATGTTCATCGCAACACCTATGTATCTTGTTTACTCACTTGTTCAAGGTGCGGCCTTCGCTATGGCTGACGTCGTAAACCTACGTATGCACTCATTCGGTTCAATCGAGTTCTTGACTCGTACACCTATTGCGATTAGCGCTGGTATCGGTATGGATATCGTTAACTTCGTTTGGGTAACTGTTCTCTTTGCTGTAATCATGTACTTTATCGCAAACTTCATGATTCAAAAATTCAACTACGCAACTCCAGGACGTAACGGAAACTACGAAACTGCTGAAGGTTCAGAAGAAGCTAGCAGCGAAGTGAAAGTTGCAGCAGGTTCTCAAGCTGTAAACATTATCAACCTTCTTGGTGGACGTGCAAACATCGTTGATGTTGATGCATGTATGACTCGTCTTCGTGTAACTGTAAAAGACGCTGATAAAGTCGGTGATGCAGAACAATGGAAAGCTGAAGGAGCTATGGGTCTTGTCATGAAAGGACAAGGGGTTCAAGCTATTTACGGACCAAAAGCCGACGTATTGAAATCTGATATCCAAGATATCCTTGATTCAGGGGAAGTTATTCCTGAAACTCTTCCAACTCAAATGACGGAAGCACAACAAAATGCTGTTCAATTCAAAGGTCTAACGGAAGAAGTTTACTCAGTAGCAGATGGGGAAGTCATTGCCTTAGAACAAGTAAAAGACCCAGTATTTTCTCAAAAAATGATGGGGGATGGATTTGCTGTAGAACCAGCAAATGGAAACATTGTATCTCCAGTTTCAGGTACTGTATCTAGCATCTTCCCTACAAAACATGCTCTAGGACTTGTGACTGAAGCAGGTCTTGAAGTACTTGTTCACATTGGATTAGACACAGTAAGTCTTGAAGGGAAACCATTTACAGTTCATGTTACTGAAGGACAAAAAGTTGCAGTAGGTGACTTACTTGTTACAGCTGACTTGGATGCTATTCGTGAAGCAGGACGTGATACTTCAACAATCGTTGTCTTCACAAATGCTGATGCGATTCAATCAGTTAAATTAGAACAAACAGGTTCTCTTGCAGCTAACACAGTAGTTGCTAAAGTAGAATTGTAATTATCTTGAGGTTGGAAGCTTTTTCCAACCTCTTGTTTTAGGAGAAAAAATATGAAATTTTTAACACTGAATACTCATAGCTGGATGGAGAAAGAAGCAGAAGAAAAATTCAATCTCTTGCTTCAAGATATTCTTGACAAGAATTATGATTTGATTTGTTTTCAAGAAATCAATCAGGAAATCACTTCGCCAGAGGTAACAGTTGATGAGTTTTATAAAGCTTTACCATCAGCAGAACCAATTCACCAAGATCACTATGTGAGACTTTTGGTAGAAAAATTAGCTGAAAATGGCAGAAATTATTACTGGACTTGGGCCTATAATCATATCGGTTATGATCGCTATCATGAAGGTGTAGCTATCTTATCTAAAACACCTATTGAAGTCAGAGAAATTTTAGTTTCAGATGTGGATGATCCAACAGACTATCATACTCGCCGTGTTGCTCTGGCTGAAACTGTAGTTGATGGTAAGGAGCTTGCAGTTGCAAGTGTCCACCTTTCTTGGTGGGATAAAGGTTTCCAAGAAGAATGGGCACGATTTGAGGCTGTCTTGAAAGAATTGAACAAGCCACTTTTGCTGGCTGGAGATTTCAACAACCCAGCTGGTCAGGAAGGATACCAAGCTATTTTAGCTAGTCCATTAGGCTTACAAGACGCATTTGAAGTTGCTCAAGAGAAAAGTGGTAGCTATACTGTTCCACCAGAAATTGATGGATGGAAGGGGAATACAGAACCACTCCGAATTGACTATGTTTTTACTACTAAAGAGTTAGAGGTAGAAAATCTACATGTCGTTTTTGACGGGAACAATAGTCCTCAAGTGAGTGACCACTTTGGCTTAAAAGCTCAGTTAAATTGGAAATAAAAGAAGGAAAAAGGTTAGGAAAAGTATCCTAACCTTTTTTCATGCCTGGATATTGATATGCGAACTTTATTAGGATTAACGAAGGATAGAGTCGGGGATATTCTACAAGTATTCATAATTGTTTACTAGAAATCTCTTATCCTGTAAAATAAAGGTTAGTTTAAAAAGTGAGGTATAAAGATGTTTAAAAATTTCTTACAATTAACACGTAAACAAAAAATTATTACAATTGTAGTTTATACAGTGATTGCAGCTATTACGATGTATCTTGGTTACAAACAAAGTCAAGCACCGGTTGTTTCTACGAATGATTTTACAGGATTCCAGGTGGCTCAATTACCTTCAGCACCAGATAATTCAATTTTAGGGTGGTTAAATTTCCATAAAATTGGATTAGTTTTTGCTCCCGTTAGTGTATTGATTCTTGATTATTTTAAAATTCATTTAATTCGAAAAGGATTTATTCTGAAAACATTATTCAGTGCAGGTTTAATTTTACTATCTACATTTTTATTACAAGTTGCTTTAGCCATTGTCATTACAATTGTTGTACTAGCCATTGCGCTAGGTATTCTTTTCAATGAATTTGGATCGGGCTCAGGTAGTTATAGTGGAGGTGGAGATTATTCGGCTCCATCTGGTAATAACAATGATGCTTTCAATGCTGAACAAGCTAGACTCGCGAGTGAGCAAGATGCAGAACGTAGAAGACAACAAGATATTGATCGTTACGAAAGAGCAGCTTATGAATACCAAAGCCGTGGCTTAAATCGAGCTGCAGATGAAATGAATCAAAGAGCGAATAATTTGAAATAAGATTAGACTGAGACTTTTTGATGTAGGAGCAGTGAAACTACGGATAAAAGTCTTTTTTAGAAGGGAAAATTAATATGATATCAATGCAATATAAAATAAAATTACCAGATTCGTTTGACATGAACATCATTAGAGAACGAGTTCGAGAAAATGGTCATAAAATGGACGGTTTTAAAGATTTACTCTTTAAAGCGTATCTTATCTCTGTAGAAAATAGTAAAAATGACATCAAAAAAGAATATGCTCCATTATATTTATGGAAAGATTCAGTAGGAATGAATCAATTTATATGGTATGGATTTTATGATAATATTCTGAAGTCATTTGGATGGCAAACTATTTCTACAGCAATTCCATTAGCATTTGAGAAAAAGGAAAACTTTAATAGCAGTCGTTATTGTTTAGAAATAACAAGAGAAATCTCAGAATTAACTCAAATGGAACGATTAAGCTTCTCAAGTATCTTTGATAATAGTACGAGTCAATTATTAATCTATAATCCAGAAAAATGGCAATGCAAGGAATATTATTTCTTTGAAGAACTTCCAGAACAAATGGAAGGTACAAATATTTATGAAATCTTACATTTATCATTAGAACAGTAAAATTAAAGGAGAATAAATATGACAAATTATGAATTACCACGTGTGTGGAGTGCAGAAGACATTAATCAAGGAAAATTCTCAGGAATTAATCGTCCAACTACTGGAAGTCGTTTTGAACAAGTATTACCAAAAGGGGAGAAACCATTCCAATTATATTCTCTAGGAACTCCAAACGGTGTAAAAGTAACCATTTTATTAGAAGAGTTATTAGCATTAGGAATCAAAGAAGCGGATTATGACTTATATAAAATCTCTATTATGGATGGCGAACAGTTTGGTAGTGGTTTTGTAGAAGTGAATCCAAACTCAAAAATTCCTGCATTATTAGATCAATCTAGTGCAAACGATATTAGAATCTTTGAATCAGCGAATATCTTATTATACCTTGCTGAGAAATTTGGACAATTTCTTCCAAAAGAAATTGAAAAACGTACAGAAGTATTAAACTGGCTATTTTGGCAAGCAGGATCTGCACCATTTGTAGGTGGAGGATTTGGACACTTCTTTAATTATGCTCCTGAAAAAATTGAATATGCGATTAATCGATTTACAATGGAAACAAAACGTCAATTAGACTTGTTAGACAAAGAATTGGCAACGAAACCTTATATCGCTGGAGAAGAGTACACGATTGCGGATATTGCAATTTGGTCTTGGTATGGACGCATAGTATTAGATCAACTATACCAAAATTCAGCAGAATTTTTAGATGCAGCTAGCTACACACATTTAGTGGAATGGGCAAAACGAATTGAGAATAGACCAGCTGTTCAAAAAGGATTAGAAGTGGAATATAAGAGCTTATAGTTCGTAGTTGAATCAAATAAAAAGGAATTAGGCAGAGATTACTTGCTTAATTCCTTTTTTGTATTAATGATATTTATTTCGTATTTTAATGATTTAAAGTAAAACTAAAAAACACGCTCAGTTTTATATTGAGCGTGTTTTGATTTGTAAAGATTTAATCGTTATTAATCTTTTTTAAAGATGTTTTTAACACCTTCAATAGCGCCTTCAACAGCATCTTTAGCGTCTTCAGCAACTTCTTTTACTTTAGAAACTACTTGTTCAGTAGCGCCTTCAGATTCAAGTTTTTTGTCGCCAGTTAATTTACCAAAACCTTCTTTGATAGAACCAGCAACTTGATTTAATTTTTCTTCTGCTGACATGAGATTACCTCCATTTATTAGATTATACCTAATTCAAAGAAGAGTAATCATCATTAAACTAGATAGTAACTAAAGTATATATATTCTAATTTACATAAGCAAATTAAATGCTCAGCAAATTTACTGAGCATTCATCAAAATATTAATAAGTTACAACATTTATCTGACCTTTGTCATATTCAGCAATGAAGATATCAGCTACATTATCATAGCCTTCTTTTTGTAATTCTTCCATTAACCATTCTTCAGACTTACCGATCGTGTCTAAAATTTCTGTTTGAACTACACCGTCCGTAATAATTGGATATTTAGGATTTTCATCCCCAAATCTAACGATAATGAATTGACCATTTTGTTCAATCACAGCTCGTTTAACATCTTTTAATTGGAATACACCTTGAGAACGTAATTTAAGTGCCACATCTGCAGCAGATAAACCTTTTGAACGACAAGCTTCTGGATCTAACTTTCCATTTTTGATAATTATCACAGGTTTACCATCAATTAAATGTTTAATCATTGAAACATTCGTATTCAACCATTTCAATAGTAAAATTAAAATAGTCCAAATAATTAAAATAACAACATACTGAAGAATTGAAATCGAACTATTGTAAATAATCCCACCAAGAATTCCCCCGAGAACAAAGTTTTGTACTTGGTCTACTGCAGAACTTGGTGCTAAATTTCCTTTACCAGTTACATTAATAACAAATACTAAAGAAATAAGACCTAAAGCTAACTTAATAGCAATTGTAATAAAAAAGCTCATTATTTTTTAACCTCCACAAGTTCAACATCTGATTTATATAATTCCATCTTTTCTAATAAATAGCTATCTTTGTTAGAGCCGTTTAAAGCACGATAGAATTGATCGCCAACTTTAATAATTGCTCCATCAGTCGTAGCAGAAGTGTTGACATATATCTTTTCCTTATCTACACCTAATTCTTTTGAAACAATTTCAATAAAGTGTAGAGAGTTACGGAATTGATTATTTGTAGATTGATTACTTTGAAAATTAGAAATTCCCATTAAAACAACAGCAACTAAAGCTAAAATTGAAATAAGCGACAATTCACGAAACTTACTACCACGTTTATCTTGATAAGCTTTAAAAGCAAAAAATGCAGTGATAAGAATCAGTAATGCAGAAAGAATAACCATTACCCAATCTTGTTGACTAATTTGCCCTAATACATATTCATAAGAATAAAATTTCATAAAGAACCTCCTTTTTGAATGTAATTTATTATAAGACATTTGTTATATAAGTGCAATCATTTGAAAATGGAAAGAAGGTGTGAAGAAAAAATGAGAATTCTAAAAGCTTTAATGCTATACTATGAGTACGAAATGAAATGATGGGGAAGTAGTAAAATGGACTTTATAGAAGCAAAAAAAGCTATTGAAGAAATGATGCAAAAAGATTACAAAACATTCATAACAGCATTAATTAGTATCGAAAAAGACATCACTAATCAAGATGTATTAGACATGATGTATCAAAAATTTATGAACACAGATGAAATGCATTTATTGAATGATGAATTTGATGAAATCATAGAGTTTGTTTTGTGAAAAAATTATGATTTAATACTAAAATTCTAGGTTATAATGACGATATACCATAATTTTTGGAAATTTAATGAAGAGTATTGAAAAAATTTTTTGTAAATAGTATTAATTTTATGATAAATCCAGATTAATATGAGACGGAGTAGAGATATGGTTAGTATTATAAAAAAATAGATTGATAAAATTTAAAAAATTTCAAAAAAAAAGACAGTTTTACAGAAGAAAAAGCATTTAATTTTCTTGTGTGTGCACTTTATTGTTATAAAACTTTAGATTATGAAATAGAGGATATTTTTTAGAAATAAAAATGTATACTCAAAGTATTTTAGAAAAATATATTATAGAGTTAAAAAACGTGATAACTTTGATAGACTAATTGATTTCTGTGGAGATCTATTTAGAAGATAGCTTTATGGAAAGCGCATTAGTAACATCTATTGTAGAAAGAATTGCTTTAGGAATGGAGAACTAAAAGGATGACTAATTTAAGTTGGATATTTTATCAAGAAATTCCAGTGCCGCATGATGTTCAGGAATTATTAATTAATGGTGAAGTTGCAGAACGAGCATTTAGAACCGTTCGTGATGTGGCGATTTTTACCAATAAGCGATTAATTGTTAAGGATGTTCAGGGATTAACGGGAAGTAAGGTGGAGATTTATTCTTTACCCTATAGTTCTGTTCATATGTGGTCTACTGAAAATGCGGGAATGTTAGATTTCACTTCAGAAGTAGAATTATGGACAAGGGCAGGTAATATTAAGATTCAATTGAAGAGAGATATTAATATTCGCACCTTTGAACGTTTACTTGCAGAATATATTTTGTAAAATGATTTACCATGGATGAATATTGTCCACGTTATTTTTATTTAAAAGAACGTAAGTAACTATTAGATAGAGATGCTGAGATATTTTGGACGTTTTTATAACCTTAAAAATCCTTTTCTTGTGTATAAAAAATGTTATAACATATGAAACACTTACAGGGTTAAGAATAAATGAAAAAATTTATCAAAAATTTAAGCGAAACGTTTGCATTTTGTCAAAAAATTGTATACGATATCACTTGTAGATGAGAATCATTCTTATTTATTATGAAATATTAGGAGGCTAACATAAATGAAAGTTGTAGTAGTTGGATGTACTCATGCGGGTACTGCTGCAGTAAAAACAATTTTAAATGATAACCCAGGCGCACAAGTCGTAGTATATGAAAGAAATGATAATGTATCATTCTTATCATGCGGTATTGCGTTATACGTAGGAGGAGTTGTGAAAGACCCTCAAGGCTTATTCTATTCTAGTCCAGAAGAATTAGCTTCATTAGGAGCAGAAGTTCATATGGAACACGATGTGACAAGCATTGATACAGCTGGTAAATCTTTAACAGTTAAAGATTTAAAATCAGGAGAAGAAAAAACAGAAACTTTTGATAAATTAGTTTTAACAACTGGTTCTTGGCCAATTCTTCCTCCAATTCCAGGACGTGAATTAGAAAACGTTCAATTATGTAAAAACTATAACCAAGCTAAAGAAATCTTTGCTAAGAAAACTGACAAGAAGAAAATCGTTGTTGTCGGTGGTGGATACATTGGTATCGAATTAGTAGAAGCATTTGCTTTAGAAGGTAAAGAAGTAACATTAGTTGACGGATTAGACCGTATCTTAAACAAATACTTAGACCCAGAATTCACTGATATCTTAGAAGAAGACTTACGTGAACGTGGTGTTCAAGTTCGCTTAAACGAAATGGTTAAATCATTCGAAGGTGAAAACGGAGTTGTAAACAAAGTTGTAACTTCAGGTGGCGAATACGAAGCTGACATGGTTATCTTATGTGTAGGTTTCCGTCCAAACAACGACTTAGTTAAAGACCAATTAGAAACAATGCCTAACGGTGCTATCATCGTTAACGACTACATGGAAACATCTGTTAAAGATGTATTTGCAGCTGGAGATAGCTGTGCTGTTAACTACAATCCTAACGGAGGACACGCATACATTCCATTAGCAACAAACGCTGTACGTATGGGTGCTTTAGTTGGTAAAAATATTAACGGACACAAAGTTAAATACCGTGGAACACAATCTACATCAGGATTACACTTATTCGGATGGAACATTGGTTCAACAGGTGTAAACGTAGGTAGCGCACCTCACTTTGGTTTAGATGTACGTTCTGTATACGTGGTAGATAACCACCGTCCAGAATTCATGCCAACATACGAAAAAATCTACATGAAATTAGTTTACGAAGTAGGTACAAACCGTATCGTAGGTGGACAAGTAATGTCTAAATACGACTGTACAGCTTCTGCAAACACATTGTCATTAGCAATCCAAAACAAAATGACAATCGAAGACTTAGCATACGTAGACTTCTTCTTCCAACCAGTATTCGACCGTCCATGGAACTACTTAAACATCTTAGGACAAGCTGCAGTAGAACAAGAACGTGTATTAGCTGAAGGCAAATAATTCAATTAAAAGATAAAACAAAAACGACAAGTATCTCAACGACACTTGTCGTTTTTTGTGTTTGCCACCAAATTCCTTAGTATTAAGAAAATAGTTCGGAAACAGAAAAAATTTTCATAGTAGCAATCATATAAGCCACAGCAATTGTGGCTTATATGATTAGGAAAAATTGAGACCAAGGCTCAATTTTTAGCCATGAAACCCGAAGGGTTTGCTGGCGTCCGGCTACCATGAAAATTATTTCTGTTGAAGAACTGTCGTAACCTTCCCCCACATCAGTGAGAGTGAATAGAAAGAAAAAACATTTTTACCGCAGCAGTAATATAAGCCACAAGGCTTATATTACGGGAAAATTTGAGACCATAGGCTCAAATTTTAGTCATGAGATTCGCTTTAGCGAAGCTGCTGGCGTCCCAGCTACAGTAAAAATGCTTTTTTCTTTCTATTCACGAGATTTCCTAAAAAAGAATAAAGACTACGATTGAATTAGCACTTTCATTCGTTTCTATGTTACAATAAGAAGGCAGATTATTAGATACAATAACAGAAGAGGAGAAAAAAATGAGAAGAAAAATCATGTATGACGAACAAGATGCAAGAATAGATTACGGAATCATTCTCCCCGTCTTATTACTAGCACTCATCAGCATAGCAACATTACTATCAACCACCTACCTCCAAGTAGCAAACGGCTCCCTCAGAACCGTCCTCATGCAATTTGTATGGTACGTCATCGGGACAATCGCCATAGTTGTCATTATGCAATTTGACTCAGAACAACTATGGAAACTAACAAACCTGACTTACGTTATAGGACTCCTACTCCTAGTAGCCGTCTTATTCTTCTACGACAGAGGAACCGCAGCCGCAACCGGTGCGAAAAGTTGGTTCAGAATCGCTAGCTTCTCCTTCCAACCATCGGAAATCGTAAAAATATTTTATATCCTGATGCTGGCAAAAGTAGCGACAGATCATAACCGACTAACGAAGTACCGTACAAGAAGTACAGATTGGTATCTATTTGCGAAATTAATTGCCATTTCATTACCAGCCTTATTACTCGTTATCCTACAAAATGACTTAGGAACAACATTAGTATTCTTAATGATTCTAGGCGGCGTCATGATTATGTCAGGAATTAGCTGGAAAATCTTATTACCATTAATTTTAACAGCCGTTCTAATCGGTTCATTATTAATTTACTTAGTAGTGTACAACCGACAATTATTATTAAATATTGGATTTAAAAATTATCAATTCGGTCGTATTGATTCATGGTTAGATCCATATCGTGACCAAGGTGGAGCAGGATTCCAATTGTTCCAAAGCTTGAAAGCAATCGGTTCAGGAAAAATGTTCGGTAAAGGATATGGACACTCAGAAGTGTACGTTCCCGTTCGTGAGTCAGACTTAATTTTTGCAACCATTGGCGAAAACTTCGGATTCCTCGGAGGAACATTCTTAATTACAGTCTATTTCATTTTAATTTATCAAATGATTCGTGTATGTTTTGATACAAAAAATGAGTTTTATTCTTATATTGCAACAGGAGTTATTATGATGATTTTATTCCACGTTGTAGAAAATATTGGAATGACAATTGGACTTTTACCGTTAACAGGGATTCCATTACCATTCATTTCTCAAGGGGGATCTTCTCTATTAGGAAATATGATGGGAATTGGGTTAATGATGTCAATGAGATATCATTTCAAGAGTAATATTTTCGGGGAAGATGAGGATCCATTTACCCAAGAATCAAGACAACAACAACAATTATCAGAAGAATTTATAAAAGCAAGAGCATAGGGAGAGAAAGAACATGATAATTTATAGCCATCCAAAATGTACAACTTGTAAGAAAGCCTTAAAATGGTTAGAACTACACAATATTTCATTTGAAGTAAAAGATATTCGTGAAGAGCATCCAACCTCAGGAGAATTACAAGTTCTAGTTGAAAGAAGTGGATTACCACTCACAAAAGTGTTTAATACAAGTGGAGAATTATATCGTAAATTAGGATTAAAAGATGTTATTAAAACAATGGAAACTTCTAAAGCAATGGAGTTATTAGCCAGTGATGGAATGTTAATTAAACGCCCATTATTAGTATCAGATGACGCAGTGCTTTTCGGTTTTAAAGAAGAACAATATGAACAATTATTGAAAGGTGAATCAAATGATTAAATATAGTGAAAATGGTTTATGGATCAAGCAAGAGAAAAATCAATATACAGTAGGAATTTCTCCAAAAGGTCAAGATGATATTGGAGATGTTAGTTTTGTAGAATTATTTGTCCAAGAATCATTAACAACAGAAGATTCATTTATGAGTGTTGAAGCAGCAAAAGCTGTTACAGAATTTGTTAGCCCATTATCAGGAAAAGTTGTCGCTTGGCATACAGAATTAGAAGATAATCCTGAAATGTTGAACCAAGTTGACACAGCAGTAAACTGGATTTATACATTAGAAGAAGTGGATGAAGCAGCATTTGCAAGCTTATTAGACAAAGATTTACCAATCGTTTGTGAGAAGAAAGAAGGGTGTGGAAACTAGCATGCAAGTACAATTAATTACAGCAGAAGTTTTTGAACAACATCAAGAAAGTTTTAAGAGTGCTAACTTTTTACAAACAAAACAAATGGCAGAAGTTCATGGGCAACGTAGTGTATTTGAAGAAGTATTTTTTATTGCATGGACTGAAGGAAACGAATGGATTGCTCAAGGGTTAGTAGGAACCCGTAGACGTTTTAGATTTTTCAAAGAAGCAGTTATGATTCAAGGTCCCTTATTTGAAGAGGATAAAATTGCCCAACTTCCTCAAATGTTAGAAAGTTTAGAAGAATTCTTGAAAGAACAAGGCATTGCCAGAGTAGAAATGAATCCATATATGATGAATAAAGTGATTAATGAATCTTTAGAAGTCGTAGAAGATTGCCGTTATCCAGAATTATTAGCGAATTTTGAAAAAGCTGGATATGACCGTTTCTTAGATTTAGATGGTCGAGCAGTCATGGGGCAATTGTTCAGAAAAGATTTATCTGTATATGAAGATAGCGAAGCCATTTATAAGGATTATTCGAATTCATTAAAACGTGACTTACGTAAAGCGGTAGAATCGCATATTACGATTCGTGAATTAGAATTAGATGATTTAGAAATTTTCTACTCTATTTTAAGTGAAACTTCTGTTCGAAAAGGATTCCGAGTACAAGATTTCAGTTATTTCCAACAAATGAAAGAGGCTTTCCAAGATAAAGTTAAATATATGGTTGCATTCTTAGATGTAAATGCTTATAAAGCTTATTACGATGAAAGAATTAAATTTTTTACAAATCGTGTAGAAGAGTTGGAAAAAGAATTAGCAGTACGTGAAGCAGAAGGAAAACATGTAAAGAAAACACGTGGATTGATTACAGATGCTAAGGATCAATTAGCGAGTTATCAAAAACGAAAAACAACATTTGAAGCATTAGATATTCATAATCCGATGTTAGCTTTATCAGGATATTTATTTATGTGTTATGGGGATGAAGTTATTTCAGTATTTGGTGGTTCTCATGAAGAATACTTAAACTTTGGAGGTTCAAGCTTATTGAACTGGGAAATGATGAAATATGCGAAAGACAATGGATTTAAGTATTATAATTTCTACGGAACAATTGAAACGAATCAAGCGAACCAAAATGAAGGAAACTTTAATTTCAAACGTCAATTTGGGGGCAGACTTGTACAACCAGTCGGAAACTTTACAAAAACACTCAGCCCAGTATTAGCATTCATTGCGAAATTTAAAAAAATATAGGAATCGACAGAAATAGACTTTTCTTTGGAGTAGCAAAAAGGACGATTAACTTTTGCTACGGAGAAAAGTCTATTTCTTCCGATTTTAATGTTAGAATATACAAAAAAGAGAAAAGACTTTTCAATGTAGTATGAGCAATGAGCCTCGCTTTGCGAGGCTGCTTGCGTCCTAAATACTACATGTTAGAAAAGTCTTTTTTCTCTTACGTATTCTACAAAATGGTTGAATAATTCTTGCATTCCTTCATCGGTACTAATCATCGCTTCTGGATGACCTTGCAGGGCAATAATATAGTGTCCTTCTTCATTAGACTCAAAAGCTTCAATTAATCCATCGGCACTCCAAGCAACAGCCTTGAAGTTTGAAGCAAGGTCTTTAATCCCTTGATGATGATAAGAATTAATCGCCGCTTTAGTTCCAAGAATTTTAGCTAATTCACTGTCTTCAGTAATTTCAATAGAATGTGTTGCCATTGAAGGCATCGTTTTTTGTGAATGTAAAATATTTGATTTAGTATATTGCGTTTGTAAGTCTTGATATAAGGTTCCTCCAAAGGCAACATTTAAAATTTGAAAACCTCGACAGATTGCTAGAATAGGTTTACGTTGACGATAAGCTTCTTCAATGAGCGCAAGATCAAAAGTATCTCTAATCGGATAAGTTCTTCCTAATTTTAAATGAGGTTCTTCTCCATATAGTAGAGGTGAAACATCTTGTCCTCCTGATAAAACTAATGCGTCAACTCGTGAAATATATTCGTGAGCTGTTTGACGAGAAACAATTGGTAAGATTACTGGAATGGCATTTGCTTTTTCTAATCCAGTAACAAATCCATTTGGAGCATAGGATAATAAATAGGGATCTTGTTCAGTATTATCTTGACGATGGTTCCCTGAAATTCCTATTAAAGGATATTGTTGCATCTGATTTTCCCCTTTCGCATTGTAAGTAGTTTATATAATACTCCATTTTCAGAAAAATGAAAAGATTTTTATATGAAAATAAAAGAAAAAATTATAAAAGAAGAAGTGAATAAAAGTCGTTATCTTTTGATAATCGTTCTCATTTAGGATAAAATATTCTTAATGTGACAGAAAAATTCATCTGTTATAAGTTTGAGGATTTATTTTGAAAGGGGCTTAATAATGGCAACATTAGAAATTAAAAATTTACATGTGTCAATTGAAGATAAAGAAATTTTAAAAGGTGTTAATTTAACCATCAATACTGGAGAAATTCATGCAGTTATGGGGCCGAATGGAACAGGGAAATCAACTCTTTCTGCAGCGATTATGGGACATCCAAGTTATGAAGTAACAGAAGGTGAAATCTTATTAGATGGAGAAAACGTTCTTGAAATGGAAGTAGATGAACGTGCTCGTGCAGGTCTATTTTTAGCAATGCAATATCCAAGTGAAATTGCTGGAGTAACAAATGCAGAATTTATGCGTTCAGCCATTAATGCTCGTCGTGATGAAGACAATAAAATGGGTGTTCGTGAGTTCATCAAAAAATTAGATGAAAAAATGGCTATTTTAGATATGCCAGAAGAAATGGCAGAACGTTACTTGAATGAAGGATTCTCTGGTGGAGAAAAGAAACGTAATGAAATTCTTCAATTAATGATGATTGAGCCAAGTTTTGCTATTTTAGATGAAATTGACTCAGGGTTAGATATTGATGCGCTTAAAGTTGTTTCTCGTGGTGTTAATGCTATGCGTGGGGAAAACTTTGGATCATTAATTATTACTCACTATCAACGTTTATTAAACTATATTGAACCAGATGTTGTTCATATTATGATGGACGGACGTGTTGTAATGACTGGAGATGCTGCATTAGCAAAACGTCTAGAAGCAGAAGGATATAAAGGAATTAGTGAAGAATTAGGAATTTCTTTAGAACATCAAGAATAGGAGAAAGAGAATGGCAGAGAAATTAACCGTATCACCAGAACAACTGACTTCATTCTCACTTCTAAAGAATGAACCAGATTGGTTTTTAGACATTCGTTTAAAAGCATTGGAATTAGCGAAACAATTACCATTACCATTTATTGAGCGTGTAAAATTCCATCGCTGGAATTTATTCCAAAGTGAAATTGGAGAAGCAAACTCACTCATTACAGAATTAGAAAAAGACATTCCAAGTGCAGTAGGAAGTGCAAAAATTGTTCAATTAGGAGCAGTTTCTTACTGGGAAGAGATGAATGTTGAAACAGCGATGCAAGATGTATTAGTAATGGATTTATTTGAAGCATTACAACAATATCCAGAATTAGTGAAACCATACTATATGACAAAAGCTGTACCAGTGGATGAAGATAGCTTAACAGCGTATCATGCAGCAATGGTCAATTCAGGAATTTTTATTTATGTTCCTAAAAATGTTGTATTAGAAGATATTATTGAATCTCATTTTGTACAAAATAATACAGTAGATGAAGCATTTGTTAAACACGTATTAATTGTTGCAGAAGAAAATAGTTCACTCTCTTATGTGGAACGCTTCGAAAGTATTGGAGATCGTAAAAATACTGCGAATATCATTGTAGAAGTGATTGCAAAAGAAGGAGCAAAAGTTCATTTTGCAGCGGTTGATACATTAGGTCAACCAACAGATGCCTACATTAACCGTCGTGGCTATTTAGAAAAAGATGCGACTATTGAATGGGCGTTAGGGATTATGAATGATGGAAATGTGATCGCAGACTTCGATAGTGAATTACGTGGAGTAGGTTCTACTGCAAAAGTAAATGTTGTTGCTATTTCAACAGGTAAACAAGTACAAGGAATTGACACAAGAGTGACAAACTATGCAAACCACTCAGTGGGACATATTTTACAACACGGTGTTATTCTTGATAAATCAACATTAACATTCAATGGAATTGGACATATTATAAAAGGTGCAAAATTCGCAGATGCTCAACAAGAGAGCCGTGTATTAATGCTTTCTGAAGGCGGACGTGGAGATGCGAACCCAATTTTATTAATTGATGAAAATGAAGTAACAGCAGGACACGCGGCAAGTGTGGGACAAGTGGATGATGAACAATTATTCTACTTAACAAGCCGTGGAATTAGCCAAGCTGAAGCGAAACGTTTAGTAATTCGTGGATTCTTAGGCTCTGTTATTAGTGCAATTCCAGCACAAAATACGCAAAAAGAATTAGTAGAAATGATTGATCAAAAGTTGGCGAAAAATGATGAACATTAATCACATTCGAAAAGATTTTCCAATTTTAACTAGAACCGTTAATGATGAACCATTAGTGTATTTAGATAATGCTGCTACAACGCAAAAGCCTGAATGTGTGATTCGTTGTATAGAAGAATATTATCGTCATTATAATGCCAATATTCATCGTGGCGTACATACACTAGCACAATTAGCTACAGATGCCTATGAAGCGAGTCGTCAAAAGGTGCAAACATTTATTCATGCTTCTTCAATAAAGGAAGTATTGTTTACAAGAGGAACAACGACTGGAATCAATTGGGTGGCGCAAGGTTTTGCCAAATATCGCCTGCATGAAGGAGACGAGATTTGGATTAGTAAAACGGAGCATCATTCTAATTTTGTACCATGGCAACAATTAGCACTTCAAACAGGAGCTAGTTTAAACTTCCTTCCATTAACTGAGGAAGGGGAGCTAGATTTACAAGCTACAAAAGAAATTTTAACGAATAAAGCAAAAATTGTTTCAATTGCGCATGCTTCAAATGTGTTAGGAACCATTCAGCCGATTAAAGCATTAGCACAAATCGTCCATGAAGTTGGAGGAGTATTGGTTGTCGATGGAGCTCAAGCAGCACCGCATATGAAAATCGATGTGCAAGACTTGGATTGCGACTTTTATGCGTTTAGCGGGCATAAAATGTTAGCTCCAACAGGTATTGGAGTTTTATATGGGAAGCAAGCACTATTAGAAGAAATGCAACCCATTGAATTTGGTGGAGAAATGATTGACTTCGTGTATGAAAAAGAAAGTACATGGAATGAACTTCCATGGAAATTTGAAGCAGGAACCCCAAATATTGCTGGTGGAATTGCATTAGGAGCAGCGATTGATTACTTAGAACAAATTGGAATGGACCATATTCATGCCCATGAACAACAATTAGTAGCATATGTTTATGACAAATTAACACAAATGGAAGGTGTGACCGTTCATGGTCCAACGGATGTTTCAAGAAGAAGTGGCGTGATTTCATTTACAATGGATGGTGTTCATCCTCATGATTTAGCAACTGCCTTAGATATGGAAGGAGTAGCGATTCGTGCAGGGCATCATTGCGCACAACCGTTAATGAGAGATTTATGCGTTTCTTCGACTGCCCGTATTAGTTTTTATATTTATAATACAATGGAAGAAGCTGAATTTTTCATTGAAGCATTACAAAAAGTAAAGGAGTTTTTCTCAGATGGCTTTATCTAAATTAGATCAATTATATCGTCAAGTAATTTTAGACCATTCGAATTTTCCTCGTCATAAAGGAATTCAAACTGAAAAAACAGCTGAAGTTATCGAGTTGAATAATCCGACTTGTGGCGATGTATTACAGTTACAATTAGAATTATCAGATGATGGTCATATTACAAGTGCTCGATTTGATGGACAAGGTTGTTCGATTAGTATGGCGAGTGCCAGTATGATGTGTGATATTTTAGAAGGAAAAACTTTAACAGAAGCTTTGGAATTAGCAGAAGATTTCTCAAAGTTAGTACAAGGTCAAAGTGTGAATGAAGATCGATTAGAAGATGCTGCCTTACTAAGTGGAGTTTCTAAATTCCCAGCACGTATTAAATGTGCAACCTTAGCATGGAAAGCATTAGAAAAAGCAGTTGAACAGAAAAATAAGAAAGGAATATAAAAATGAGTGGAGTTCCAGAATTAGAAGATTACAAGTATGGCTTTCATGAAGATGTAACGCCCGTATTTGATAGTGGAGTTGGGTTAAGTGAAGAAGTGGTTCGTACAATTTCAAAAATGAAAAACGAACCAGAATGGATGCTTGAATTCCGACTAAAATCTTTAAAAGCATTTGAAAAAATGCCAATGCAAACATGGGGAGCAGATTTATCAGATATTGATTTTGATGCGATTACCTATTTCAAACGTGCGAGTGATAAACCAGCTCGTTCTTGGGATGATGTTCCTGAGAAAATCAAAGATACATTTGAAAAAATTGGGATTCCAGAAGCAGAACGTGCCTATTTAGCAGGGGCTTCTGCACAGTTTGAGTCAGAAGTGGTGTATCACAATATGAAAGAAGAATTCGATAAACTAGGAATTGTCTTCACCGATACAGACTCAGCATTAAAAGAATACCCAGAATTATTCGAAAAATATTTTGCAAAATTAGTACCACCAACAGACAATAAATTAGCAGCATTAAACTCAGCAGTATGGTCAGGAGGAACATTTATTTACGTACCAAAAGGCGTAAAATGTGATGTTCCACTTCAAACTTATTTCCGAATTAATGACCAAAATATGGGACAATTTGAACGTACATTAATTATTGTAGATGAAGGCGCGAGTGTACACTATGTAGAAGGATGTACAGCACCGACTTATTCATCAAACAGCTTACATGCTGCGATTGTAGAAATCTTCGTAGAAGAAGGTGGATACTGCCGTTATACAACAATTCAAAACTGGTCTGACAATGTATACAATCTTGTAACAAAACGTGCTCGTGCAGCAGCTCATGGAACAGTTGAATGGATTGACGGAAACTTAGGAGCAAAAACAACAATGAAATATCCTTCAGTATTTTTAGAAGGGCCTTATGCAAAAGGGACAATGTTATCAATTGCCTTTGCTGGAGAAGGTCAACACCAAGATACAGGGGCAAAAATGATTCATAATGCACCTCATACTTCTAGTTCGATTGTTTCAAAATCAATTGCAAAAGATGGCGGGGTTGTAAACTATCGTGGACAAGTGACATTCAGTAAGAAATCTGATTATTCCATTTCTCATATTGAATGTGACACGATTATTATGGATGATTTATCGAAATCAGATACGATTCCATTTAACGAAATTCATAATGATAAAGTCGCTTTAGAACATGAAGCGAAAGTATCAAAAATTTCTGAAGAACAACTATTCTACTTAATGAGTCGAGGAATTAGTGAATCTGAAGCAACAGAGATGATTGTAATGGGATTCGTTGAACCATTTACAAAAGAACTTCCAATGGAATATGCAGTTGAGTTAAACCGATTAATTGCTTACGAGATGGAAGGTAGTGTGGGATAAAACCCTAGCAAGTGCTAGAAACGTTGATATAACAGCGTTCCTAGGCTTGCTTTTTTGTTTAGAATGGGAAAAGTACCAGAAAAAGTACCAGAGATTACTAAAATCCTAAATGTTTTGCAAAATTTTCAGCTATTTCATCTCTTTGTTTTTCAGTTACGTGAGTATAAATATCCATGGTAGTTTTGATATTTGAGTGTCCTAGTCTTTCTTGCACCACTTGAATAGGTGTTCCCATTTCAAAGAGTAGAGAACAATGACTATGACGGAAACCGTGCATAGTTATTTTTTTTAGATTGTATTTCTTTATAATTTGTTCTAGCCAACAATTAGAATAGCTAGGACGATACAGCTTATTATTATCATAGGTAAATAACAATTGATGTTTATTCATTGAGTTTATACCAATACTCATGAGTTCTTTAGCTTGTTCTATTTTCCATCTTCTGAGTGTTGCAATGGTTTCACTATCAACACTGACCGTCCTTACTGATTTTTTTGTTTTTGTGGTTGAAATCATTGGTGTTTCATTTTCATCTAAAACAACACCTTTTGTGATATGGACTAGTTTTTTATTAAAGTCTATATCTGACCAGTTGAGTGCTAATGCTTCTCCTTTTCTCATTCCAGTAAAGGCTAGTAGTCTAAAAAAGGCTAGATATTTCATGTTTCCATAGTCCTTAACACAATCAAAAAAATGTTTTAATTCATCAGTGTTATAGAACTTATTGACCTCATTCACTATTTCTTTCTTTTTAGGTAATTTTACTTTTCTCATAGGGTTATCTGATATGATATTCATTTTAATAGCATAATCAAATACTTGTTGTGCAATTCCTTTAGGGTATTTAGCACTATTGAAATATTCTGCCCATTGATTGACGAGTTTTTGACAATCTAACACCGTAAAGCTATCAATCTTCTTATTAGCAATTTTAGGAAGTATATGCAATTTAGCATATCTTACAGTAGTAGCATAAGTACCAGATTTGACGGTATTTTTATGCTCAATTAGAAATAGGTCATATATCTGTTTAAAGGTGTATTTATTATTTTTTGCATTGAATGTTTTTTCTTCATATTCTAGTTTTAATCTTGCTTCTGCTAGGGTAGCTTCTTTTCTTGTCTTGAAACCTTTTCTTACAATTTCTTTTTGTTTTCCTGTTAAAGAGTCAATACCTATATAAACTCTTGCTTTATATCTTTTTGTTCCATCTTTTAATTTATATTCTTGTATCATAATATGTTCCTTTCTAATTTCACCCCCACGGCAAAAATAAAAAGTAAGTATTATTAAAGAATGTGAATTATATTAAATATAATTAGCAAATTTATTTATAACACTTTATTTAATTTGTCCTTTTTGTATATTGTCTAAAGTGCTTTTCATTTTCTTGTTTAACAATTCTAGTTTTTCTATGTTTTCAGGTTTATTTAAGTCTTGAATAAATTTTTCAAGATTTTTCATTCCCTGTTCTATTTCATCAAAAACTATGTCTATTGTTTTTGTTACTTCTTTAAAGTAATATTCATTAACTTCATTTTTTATATAGTTTTCTAATTCTTCATTAGTTAAGTCATTAGTAGGCAATGAAATTTTAACTTTTTCATATACTATTGAATAGTTTGCGTCATTTTCTAGATTATATTCTTTTAAAACCTTATGAATTATATTAGCCAATCTTTCTTCATTTGAACCATATAAAAGTCTATTAACAGAAATATCAGCAATTTTAGAAATCATTTTTAAACGTTCAGGGTTAGGTAGATTTGTTCCAATTTCCCATGACCTAACATTTCCCTTACTAGCATTAAAAATTTTCCCAAACTCTTCTAAAGTCATACCTTTTGACAATCTAATATTTTTAACTCTTTGACCGACAAGTTTTTTATCAATAGATTTCATTTTTTATCATCACCTCTTTTCTACATAATATTACAATAAAACTAGAAAAATTTAAAGAGAAAGTACAAAAAAGTACTTAAAATTATTGACAAAAGAAAATCTAGTTATTATAATAAGTATTGTAAAGTACTGAAAAAGGAGGTGTGTATATGGAAGTTAAGAATAAAGTTAAAGGATATAGAATAATGTTAGGGTTAACTCAAAGAGATGTATCTATGAAACTTAATATTAGTATTGGAAGCTACATTAATAAAGAAAATGGAAGAACTGCTTTTAAAGATAATGAAAAACTTGAGTTTAAAAAATTATTAGAACCACATTTTCCTAATATAACTTTAGAAGAAATTTTTTTTAAATAAAAAGTACTGAAAAGTCTTGTTTTTAACAATTGATAATAATGGAGGTGTTTAAAAATGGAATTACAAGCTATACCAGTATATTTGCCAGATAGTGTGCAACAAGAGCTATACAATACTATGTTACAACTAGCAAGAAAGGCAGTTGATACAGCAAAGGAAGAAATAAAAGTAAATGTAAATACACGATACTTAAATAAAAAAGGATTGTGTGACTATTTCACTTGTGCCCCGAAAGTGATAGAAGATTGGCAAAGAGAGGGGTTAAAGAGTTTTCAAAAAGGTAAAGAAATTATGTTTGATATTTATGATGTGCATAAGTTTTTAGATAAAAAGAAATTTTAAAAACCACCCCCACGGTAAAGCTAAAAATAATAATATCAAACACTAAAAATTATGATTACAAATATCAAAGAGAATGGAGGAATATAATGAAACTTACTAATCATGAAGAAAAATTATTAAGCCTTTTAAAGGTTGGACGAAACAATATTAAAACTACTAAATTATTGCTACTGGAAATGCAAATCGAAAACACTAGTAAAGGAGTAAGATACTTTAGGGAGTTGATTAGAAATTTAAGAATTAAACATAAAGTACCGATTTTAAGCATGAGAAACAGTAATGCAAACGGCTATTTTATTGCTGAAACAACGAATGAAATTATGGAGTATATTGCCCCAATATCTTCACAAATTAAGCAAGAAAAGCAAATATTAAGAGTGTTAAAAACAAGTAGCCTAGAAAAATGGAAAAAATTATTGAAAGGAGCGTGAAAAGAATGAGTGTAGCATTTGTTCAAAATATGGAATTGATTTTAACGGTAGGTATATCGTTTATAGTTGGTATTGCTTACGGTGTATGGTTATCCAATGATATTAGAGAAGAACAGAATAGAAATCATGTTAACTTAGAATAATACGGATAAAAGACTATATTGAAAGATTATACAAATAACAAAGGAGATATAAAAATGGAAATTCCAGTAGAGGTAATTAAACATATTTATTTACATGATGAAACAATTGATGATGGTTATATTTGCCAAAATACTTTAGAAGCAATTGCTGACTACTCTAAACTGTTTCTAGATATTTTATTTTTATCAAAAAATAATTTTTATCTAAGAAAAAAACTTACTGAATTAGATAGAGTTGATGGAAAAAGATTGTCTGAAGTTGAATTAGAGGGATATATAAAAGGATTTCTAACATGTATTAAAATCATGAATGATAATAAACTAAGATTGATTAGCGATAACGAGAAAGCACAATAAAAAAGGTGCTAGTTCTAGCTACTAGCACCTAAAGACTATATTAAAAGATTATATAAACGACAAAGGAGATATAAAACATGGAAATTCCAGTAGAGGTAATTAAACATATTTATTTACATGATGAAACAATGGAAGAGGGTGATTATTTTATAAAATCAGGAGCAATCAAAAATTATACAAAGTCATTAAATGAAATTTTAATGTTAACAAAAGATAACCCTATTTTAAATAAAAAACTTTTTGAATTAGATAGCCTTGATGGCGAAAGATTGGCAGAATTTGAGCTTATGGGATATATAAAAGGATTTCTAACATGTATGAAAATCATGAATGATAATAAACTAAGATTGAGTAGCAATAATGAGAAAGCACAATAAAAAGGTGCTAGTTCTAGCTACTAGCACCTAAAAAATAGATGAAAACATTATACAAAAGGTACAATGTTCACTTTATACTAACATGAATTAAATAGCTTAACAATTAATGTTAGTAAATTCGAAATAAAAGAGGTTAAAAAATGAAAAAAATTTCAAATGACTTACGTCAAGTTTATTTTAATGATGATAGTGTTACAAAAAATACAGAAGAAAATACAATTTCAACAAAAAGTTATTCTATGCTTTTTAAAGATATATTGGAAACAACAAAAGATAACCCTATTTTACAGGAAAAACTTTTTGAATTAGATGAAATTGAGGGTGAAAGACTAGATGAAATGATATATGAGGGATATGTAAAAGGCTTTAAAACATGCTTAAACATACTGGAACAACAAGAGAAAAAGACAAGTCCACTAATAGAACAATATTATAAAATTAAAAGGTTATTATTTTTAACGGAAAGAGTGAATACTGAAAATGATAAAATAGAAGTATATGGTGTTATTCATCATGATGTTACAGAGTTGCTAAAATTATATCAAAATCTATTATCTAACTACTTAACTTTAAAAGATATTATCAATGATAATTAGAAAATGTTATTTTAATATCAATATTTAAAATTTGCGAAAAATTAGGTGTATTTAGCGTTTTGGTATAAGTTGGTATAAAGTAACGTTGATAGAATAAAAATTGAAATTCAGTGGCAAAATCTGAAAATAAGGAAGTATTAAACAATGAAAGGAATAAAAATGTTTCATTTTTTAAAATTTGATAGTAGCTAAAAGAAATAAATTAAAAGAAATGAATAAATAAAAAAATTACATTTAAGATTGGAGAATATAAAAATGACAAGTTTATTGATTGAAGAATACCCTATTACATTTTACCCAACACTAGCCAAAGAAATTGGAGTAAATGAAGCTATTTTATTTCAAGAGTTACAATATTGGTTAACAGAAAGTGAACTAGAAAAAAATGGAAAAAAATGGGTTTGTATGACCTATGACGAAATTCAAGAAAAATTAAGTTTCTTTTCAGTATATATGATTAAAAAAATTATAAAAAAATTATCTGCTAGTAATTTAATACTAATTGACAATTTTAACGAGTTAAGAATGGATAAAACTAATTGGTATACTATTAATTATCAATAATTCTAAGAGGTTAAGGAATGATAAAATGGATAATAACAATAAAAGAATATTGGATAGTAGACCATTAGTCCTATCTGCTGAATTAGCAACAAAAATAGGTTTAAATGAAGCAATCTTTTTACAACAACTAACCTTTTGGTTAAAAAGAACAAAAAATGGTAAAAATTACGTATATAAGACTTATGAAGAATGGCAAAAGGAGCTTCCATTTTGGTCTGAAAGAACTATAAAACGTGCAGTAGCAAATTTAAGAGAGATGGAATTAATTAAAACTCAACAAATCAATCAAAATCAACTATATTTTTTGAATAATGATAAATTTGATAATTATAAGAAATTCATGATTGAGGAAAAGTATACAAATACATTTTTATTAAAAAATAGACCTTTATTAATATTTCCAGAGTTAGCAGTAGAAATAGGTCTAAAGGAAGCAATCTTTTTACAACAACTTTATTACTGGATAACGATAACTAAGCATGATGACGAAAAAGGAAAATATGTACACAAAAAAACAAAAGAATGGAAAAAGGAGTTTCCTTATATTCATGGAAATACCATAAATAATATTGTAATAACATTAATCAATATGGAATTAATTACAGTAGAACAACAAAGTTATACTCGAAAATTTTATATAAATGATGATAAATTGAATAAGTTAAGAGAGAAATTAAAAGAAAACGAAAAATAAGAAAATGTATTAAAAAGCATTGTTGTATTATCAATTTGAACACATCTATTGTTCAAATTGACCTATGAGAAACACAAATTTGACACGTCAGGTACACAAAAGTGGCATGGATATAGGTACACAAAAATGGCATGGATAATACATAGATTACACATAGACTACTACATAGATTACTAACCAGAGAACACCCCCTTTTATTCCCCCTCAAGGGGGAAGTATTTTTACTCAAAAAAATTAGTAGTCGGTACTAGTGGTAGGGTTAGTAAAAATACCATAGTTTATTAAATTGTTATAAAGGAGTAATTATTTTGGAAAATAAAAAGAAATACAAGTTAGAAAATGAGATACATGAAAATCAAATTGTATATATTAAAGATAATAAAATTGAAGTAAGGAATACACCTAGTTACGGAAGAATAACATTTCATTATCAAAACAATAAGTTAAATTATATTGAAATAAGCACAACAGAAAAATAGAAAAATCAAAAAAAGAAATTGGATACAACTATAAAAAAGTTATTGTAATAATACTAAGAAAATTAATCGTCACATTGAAGAGGTGAATTATAAGATGAAATGGGTGTTTAGATGGTTATATGAGAAATTTAATATTTATATTTATATCATTATACCGTTATCATTAATTCTGTTATTAAATGATTTTAACAACGATATTTTTCAAGAAGTGTTGAAACAATATTCACTAGAATTTAGTATAACTTTTTCAGTTTATTTCTTATGTTTCTTAGGAGCTTTAGTTACTATTCCTAGTTCAGAAGCGTTAGCTTTATTACAAAGATATAAACATATTCAAATTGTATTTTTTACATTAGCTATTGGGAATATCTGTTCGCTTTTATTATTAAAGTACCATGAATATAGTTTTTATATTTTTATAACCATTATAACTGAAGCAGCAATAGCAACTATAAAAATGTACAGAATTTCAAAGTTTATCAATAAAAAGAACACCTTTCGCCAATAATAATTAAATTGCATTTGAACAACAAAGTATTTTAAGAATAATGAACTATAAAATTAATTACAAAAAATAAATAAGTCTATTAGAACAACTAAAGGCAATATGAAAACAATAAAAATTTCATGTTGCCTTATTTATTTGAAATGGAGAACGGAAAGATATAAGTGTTAGATTTTGAAATTAGATAAATGTAAACAAAAGAAGCAATGAAATCAATAATGTATTACAAAAGAATTTTATTCATGTACAGGTATAAGAAAAAGACTATAAATAGTTTTAATCAGTTATTGATGAGTGGAAAAAAGTAATCATATAAAAATTAGTGAGATTGTAAAATATAACTTATTTAAAATTTGCAAAAAAACATAGCAAATTTGAATTTTAATCTAAAAAGGTATTAATATACTACTTGTGCAACAAAATCGAAAATAAGCAAGGAAATTTAAAAAATAAGAGGGTTTAATAGTTGCATGTAGATATATGCTTTAAAAATTTAAAAATAAAAACTTAAAATAACTAAATTTTTAGTGGCACGTCCATAGTGACAAATTGTCACTATGAGAAACACAAATTTGACACGTCAGGTACACAAAAATGGCATGGATATAGGTACACAAAAATGGCATGGATAATACATAGATTACACATAGACTACTACATAGATTACTAACCAGAGAACACCCCCTTTTATTCCCCCTCAAGGGGGAAGTATTTTTACTCAAAAAAATTAGTAGTCGGTACTAGTGGTAGGGTTAGTAAAAATACCATATTTTATTAAATTGTATCAACTAAGGAGAATAGAAAGATGAAAGTACCAGAAATTGAAATTGACTATAAAAAAACAAAGAAAGAAGTGTTAAAAGCAATAACACACTACAAAAGAAATTTAATGAAAATATACAGATTAAGACAACCAATCTATACTAGCGACTATAAGCTAACATTGCCAAAGGATAGTGAGAAACAGAATAATTTCAAACCGTTAAGTGAGTCAAAAGAAATTATCCATAGATTTCATGAGGAAATAAATAACCTTGAAGAACTGGATAGAATAATATTTATAAAATCAATACTAGAAAAATGTAAAGATATAAAAGTTGGCTTCTTAACAAATTATAGTGAGTCTTCTATAAGGGATAAGAGAAGAAGCGTACTTGTTTTTGTAGCATTTATGTTGGAATGTGTAGTAGTAAAAGAATAGAAAATATTAAAAAGAGAAAGTATAAAGAATGAAAATGTGTAAGCAGAAAATATTTAAGCAACAAGCTTTAAAAAGCCTTTAATTAAACATAACACCAATTAGTTTTAGTTGATATTTATTGGGAATTATAGTAAAATTAAGTTATAAGGTTGAGTAAGCAATATTGAAAAAATCAAGTTGCCTATAGTAACTGTAGAAAAATTGAAATCAAGATTTTTAACTTTCAAAATAACTTTACTAGAATTAATTTATTTTAATCTAAAAAGCATTAAATTAAAAAAGTCTATTAGAACAACTAAGGACTACATGAAAACATTAATAGTTTTTGTGTAGTCCTTTTATTTATTTAAAAATCAATAATTTGAAATAAAGGTGGTGATTATATTGGTTAGTTATACTGTACGAGATAAAGCAAAAATGGATTTATCAAAACGTAAAAAGAACAAGTTGAAGAAACAAAAGAAATCAACATTAGAATTAAAAGCAAAAACAGATAAAGATAAATAAAGAAAAAGTATAGGAAAAGGAAGTGATTATATTGGCTACTTATGTAGTAAGAGATAAATATACAATGGACGTACTAAAAGAAAAAAAAGAATTCTTGAAAAGAAGATTAAAAAAAACGTTAGCGTCAAGAGCAAGAAAAGATAAAGCTAAACCAAAGAGATAGAATAGGAGATGGAAAAAATGAAAAATATTATTAAAGATTTTTTGGATTTTGAAGAAAACAAATCAGGATTTGAAGTTTATGAGTTAAGCAATAATGAAGTAGGAGTTTATGAAACAAAAAATAAAGAGTTATTAGATTTTGTTACTGTACTGGATTTTCCACACCCTAATGGTGAACTAGCATTTCCAAAATTAAATAAAAAAGTTTTAGAAGAATATAACGAAACACTTACGCTAAACCCACAAACACCTCAAACAATAAAGGTTAATGTAAGCCATAAACATTTTATAGGAAATTTATCTTTTTCAAGAGAAACATTAGAAGATTTTTCAGAAATGGTTAATAACTTTGTTATCAACAAAGTAAAAGAACTTTGTAGGAAAACACGAAATAAAGAAATTGGCAAGCTATTAAAACAAGCACCATTACATACAATCAATAATTTTGACAGTTTGAAAGAATTAATCAATTCTTTTGACCCTGAAAAAAATACAACATTAGTCATTTCACAATCTTTTTATAATGAATTAGAAACCTTAAAAAATACCAATGGGGATTATATTTTCAAGAGTAATAAAAAAGAAAAATCTACTAATGATTTATTTGTTAACAATGTATTGGTTGTTTCTGATGAAACGTTAAGTGAAAAAGGTGCTAAAGTAGCATTTTTTGGGGATTTAGAAAGTTATATTACATTATTTGAACGTAATAAAAACCATTTGAAATTAATAATTAATAAATTTACATTTTCTGAAGAATTACAAGTAGCAACTATATTTAACGTTCAAAAAATTCATGAAGAAGATGGATTGTTCATTCAATGGAATAATTAATGATGGAGGGAATTTAAATGACTTTAGAACAAGATAAAGAACAGCTATTACAAGGTGTTAAAAATTGGAAAGAAGCTAGAGAACAAGTAGAAAAAATTAAAGAGAAAATCAAACGTGAAGAAGAAAAACTTAAAAAACCGTTAAAGGTAGAAGATATAAAAGAGTATTTAGAAATTAA
Organism: uncultured Granulicatella sp.; assembly: GCA_963535215.1. Lineage (GTDB taxonomy): Bacteria > Bacillota > Bacilli > Lactobacillales > Aerococcaceae > Granulicatella. The sequence continues at coordinate 24,117 of CAUSWE010000002.1, read as the reverse complement.
TAACACACCATTAGAAGAAATTAAGAGATTAAAAGAATTTCTTGTTTTAATTAATGAAGAATTTCCTTTCTACAAACTGGATATTGTAGATTTAGCAAGAAAAGTAGTCGGACAAGAAATTAAAGAAGATAGTACTACAAAAGCAATTGAAAAGGAATATAAAAAGGAATTAAGAACAATTGTTAAAGCGTTGGAAAAAATTAAAGAGTTAGAAAAACAGTTAATCGAAAATTGTTCAAAACATGAACAGGAATGGTCTAAAACATGTGAATTATTTGTGCGTACTGGTATTAATTTTGACTATACACGTATTCTACCACTATTTACTAGATTACGTGAATGTGAGTTGATGAATACATCAATTCAAGAAATCAAAGAGTTTTTAGATAAATAAAGATTAAAAAAATCAAAGCGTGTTAAAACGTTTTGATTTTTTTATAACCAATACTAAAAGTAAATTTTAACTTACGATAGTTATATATAAAAGATGTATTGTTACTTAGTAATATTATTTAAGAAAAGAGGAGATATATAATGAATTATGTTGAACCAATTAGAAGTACAGAAGATATACAAAAAATGAAAGATTATTTAAGAAAGTGGAATGAGCGTAACTATATTTTATTTCTTTTTGGAATTAATTCAGGTTTACGGATTGGAGATATTCTAAAACTAAAAGTTAGAGATGTACAAGGTTGGTATATTAATACAAAAGAACAAAAAACAGGAAAAACATTAAAACGAAAAATGACACCAATTTTAAAAAGAGAGTTAAGAGAATTTGTAAAAGATAAACCGTTAAACCATTACTTATTTCAAAGTAGAAATGGAACTAATAAAGCATTGACTAGAACAACAGCTTATTTAATTTTGAGAACTGCTGCTGAAGATTTAGAAATTGATAATGTAGGTACTCATACCATGCGAAAAACTTTTGGCTATCATTATTACAATAAAACAAAGGATATAGCTACACTAATGGTATTATTTAATCATGCTAGTCCAGCAATCACGTTAAGGTATATTGGAATTAGACAAGACCAACAAGATAAAGCTATGAATAATTTTGGTTTATAGCATTAATTAAACATATCGTGGAACTTGTCAATTCATTTTTAACAACTTTAAGAAACGTTGATATGATAGTAAAAATTAGGATTTGATGAAGTTAACAAAATCTAAGATATGATGAATTCAAAATGGTGTTTTTTGTTGTTAAGGTGGTAGGCAACAAGGACAAGCAAGCTATCATCATTAAAACTAAAAAATGATTTGAGAAACAAAAAAATAAAAAATTTTTTGCTTCATGAATTTCAAAAAATAAAATTTTGAAATTGAAAACCATCCCCCCACCTAAAAAATTTTTATTGAGTGGTCGGGAGACCGAGGAGAGGGAACTTTTTCCAACCACGGGGTAATTTTAGAAAAAGGGGATAAAAAATAGCTTGAATTTGAAAACTATAGGATTTTTTTCAGTCCCCCATTTAATAATGGTTTAAAGAGATTACAAATAGTGAGGTTTCAATAATTTTATAGTGTTCAAAAAGCAATCGACTGGTAACAGTTATATAATCGTTTTTAAAGATACTCATGAAAATTGGAACAAGTATGCTAGATGATGAAGATAAGGAATAACTACCACCTTGTTAGCTACTAACAAAAGGTAATGGAAGAAGCTATCAACAATCAAAGGTAAAAAGTATATACAGTAAAGGGGCAGAATATGGAAATAGATTATAAAAGAACTTTAAACAGCGTGATACTTTCTACTGAAAAATACATGGAGTATAAAACACAATTAGAATTAAAAGGTAATCAAAGTATAACAAGCCATTTTTCCCACTCATCTAGTAGAAGTAATAAACTATATTGTTCTAATATTGAAAGGACGGCAGTGTTTAATTTATCAAATAAATTTATAGCTTATGTTGAATTGTTTGAAAATTCGTTAAAAGAATTAGAGGAAACGGAACGTGAAATCATTAGTAGATATTTTATGCAAGGATATAGTGGTAATGAGATTGCTAGTGTATTAGGAGTGAGTATATCTCAACTAAATAGACTGAAAAAGAATGCTATTATAAATTTTGCCCTATTGTTAGATTGTGAGTGTTACAAGGATAATGAATAAAGTGTTATAGACTTTAAGAACGTATGAGAAAAAAGCCGTCAAAGCTATTCTTGTATGTTCTTTTTTAGTTGTAACTCTTTATGATGAAAAGAGTAGTATTATGATGAAAATAATAAGTGGTATAAATTATTTACGTTATCTTCTAGTTATTATTTCTTGACAAGTTAAATAACGTGTTTTATAATATTGGTAAGGTCAAGAAAAAATCTTTGACCCTACCCCATCCTTAAAAGAGAGGGGGTGAAAAGTATGAGAAAATTTTTTGAATGGTTTGACAAAATCGAATCAAACAAAAAAGCGGAAATAGCAATAAAACTAATAATTTTAGCAACGGCAATTGCTAAAATAGTTTTAAAACTAGTCCGCTAGCACACTTTTCGCTTAGGGGGAACTGTTAAAGGTTTCCCCTTACTTTTAAGGTCATTATAACAGAAAAATGAAAGAATGTGAATAGATTGAGTTTACCAATAAATAAAAAAGGACGTCCGGCTACTGGTATAAAACGTCCAAAGAGAATGACTATTCAGTTTACAGAAAGTGAAATAGAACGTTTAAAAAAGGTAGCATGGAACAAAGGTTTGACGGTTGCTGATTATATTATGAAAAATGTAGAAGATGATGAAAAACAATCATAGAAATAATAGCAAAAATTTTTCTATGATTGTTTGTTTATTACTGTGAGGGGGAAAAACCTATTACTATATCAAAAAGACAAAAATGTTATAGAAAGGCTTTTTGTTACACTTCCTTTATAAAGATTTTTTAGCTTTACCGTGGGGGTGGAATAGATACGTTTGAGGTACAGAAAAAGTACCAGAGTTTTCTCATTTACCGTTATTTACAGAAATAGTAAATTTATCAAAAAGCCTTATTTGACGGTGTTTGTTAACTATATTTAATCATTGTTATTTATATTTTTTTAATGGAAGGTAGTGTGGGATAAAACCCTAGCAAGTGCTAGAAACGTTGATATAACAGCGTTCCTAGGCTTGCTTTTTTGTTTATTTTTTGAATTTTGTCATAGATTTTGTCATAGATTGTTAAAAGCCTACATATTTCGCAAAAATCTAGACTGTTTTTTTGATGAAAAAATTGAGGTTTTACTAAGTATTGGAATAGGATTTGACAGTAGAGGAATTTACTTTTAGAATATATTTATTATTAATGGGGGGACGTAGTGACGTCCAGAAAAGGCTACAAATGAAAATTTGTAGTCTTTTTGTTTTTGGGAGGGATATAAAAGACGAAAACTTCTCTAAATTAGTTTTATATCGGTATATTTATATGGAAAAGTAGACAATAAAGCTATACAAAATATTAACGCTAATTTATAATTACCTTAATGAATAATATAAACAAAGGAAACTAAACAAATGAAAGCACTAATTGTATTAGACTGTCAAAAAGGTATGTTAGAACGTGGATATTTTGACGAATTGAGAAAAAATATTTTAAAATTACAAAACATTTTTAAGCAAAATGGAGATATTATTATTAATACGAGACATATTGATAATGATGAAAATAGTATTATTTACAATGGAAATGAAAGTGGAAGTTTAGATGAAGAATTGTCAGTTTTAGCAGACTATATTATTGAAAAAGAAAGTCCAAATATTTTTCAATGTAAAGATTTGACGGAGATTTTAGCGAAGAATAAACTTAAAGAAGTTGTAATTACAGGATTAAATGCGGAATATTGTTGTTTATTTTCTGCTATTATTGCTTCAGATAGAGGTTATAAAGTAACTTATATTGAAGATGCAACTGCCAGTGTGAATAATGGGGAAACATATGAAATGAAGGATTTAGATATTGTTGATTTCATTGGGTGTATATTAGATTGGTCAGGGCAAGTAGAAGTATTGTACCTTGATGAATTTGAAAGTAAAACTGATAGATTTGCTATAAATTGACAAAAGAAAATAGTTATTATAGAATGATGTCAGAGTTGAGGGAGAATTTTTATCCTTTCAATTACAGATTTTTCTAATAATCTATAGTGATATAGAAGTGTAAAAAAGCACGTTACACTGCTTGGCAGAGCTAATGAACTGTTCCCTTGCGATAAGCCTAAAAAGCACAACAGTAGGGAGTTAGTTGCTTTATATGAGTAACTAATCGATTGTCTTGTTCGGAGACTATTCCGTTCCGTGCTTATTTTTTTTTGCTTTAAGGAGCGACTATGGATAATGATGCAACTTTACAAAGTGTTTTAATTGATTATCAGGAAAAGTTTTGTCATAAAAAATGTTTATTGGAGATAAACTATTCTAAATTTGATAAAATAGTTGTTCTCTTTCATGAACTTGATTTACACCATTTATTGGGATTACATTATGTATTAGATAAAAGTATCAATGCTACTGCAAGTATACAAAGTATAAAAGATAATAAATTATTTTTATCGGATTTAATAAAAAGTACTAATTTTAGGAAGATGTTTTCTAGATTTAATAATTATTCTTTTATAGAAAGAATTTTCTATGATAAAAAAGTGAAAGTTTGTGTTTTAAATAAAGACTTAAATAGTAATAACATGCATCTTGATTTAGTTTTCTATGAGGAACAAGGAAGAACAGCTTTGGTGTTAGGGTTAAGAAAAGTAGGAAATTATTATAGATTAATTACTTTACATGAAAGTGATGCTAGAAAATATAAAAAAGTAAGAAAAACTCAAATTAATAATATATCTTGGTTAAATTAAGAAAGACTTTTTGCATTCGCAAAAAGTCTTTTTCCTATTTCAATGTAAAACTCATTGAAACTGGGTTGTGATCGGAATGTTGGAACTCCAAGTCATATGCTTGGACATGGTTGAATTGTACATTGTCTGAAATAATGAATCCATCGACTAATGTTACAAAAGTTTTTCCTTTTTGGTATCCTTCATCTAATGCACGAGCAGACGGGATTTTTTGTTCTGCTAATCCTTGAGTGGCTAGTGTAAAATGTTTTGAAAGATTATCTACTGGGAATGGATGAGTCCAAGTTTGTGGTTCATCAGATGTTTGGAAGACTTCAGGACTTTTCCCAAGTAAAATATCATGATTAAAGTCTCCACCGACAATGACATAGTTTCCTTTTTCATATTCACTTTCCATATAGTGGAATAGTTTTTCTAATTGGCTTTTTCCAATTGTTGGATCTTTTGTATAAGCAGATAAGTGAATATTAATTAAAGCCAATTGTTTCTGATTTGAAACGGGTAAGTAACTAACGGTAAAAGCTCGATCTAAATCGAAAAATTTATTAAAATTCGTTTCAATGGGTAAACTATATCGCTGGCTAGATTGAATCGTGTATTTTGACATTGTTAGGAGCCCAGAAGTTGCTTTTCCAATGGGATCTAGTAGTGGATAAAATAAATAAGGTGAATCATAGTTTTGCCCAAATACCCAATTTTGTTTCTCAAAAGCTTGAGTTATAAATTCCACTTCATCAACATGTTGAGAACGATCTCCATCCGTATCAATTTCTTGGAATAGAGCAATATCTGGTTGAATCATCTGAATAGCATTTTGGATTCCTTGCATATTGTCTAATACGGTTTGTCGATTATAAGCCCTGGAATATTTCCCACCGTCCATAAAGAAGCTATAGTCTTGAGGGTAAGCTCCATATCCGATATTAAAAGAGGAGATGGTGTAATCTTTTTCAGTGTTAAGAGTTTGGTCTGTATGGCTTGTAACAGATAAAGATAGATTATCTTCTAAACGATAATAAGCCGTATAACCATAAATAAAATAGCCAATAATCAGACTAATAAGAATGATAAGAGGAGTTAAAAAATAAAATAGTTTTCGTTTGAATGATGTTTTTCTTTTCATAATAAATTCCTTTGATAAATAAATTTTGTTATTCATCATTATAGCACGATACTTTAAAACTACACAAAGGGATGAATTTCATTTCATTGACAGTGATTTCTATTTTGGTGTATAGTGGCTCTGTTATAAAGATTACTAGGAGGTTTGGTTATGGCAGAAGTAGAAAGCTTCACATTAGATCATAATAAAGTAATTGCACCTTATGTGCGTAAAATTACAGAAGAAGTTGGAGAAAAAGGGGATCGTATTACGAATTTTGATATCCGATTTTTACAACCAAATAAGCAAGAAATGCCAACAGGTGTAATTCATACATTTGAACATTTATTAGCGGATTTATTAAGAGATAGAGTAGATGGAATTATTGATATTTCTCCATTTGGATGCCGTACTGGATTCCATTTAATTACATGGGGAACACCAAGTGCAGAAACAATTGCTGTTGCGCTAAAAGCAACATTAGAACAAATTGTTAACGAAATTCGTTTTGAAGATATTCAAGGAATTTCAGCTGTACAATGTGGGAACTACAAGGATCACTCATTATTCGGTGCAAAAGAATACGCAAAACAAGTATTAGAACAAGGAATCAGCATCGACCCATTCGAAAGAAAAGTAATTTAATGACTAGCATTATTGTCGTGAAGTAAGGAAGAAGACCTTCCAACTTCACGTTTTTTAATATGTAGAGGTTAGAAATTTAATGACAAAAAGATCTTTATGAAGTAGCTTGAGTAATATAAGCTTTTTAAGCTTATATTACAGGAAATTTTGAGACTACAGGCTCAAAATTTAGCCATGAAACCCGAAGGGGTTGTTGGCGTCCTTAGCAACTTCATAAAGGTCTTTATTAATTTATAGTAGTTATTTTCTGTTTTGTTTTCCGCTGTTTTTTCCTGTTGATGTGCGGTTTCTTTGTGCAAATGTTTGTTGAGCAGGTGAAACAGGCGCATTATTAGCAGACTTAACAGTGTTAGTTGTATCTGGTAAGATTACTGAATTTCCTTGAGCCTCTAATTCTGCATCGATTTCAGCTTTTACTTTTGGACGAATGAATTGGTTTTGAATCCATGTTTGTAAGATTGCAGTTAAACCAGAAGTGAAGAAGTAAATCCCAATCCCTGCAGCCGTACCAACAGTGAACATTAACATCATGACAGGCATCATATATAGCGTAGCTTTTGCTTGAGCTTTTTGTGTTTCATCCATATATAATTGGCTAATGTATCCTTGAATTAAATAGATAACAGCAGTAGCAATCGCAATTGGTAAATACGTACTACCTAATGAAACTCCCATAAATGAACTATTTGAAATTTCAGGAGAGTATAAAATCGCATTATATAACGCACTATAGACTGGCATTGTGACTAATACTGGAAGACATCCAGAAGCCAAGCCACCTGTTAATGACACATTATTTAAACGATAAATTTCCATTGTATATTGTTGAACTTCCATACGTTGTTCTGGTGTTGGGTCATCCCCATAACGTTCATTCATTTTATCAATATATGGTTTTAATAATGCCATTTTTTCTTGGTTCATTAACATTGTTTTCATTTGTTTAAACATAGTTGGCATTAAAATAATACGAACAACAATTGAAACAATCATAATGGAAATAACATAGTTTCCACCGATTGCTGAAGCAATCCAGTTTAAAATGGTTTGAGTAGGTACTGCTAAATAATCATAGACAATCCCATACGGTTGATTAGTGGCTTTGTCGATTTGTACACATCCAGATAGGAATAGTACAAGTAAGCTCGATAGAACTGCTAATTGAACTTTTTTTGTTAATTTCATGAATCACATTCCTTTATTTTTTTCTGTTAAACACAATCATTTTACTTTATATTGAATAGAATAGCAATGAAAATCAGTCGTAAGTGGATTTCTCTCTCATTAATAATAGATTGAGAATCCTTTATAAATTGGTTCGTTTTCAATAATTTCTAATGTTGATGTTCGAATTTTTGCATACGGAGATGGGGGAGAAGTTTTTACTCGATCTACAAAAGCATAGGCTCTTTCCGGGGTATCCTGGACAATGATTTCAACGGAAGCATCAATTTTATTTTTGACCATTCCGTTTATTTGTAATTGGTCTGCTAATTGTTTTGTATAAAAACGAAATCCAACTCCTTGAACAAGTCCCCAAACTCTTAGACGTAAAGTAATCATTTGAATTCCTCCTTTTTAACTATCCTATCAAAAATATATGAATTTTCAATGGATGAAGATAACAAGTTTTGAAAAAGTCTGGTATACTGTTCAAGAGAGGTGATAGATATGTATTGTGTTATCCAAACCAAAGGGGTCGATGAACCTTGGTGGATGATGGACGACTGGAAAGAGATGATTGTTTTAGAAGAATCTTGTTCTACTTTAGAAGAAGCAAAAGAACTTTATAAACAATTAGTAGAAACATATACAGCTCAATATCAAAAGAAACGTGAGAAATATTTTTCTTGCGCATTTTGGGATGAAAATGAATGTGAATATTGTGAGTCCTGTGAGGATTGTTTGCAAATTTATTATGGAGTACTCATTTTAACACCAGAAGGAAAATTATATTCAGAAGGAGAGTAAAGTGGCTAAGCAAGAACAAAAAAGAAAAAGAAAATCTACAAAAAAGAAGACTGAGTCTACGATATCCATTGAAATTGTAATGGCGATTTTGATTCTAATTCAATTTTTAGCCATTTTTAAATTAGGATTTTTAGGACGATTTTTTGCCAATAGTATTCGTTTTTTTGTAGGAGATTTATTTATATATGCGGGGATTATTGGTATACTCGCTTCAATAGGAGTTTTATTCCGTGGAAGAATCCATTCCATTCCGAAAAAATGGATTGGGGTAGCTACGTGTCTTTTGATTGCGATTTTTCTTTGGGTAGAAGTAGCAAGTTTTAGTAGTTATATTCAAGAAGGCGGTCAGTTATTTAAAGAAATGATGGCTCGTTATGCCATTGATTTTAAAGCAAATGCGATCGAACAAAATTTAGGTTCCGGAATGATTGGGGCATTATTTTATACGATTACTTATTTCTTAGTTTCTCAATGGGGGACTTATCTAACGATTTTTGTACTATTTATGATTGCTATATTTGTGGCATTTGAAATTCATTTAAAAGATGTATTCGAAGTTTTAAGAAATTGGACAGCTCAAGTTAAACACCAATTAGAAGAAAATAAAGTGGAAAAAGCTTCTCGGGTTCGTGAAACTAAACCAGAAGTTGTTGAAACAAAACCAAAAGAAGTCAAAGAAAAGAAAGCTTCTTTAATAGACAAGATGAAAAATTTTGTTTTTGATGAAGAGGAAGAAGAGAACGAGGATGAGTTTGAAGAAATTTATCCTGAAGTGACACCTCCTCCTGTTACAAAACCAGTTGTTGAAGAAGAGTTTACTCAACCGAAAAGAGAAGAACCAATTTTTCACAAACCTTTTGTTGAACCAACAGAAGAGGAAGATACAGAAGATATAGAGGACTTTGTGATGAGTGGAGAAGCAGATGATTCAGATTACCAATTGCCACCATTAACATTATTAAATCCAATTCCACCATCTGATCAATCAGATGAAAAAATGATTGTTGAGAAGAATCTTAAAATTTTAGAAAGAACGTTTGAAAGTTTTGGAGTAGAAGCAAAAGTTATGCCAAATCCATTAGTAGGGCCTGCTGTAACTAAATTTGAAATTAAGCCGGCTATTGGAGTGAAGGTTAGTAAAATTGTGAATTTAAGTGATGATATTGCCTTAGCTCTTGCTGCAAAAGATATTCGTATTGAAGCGCCAATTCCTGGAAAACCTTATGTAGGAATTGAAGTTCCAAATAGTAAAACAAGTTTTGTGGCTTTTAGTGATGTCATTCAAGCAGCTCTTCAATCACCAAAACCATTGGATGTCCCATTAGGAAGAGATATTTCTGGAAATGTTCGATTATGCGATATTTCTAAAATGCCTCACTTATTAATTGCTGGTTCAACGGGTAGTGGGAAGTCAGTGTGTATTAATGGAATTATTACAAGTATTTTGATGAAGACAAAACCACATGAAGTTAAATTAATGATGATTGACCCTAAAATGGTAGAGTTAAATGGCTATAATGGGATTCCTCATTTATTAACGCCTGTTGTCACAAATCCAAGAAAAGCAGCGCAAGCTTTGAAAAAAGTTGTAACTGAAATGGAAAAACGTTATGAAATGTTTGCAGCAATGGGAATGAAAAATATCGATGGTTATAATGCGCATGTAGCTTCTTATAATGCGGAAACTGGAGAAGAGAATCCATTGCTTCCATATATTGTAGTGATTGTGGATGAGTTAGCAGACTTAATGATGGTTGCAAGTAATGAAGTCGAAGATGCGATTATTCGTTTAGCTCAAATGGCTCGTGCAGCGGGGATTCATATGATTCTAGCAACGCAACGTCCATCAGTTGATGTAATTACGGGAATTATTAAAGCAAATGTACCTTCAAGAATTGCTTTTGCAGTATCCAGTGGTACAGATTCTCGTACGATTATTGATTCAAGTGGTGCAGAAAAATTACTTGGTCGAGGAGATATGTTATATATTCCAATGGGTGAGAATAAGCCGATTCGTGTACAAGGAGCTTATTTAACGGATGAAGAAGTAGAAAGAATTGTTGAATTTGTAAAAACACAACAAGAAGTGGAATATGATGAGACAATGATGCTACCAGAAACATCAGAAGGAAGTTCAGATGATCCTGAAGATGATTTATTTTATGAAGTATTAGAAATGATTCGAGAATTAGAAACGATTAGTACTTCTTATATTCAACGCCGATTTAAAATTGGATTCAATCGTGCAGCTCGTTTAATTGAAGAGTTAGAAGCTAGAGGTTACGTAGGACCTTCAGAAGGAAGTAAACCTAGAAAGGTAAACGTGGATGCTTTTACTCCTGACAATGAACCGCAAGATCCACCAATTGGATAATCAGTAAATGCTAGGATAAGTGTTGCCAAAATGTTAGTATAAAACCTAACGATAAAGCTTCACTAACCTAGCATTTTTTTGAAATCAGTCTTTAGATGGATAGCCAGAAATGAAGGAATATGGTACTTTTATAGTGAGAAAGTTTTCTAAAGAAAGAAGGATAAAAATGAAAAATAATCGATTCATCTTCATTCTATTTATTATAGCAGTTGGGATGTTTTTAACAGGATTTCAGTTGTTTACAAATTCCCATTTATTATATTTATTTGTGTTAGGCATTATTTTTGTAGGAATTGCCGTTCAATTAAAAAATCGTTTTATTCGTACGAATGGACTTTTCTTTGGAATATTAATGATTCTTTTAGCTGTATTTTCTACATGGGGAATTTGGCTAGCTGGAAGTATTTTAATCGTTTATGGTCTTTCCTATGGTAGAAAATTAATCAAAAAATATTTTTCAGATGGTAGTGAATGGATTTGGAAGAAAAAAAGATATGTTTCTGTTAAGTTAGAAGAACCATCTGAGCGATTTGATACGCAAAGACAGGAATGGATTGGAGTCCAAAAAATTGGAAAAGATACATTTGAATGGGATGATATTAATATTAGCCAATTTATGGGAGATACGATTATCGATTTAGGAAATACCGTTCTTCCCAATGAACAAAACACGATTATGATTCGAAAAGGAATTGGGCGTATTCGTGTTATCGTTCCAATTGGAATTGGGGTAAAACTTTGTCATAATGCATTTATTGGTGAAGCAAAGTTTGATGGAGAACAGTTAGAATTAAAAAATGAGACAATTACGATGTATTCAGAACGTTTTGAATCTAGTAATAAAAAAATAATCATTATCTCGTCAGTGCTTGTTGGAGAAATCGAGGTGATTGAAGCATGAAGAAGTGGTTTTTACGTGTCTGTTTTGTCGTGTTTTTATTTGTCTCCAGTATTTTTCTAATTGGTGTTAATGTTATTCATTCTTTATTTGACATTGACTTATTTGAAAAATTATCTTCGAATCAATTAATTGTATTATTTTTAGTAGTGACGATAATTGTCTTTATTATAACTTTTATGGCGGCAAGTATTGTATTTTTCTTACAAAGATTAACGGATTCTGTTATTTATAATCAATTAGAAGCGATTAGAAATCAGCAATTTTCAAATGTTAAAAAATCGGTGGATGACATTTGGTATCGTCCTTTATTAATGATACGATTGGATACTTTTTTCCAAGAAACTGCTAAAATTGCAGAAATGCAAGAGCAATTTGTTCAAAATCTTCAACAAATTTCTTCTAGACCGGAATATATCGGAGAAGAAACGAAAGAAGAAATTATTGAATTGGAAAGACATCGTATTGCTCGAGAGTTGCATGATTCAGTGAGTCAACAATTGTTTGCTGCGATGATGATGTTATCAGCTATGAATGAACAAAAAGAACAGTTATCTCCAGCAATCCAACAACAACTAGCTTTAGTAGAGAAAGTGATCAATGATTCGCAATCGGAAATGAGAGCGTTACTCTTACACTTACGTCCAATTTCACTGGAAAATAAAACATTAGTTCAAGGAATTGAAAGTTTATTAAGAGAATTAACGACAAAAGTGCAATTATCGCTTCATTGGGAACTTGATGAAGTGGCACTTCCAAGTACATTTGAAGATAATCTTTTTAGAATTGTACAAGAATTAGTGTCGAATACATTACGACATGCAAAAGCTAAACAATTAGAAGTCTTTTTAAAACAAATGGATGATTATATTATTTTGAAACTAGTCGATGATGGAATTGGATTTGATACAAGTATTTCAAAAGCAGGTAGTTATGGTTTGAAAAATATTGAAGAACGTGTTGCAGGAATGGGTGGGCAATGCAAAATTATCAGCATTGCCAATCAAGGAACCATTATAGAAATAAAAATTCCTCAAAAGTAGGAGAAGGAGTAGTTGAATGATTAAAGTTTTATTAGTAGATGACCATGAAATGGTTCGATTAGGAGTATCAGCCTATTTATCTGTTCAAGAGGATATTGAGGTAATCGCTCAAGCAGAAAATGGAAAAGTGGGTGTTGAAAAAGCTTTAGAATTAAAACCAGATATTATTTTAATGGATTTAGTAATGCCTGAGATGGATGGGATTGAAGCGACAAAAGAAATTCTATCTAAATGGAAAGAAGCTAAAATTATTATTGTGACAAGTTTTATTGATGATGAAAAGGTTTATCCAGCTATTAGTGCTGGGGCGAAAAGTTATTTGCTAAAAACTTCGTCTGCTTCTGAAATTGCGCAAGCCATTCGTGATACTTATCGTGGAGAAGGAGTATTCGAAAAAGAAGTGAGTGAGAAGTTAGAACATCGTCATGAAGTGGAAGAAGAGTTTCGTTTGTTTGAAGAATTAACAAGTCGTGAAAAAGAAGTGCTTTTATTGATTGCGCAAGGGAAATCGAACCAAGAAATAGCAGACGAGTGTTTTATTACGTTAAAAACGGTGAAGACGCATGTTTCGAATATTTTATCGAAGTTGCAAGTAGAAGATCGTACACAAGCAACGATATATGCGTTTAAGCATCATTTGGTCCAACCTTAAATAATATTACTTTAAATGACTTTTCTGGTTATAGTAGTAATGGACGGCAGCAGCCCTGCGGTCTCATGCCTAAAATTTGAGCCTAGGGTCTCAAATTTTCCAGTGATAAAAGCCATCCTTGGCTTTTATCACCAATACTACTATGAAAAGTCTTTTGTGGTTTGCCATATAAATATTAGAGTACGTAAAAGAGAATGACTTTTCTGATTTTAGTGGTAATGGACGGTAGCAGCCTTGCAAAAATGCAAGTCTCATGCCTAAAATTTGAGCCTAGGGTCTCAAATTTTCCAGTGATAAAAGCCAGCCTTGACTTTTATCACCTATACCACTATGAAAAGTCTTTGTGGGTTATCAAGCATATATTGGAGTACGTAAAAGAGAATGACTTTTCTGATTATAGTGGTAATGGACGGTAGTAGCCTTGCAGTCTCATGCCTAATACTACTATGAAAAGTCTTTGGGTTTGAATTAGAGACGTTAGAGAGAATGAGTGACTGTTTTAGTAGAAAAATGCTAAAACGGTCATTTTATTTTTTATTTTACAATGCTGGAAAAATATTGTACGCTTAGGGTTAGAAAAACATTTCATGAAAGTAGGATATTATGATACGGAATAGTAAAAAATCAATTGGATTAAGCGATAAAATCCGTATGCAAAGAGATTCAAAAGAAATATTATTAGAAGGTTCTTCTTGGTTAACTATCGGAAGTATGGTTTCCAGATTATTAGGAGCATTATACATCATTCCATGGGGAGCGATGTTTGCCACTCAACGAGATGATGCCAACTTCTTATATTTCATTGCATACAATATTTATGCATTAGTATTACAAATTTCAACGGCTGGAATTCCAGTAGCCATTTCAAAAATTGTGGCAGATAACCAATCACGAAAAGATTACGAGACAAGTTGGAATATTTTTAAAGGCGGAATGTTATTTATGACCGCAACAGGAATTGTGAGTGCGATTGTCATGTTTGTAACAGCTCCTTATTTTGCGAAAGGAGGTTCTGCTCAAGAAATTCAAGATAGTATTATGGTCATTCGTTCGCTTGTTCCAGCGGTAGTGATTATTCCACCATTAAGTTTATTAAGAGGCTATTATCAAGGGTATAGTGATATGGCACCTTCTGCTAAATCGCAGTTATGGGAACAAATCGTGCGTATTATTTATATGTTACTCTTAACGTTCATCGTCATGAAATTATTCGGTGGCAGTTATGCGGTAGCAGTAGCTCATTCCACTTTTGCTGCATTTGTTGGGGCAGTCGTTGCATTTGTTTATTTAGGCTATAAAATGTGGAAAGATATGCCTGGAATGAAACGATTAATGAGTGAAGGGCGTTCTGCTCGTAATATGAGTTTTGGGCGTATTGTGTTTGAAGTGATACGTGAAGCTTTACCATTTGTTATTGTAACTTCAAGCATTCAGTTAATTAGTATTTTGGATCAGGAAACTTTCCAGCCACTAGCGATGACATTTACTCATTTGAATTTTGAACAAAGTAAAGAATTATTAACGATTTTTGGATTTAATGCCAATAAAATTATTATGATTATTTTGTCTCTTGCCATTAGTATTTCAACAGCGGCATTACCATTATTAGCTTCTCATTATTCCGTGAAAAATCATGTAGAAGTGAAAAATGTGATTGAGGAAAATATCGGATTATATTCCTTTATTATGATTCCAGCTTCTGTCGGGATGGCAGTTGTAGCAGAGCCAATTTACAATGTGTTCTATTCTCCAAGTAAAGATGGAACGTATTTATTAATGATTTCCTGTGTGTTATGTATTTTTATGGGGGCCTTTACAGTCTTTACTTCCATTCAACAATCCATGCAGCAACATATGATTGCGATTAAAGCTTTAGTGATTGCATTAGTAGTGAAAATGTTATGGCAACCGATGATGATTTATTTCTTTGAAGGTGCAGGACCATTATGGGCGACAAGTCTTGGGTTTATTTTGGCAACCGTTTATATGGGGTATCACTTATATTATCAAACCTTATTTAATCTTAAAAAAGTCGCTATTCAATTAGCCAAAGTAGTGGGAATTTCATTGGTTATGATGATTATCAGTTCCTTAACTCTAGTAGGGTTAAAACAAATCATGAACATTGATGGAAAATTAATGGCGATGATTGCTGTTGCGATTGTTGGTTTTGTTGGAGCGATTGTTTATGGATTGATGAGTTTGTATACAAGATTAGCAGACGAATTATTAGGGCAAAGAATGGTTGCAATTCGTAGAAAACTAAAAATGAAGGAGTAGGTTCAGTGAGACTAGATAAATTTTTAGCTGATTCTGGAATAGCAACACGTTCCCAAGTAAAATTAATTTTAAAACAAAAGCGTGTTCGAAAAAATCAAGAAATTGTAACGAATGGCAAGGTACAAATTGATGAAAAATTAGATGAAATCTATTTAGATGATGAAAGAGTCTATTATGAAAAATATTCGTACTATGTGATGAATAAGCCAAAAGGGGTTATTTCAGCAACAGAGGACACGAAACATGCAACCGTGTTGGACTTAATTGGTGAATTAGCACAAAAACGAGGAGTCTTTCCTGTTGGAAGACTGGATATTGATACGCATGGATTTCTATTATTAACGAATAATGGAGCTTTGAGTCATGCAATGTTATCTCCTAAAAAACATGTTGAAAAAACCTATATTGCTAAAATTGATGGAATCATGACTGGTGAGGATCAAGTTTCTTTTGAAAAGGGAATTACATTGGATGATGGTTATGAATGTATGCCAGCTCATTTAAAGATTTTATCCGTGGATGAAGATCATCAAACTTCTCTTGTCCAAATTACGATAAAAGAAGGTAAATTTCATCAAGTAAAACGGATGGTGAAAGCTTGCGGTAAAACGGTCGTAGATTTACAACGGATTAGTATGGGACCATTACACTTAGATGAATCCTTAAATCTTGGAGAGTTTCGCAGTTTAAATGATTCAGAATTAGAAGCCTTAGAAATTTTTAATGTAGAATTATAATGAAGAAGAGGAGTAAGAACTAGTGTTTCTTATTCCTTTTTTAGTGTTCTCTTCTAGCAAAATATATGGAAAAATGATAAGATAAACCTAATGAATTTCATAAAGGAGCGATCATATGACAATTGATTGGAAAAAAGAAGTTGAAAGTCGTAAAGAAGACTTATTAAAAGATTTATTTGATTTATTACGTATTGATAGTGTTCGTGATGATTCAAAAGCAAGTGAGGATGCACCAGTAGGTCCTGGACCTAAAAAAGCTTTAGAAGCCTTTTTAGCGATTGGGGAACGTGATGGATTTACAACAAAAATGGTTGGAAATTTAGCAGGTCATATTGAATTTGCTCCAAATCCTGATTATAAAGAAACATTAGGAGTATTAGGACATGTGGACGTTGTTCCTGTTGGAACAGGTTGGGAAACAGATCCTTTTGAACCACAAATTATTAATGACCGTATTTATGCACGTGGTTCAAGTGATGATAAAGGACCAAGTATGGCAGCTTATTATGCGTTAAAAATGATTAAAGAATTAGGATTACCAGTATCAAAACGTGTTCGTTTCATTATTGGTACAGATGAAGAATCTGGTTGGAAATGTATGGATCGTTACTTCCAAACAGAAGAAATGCCAGATTTTGGTTTTTCACCAGATGCTGAATTCCCAATAATTAACGGAGAAAAAGGGATTTTATCTCTACATTTTGAATTAGCCGCTGGGGAAAGTAGTGGAGAATTCCAATTGAAAAACTTCCATTCTGGATTAAGAGAAAACATGGTACCTCAAGATGCTCATGCAGAAGTAGTCGTTCCAAATTCTTCTGAATTTGTAGCAGCATTTGAATCTTATATTGCAGCAAATCCAGTAGAAGGAACAGCTTCAGTTAATGAAGGTGTAGTTGTATTAGATGTAGTTGGTAAATCAGCTCATGGTTCAACACCTCATGCAGGAATTAATGCAGCAACTTATTTAGCAACATTCTTAAATCAATATGCGTTTGAAGGACAAGCGAAAAACTTCTTATCATTTGCAGCAGATGTTCTTCACTTAGATACAGATGGTGCAAAATTAAATGTAGCATTTGAAGATTCAGTAATGGGACCATTAACTGCAAATGCAGGTATTTTAACATTTGCTCCTGAAGTAGGAGGGAAATTAGTGGTTAATTTCCGTTACCCACGTGGAATTGATGCAAAAACAGTTGAAACAAAAGCAAATGCTGTGTCATCTAATTATGGATTGACTGTTTCTGCTGGTAAATCTCAAGTACCTCACTATGTGTCACCAGAAGATCCATTGGTAGCAACATTATTAGAGGTGTATGCAAAACAAACAGGACTTCCAGCTCATGAACAATCCATCGGTGGAGGAACTTATGGTCGTATTTTTGAACGTGGAGTAGCGTATGGAGCTTTATTCCCAGATTCAATTGATACAATGCACCAAGCAAATGAATTCTTTGCATTAGATGATTTATTCCGTTCAACAGCGATTTATGCAGAAGCAATTTACGAATTAATTAAATAAGAAATCAAATAAACTTTCTAAAGGACTAAATATTCGCTATAAATTGCGGATTTTGGTCCTTTTTTTTCGAAAAAATTTTTGCTATAGAGTATACAAACGTGATATACTAGTCCTGTATGTAAATTAAAATGTAGATAAATAAATTTGGAGGAAGAGATATGGGATTTTTATATTTCTTACTTATAATCGTGGTGTTAGGGGCCATTGGTTATGGAGTAGCACATTACTTAAGTCAAAAACAAAGTAAAATTATCGAAGAATTAGGAGTAAAAAAACAAAAATTAATGACCGTTCCGATTGCAGATATTTTATTTACGTTAAAAAATCTGAATTTAACTGGTCAAACAAAACGTACGTATGAAACTTGGCAAGCAACTTGGCAAACCATCACTCGTTTCCGTTTCCCAGAAATTGAAGCATCATTAGTGAGTGCAGAACAATATACACAACGTTTAAATTTTGTAAAAGGCGCTCAAATTTCAAATCAAGCTAGTCAATTAATTGAGGAAACAAAAGCAGAAGTCGATAAAATTTACACAGCATTACAAAAATTATTAGATAGCGAAAAGAAAAACCGTGAAGAATTAGAAGTGTTACAAGAACGTTATGCCAGTATGCGTAAAGATTTATTAGCCCATAGTTTTTCATTTGGTGAAGCGTTAGAGTCATTAGAAAAACGTTTATCTTATTTAGAGTTAGATTTTACAAAGTTCAATACTTTAACAAATGAGGGCGACCATTTAGAAGCTAAGGAAGTTCTAGGACGAATCGAAGCAGAAATGCAAGATTTTGAACAAATTGTGGAAGAAGTACCTAAATACTTAAAAGAAATCGAAGAAGAATATGAAGACCAAGTAGCTGACTTAAAAGAAGGCTATCAAAAAATGGTGGAAGAACATTATCAATTCCCTAAAATTTCTATTCCTGCTGAAATTCAAAAAATTGAAGAAATTATTGCTGTTGCAAGAGAACATATTAAAGCAACTGAATTAGAAGAAGCTCGTCAACAATTAGATAAAGTTGCGCGTGAGATTGATCAATTATATTTAGTAATGGAAACTGAATATGAAGCAAAAGCATTCGTGAAGAGAAATCGTGCTCAAGTTGAAAGAAAATTAAATCAAGTATTACAAAGTAACCGTTATGTAAATGTTGAAGTGGATCGTGTATCTCAAAACTTTGTATTGGCGAATAATGAATTTAATCGTGTGCAAGATTTTGCAAAACAATTAGAAAAAGAACAAGAGGCTGTTGCTTACTACAGTAAAGCATTACAAAATCAACAAGTTCCTTATTCAATTGTGAAAGAACATTATGAAATTGTATTAAATACCTTAAAAGAAATTGATGAAAATCAATTAGCATTAGTGAATACATTGACAGATTTAAGTCAACAAGAGAAAAGTATTCGTGATGGTTTAGATGTGTTTGAATTAGATTTACGTAATATGAAACGTACAATTGAAAAATATCATTTACCGGGCTTACCAAAAGAATATTTAGAATTATTTTTCGCTACAAGTTCTCGTATCGAACAATTATCTCAATTAATGAATCGTGTAAAATTAGATATGACTGAAATTACAGAATTAAATCAAACGATTGAAGATGATGTTGAAAAATTAGATATTATGACTGAAGAAATAGTGGATAATGCTCAATTAACAGAATATATGATTCAACAAGCAAATCGTTATCGTTTAGAACATCCTGAAATGGATACAGCTATTCAACAAGCTTTAGAACAATTTAATCATTTTTATCGTTATGGAGAATCATTAGCGATTATTGAAAAAGCATTGAACCAAGTGGATCCTGGTTCTGCACAACGTGTACGTGCTAACTACGAATCAGAAAAAAATAATAATTTATTCTTCTAACGTTAAAAAAGAAGCCTTAAGGCTTCTTTTTTGTTTTAAAATCCCATTTTACGTGTTTTTTTTGCAAAAAAATGGTAAACTTAACATAATATGGTAACGAATGAAAGGATGAAAGTTGTGTCTCAAAAGAAACAGCGTTATCGTGCAAATATTGCTGGAAAGACTTATACCATTTTAGGTACAAAATCTCATCAGCATATGCATAGCGTCATTAAATTATTAAATGAACAGTGGAATGAACTTGGTGAAGTTGCTAAAGAATGTTCTAATGAAGAAAAAGCTATTTTACTAGCGATTAATGCAGTGAGTTTACAATTAGAAAAACAAGAACAATTAATGATGTTAGAAGAAGAAAATCAACAATTAAAGAAAAATGTTCCACATCATAGAGGGAGTAAACGTCAAAGTATTGCTCTAGAACGTAAGGAAGAATTTGAAAAACAATTTGCAGAACAAGAAGATTTATGGAGAAAGTAGGTGCTCGATGGTAACAATTGGCATTTTATTATTTTTATTACTAGGAATTTATACAGGTGCTAGAAGAGGATTAACTTTACAAATCCTTCATTTTGTTGGCTATATTATTTCTACTTTTATTGCTATATTTGGTTATCGAGCATTTTCTAAAATGATTGAAATGTATGTACCTTTTCCATCATACATTCCTGGAACGCATTTAGCGATTTTTTCTGAAGGTCAAGCATTAGGAATGGATCAATCGTTTTATTATTTATTCTCATTTATTGTTATTATGGTTGTGAACTGGGCAATCGTTCGTTTAATTACAACTGTGATTAAAGAAATGACAAAATTACCGATAATTAAGCAATTTAATACATCAGGAGGAGCGATTTTAGGATTTGTTTTCCACTATGTAGCCATTTTCTTTGTATTATATTTAGTAGCGATGATTCCTACAGATTCAGTACAAAAGATATTTGAAGGGCATACTCTAGCGAATTGGATTGTGACACATACTCCATTATTCTCAGGAATTGTTAAAATGTGGTTGTTTTCATAATCTATGATTAGAAATCCATTCAATGAAAAATAGTAGAATCTATAAGAGTGGAAAATATTTTATTTTTCACTTTTTTTCTGTCTAAAAGGAGGAGAAAGCATGAATCAAAAAATTGAAGATATTTTAGAATTTCATAAAATACGACATGCTGTAAGAGAATTTGCGAATACTCAAAAAGCAAAAACAATGATTCTTCAATTACCAATTGAAACGAATGCTCAAAAAATTCGAAATAAAATTGAAGAAACAAGAGATGCAGTAACGCTTTTACGATTAAAACAAGGAATTCCCATTCCTAAATTAGCTGATATTAGTGTATCCATTAAACGATTAGAAGTAGAAGCCGGATTAAATGGAAGAGAATTAAGCGAAATTTTAAAAGTATTACAAACAACAAATCAAGTGGCTACATTCTTTGAAAAAGTGAAAGAAGAAGAGATTACATTAGATCGATTGCCACAATTAGTAGAAAAATTAGAATATTTACCAGAAATTTCTAAGCAATTACAGTTATCCATTCGTGAAGATGGGTATGTATTAGATGATGCGTCCATCGCATTAAAAGGAATTCGTCAAGGAATTTCCAGAACCGAACAAGAAATTAAAGGGCAATTGGATACGTATGTCACTGGAAAATATGCAAAATATTTAACGGACTCTCTAATTACAATTCGTAATGATCGTTATGTAGTACCTGTTAAAGCAGAATACAAATCAACTTTTGGTGGAATTGTACATGACCAAAGCGCAACAGGGCAAACATTATTTATGGAACCACAAGCGATTGTAAATTTGAATAATAAATTACGAGATTATCAATTACAAGAAAAGAAAGAAGTCGAGCGCATTTTATTAGAATTATCAGAACAATTAATGCCTCATACACCTTCTTTAACGCAAAATCACTATGTATTATCTCGTTTGGATATCGCAAATGCAAAAGCGCTGTATGCCAAACAAATTAAAGCAAATGAGCCGATTATTGATGAAGAGAACCATGTTGCGATTTGGCAAGCTAGACATCCACTTATTTCGCAAAAATCAGTAGTTGCTAATGATATTATTTTAGGGCAAGAATATCAGTCCATTGTCATTACTGGACCGAATACGGGTGGTAAAACCATTCTTTTAAAAACGATTGGGATTATCCAATTAATGGCACAAATGGGATTATATATTCCAGCACTACCGGATAGTCGTGTAGGCGTCTTTACGCAAATTTTTGCAGATATTGGAGATGAACAATCAATTGAACAAAACTTGAGTACATTCTCATCTCATATGTCAAATATCGTTTCGATTTTACATAAAATTGATGAGAAAAGTTTAGTATTAATGGACGAAATTGGTTCAGGAACTGACCCGCAAGAAGGAGCTTCATTAGCCATTGCGATTTTAGATTATATTGGGACAAAACAAAGTTATGTAATTGCAACAACTCACTATCCTGAATTGAAAGTTTATGGATATAATCGAGTAGGAACGATTAATGCTAGTATGGAGTTTGATAGTGACACACTTCAGCCAACGTATCGATTCCTATTGGGGGTTCCAGGACGAAGTAATGCCTTTGATATTTCTGCAAGACTTGGACTTCCAAAAGTTGTGATTGAACAAGCACGACAATTTATTTCTGTTGAAAGCCAAGAATTAAATGAAATGATTTCTGATTTGGAAAGAAAACGTCGTATTGTAGACCAAGAAAAATCAGTGATTCAACAGCAATTGAAAGAAAGTTCGCAATTATTAGAAGCCTTGAAACTTGAAACAGAAAACTTCAAAGAAAATAAAGCTCGACTCATTGAACAAGCAAAAGAAAAAGCCAATGAATTAGTATCTCAAAGTCAAGAAGATGCAGAAAAAATCTTGTCAGATATTCGTGCAATGCAATTGAAGAGTAAGGAAACAGTTGTAAAAGAACACGAATTAATTGAGAAGAAAACAGCTTTAACGGATTTAAAACATGAGCAAGCCTTGAAGAAAAATAAAGTACTGAAACGTGAAAAAGCGAAGAAATCATTACGTCCGGGACAAAGTGTAGAAGTAACAAGTTTTGGACAAAGAGGAACACTAGTTGAAAAAATTTCTGAGCAAGAATGGGTTGTTCAAATGGGCATTATTAAGATGAAAATGCCGGTTGAAGATTTAATAAGTATTGAGGAAGAACCAAGTAAACCAACTCAAGTCATTGTGAAGAGTCATCGTTCGAGTCATGTTTCAACGGAATTGGATCTACGTGGGAAACGTTATGAAGAAGCTATCAAGGATTTAGAATTGTTCTTAGATGCTGCTTTATTAGCTGGATATCCTCGTGTGACGATTATTCATGGTCGTGGTACGGGTGCGATTCAACAAGGGGTTCATAAGACTTTGAAGAAACATCGTAGTGTGGCTTCTTTTGAATTTGCTCCAATGAATATGGGAGGAAACGGAGCTACAGTAGTTTTATTTAAATAATGTATAAATTGACTTTTCTGATGTAGCAGAGGACGCCAGCAGCCTCGCAAAAGCGAGTCTCATGGCTAAAAATTGAGCCTAGGTCTCAATTTTTCCTTAGTACTAGTATCCAAAAGCGTGGATACTAGTACTTTTGCTACGGCGAAAAGTCTTTTCTAAATGAACGGATGTATATGAATAAACGTAAAAAATAGATATTTCTAGATATAGCAAAGAATGATGTTTCGTGAGCAGAATATTTTGTAAATGGAATAAGGCTTGATATACTATGTTTACAAGTGAGAAGAAAGGGTGATTTTAATGGTACAATCATTAAATGATAGCAATTTTGTAGAAAAAACAAATGAAGGAGTTGTGTTAGTTGACTTTTGGGCACCTTGGTGTGGACCATGTCGTATGCAATCTCCAGTTATTGATGCTTTAGACGAAGAATTGGGAGATAAAGTGACTTTTGCAAAAGTAGATGTTGATGAAAATCCTAATACTGCTCGTCAATTTGGAGTAATGAGTATTCCAACTTTACTTGTTAAGAAAGATGGAGAAGTAGTGAATAAAGTTATTGGCTACCATTCTAAAGAGCAATTAGAAGAATTGTTAGAACAATACTTATAAGATATAGACTTTGCTAATAGTAGCTACGGACGCAAGCAGCCTCGCTGTACCGACCCCAAAAAGTTAGACCAAAAATCTAACA
>CAUSWE010000001.1:0-104540 GCA_963535215.1 uncultured Granulicatella sp. | reverse complement strand
AACGACAAATGATTTGCTTTTCAGCCACTAAAAATGAAATATTAGAATCTATTCACCAATGGATTAATATGACACCAAAATGGGTTGAAAATGAACAGAAAATGTCAGGAAACGGGAATGTAAAACATGTATAT
Organism: uncultured Granulicatella sp.; assembly: GCA_963535215.1. Taxonomy (GTDB): domain Bacteria; phylum Bacillota; class Bacilli; order Lactobacillales; family Aerococcaceae; genus Granulicatella. The sequence continues at coordinate 104,406 of CAUSWE010000001.1, read as the reverse complement.
ATTGAATCTCCTGTTCGTAAAAAAGATGAATTGTTAAGAAAATTTGCAAATATGAAGGAATATCAAGCTTTAGTTTTTGTTAATTCATTGGCAAATGCTGGGATTTTAGCAGAAAAATTACAATACCACAGCATTCCGTGTGCCTTATTAACGAGTCAAGAAAATCAAATCAATCGTAAAGCAGCCATTCAAGCCTTTAAAAAAGGAGAAGTTCCTATTTTATTAACGACGGATGTGGCAGCACGTGGATTAGATATTGAAGATTTACCAGTCGTCATTCATTATGATTTACCTGAAAATAAAGAGGTATACACTCATCGTTCAGGGAGAACTGGAAGAATGGGGAAAGATGGTTTAATCATTAGTTTTGTGACAGAAAAAGAAGTAAGAGACTTGAAAAAACTGATCCCAGCTGAAGCAAAACTAGAAGCGTTCCAAATTCATTCTAGTCAACTACAAGTTGCTGAAAAGAAAAAGCTTGTAGAAAAGAAACCTTATAAACCAAAAGAGAAAAAAGGAACAGCTAAAAAAGCATACCCATCAAAAGATAAAAAATCCTTTAAAGCTAAAAAATCATCAGGAAAGAAAAAGTAAAAAAGGAGTTTCTTAGATGCTTACATTAGAGTTATTAAAAAATCATTTAGCAGAATACCATTTACCCTATGAAGAAAAAGCCGTGTTGATTCAAGTAAAAAGATTAATTCATGAAGAACAAGCGATTTGTTACTGGTCTTCAATGGGGTGTGTATTTTTCTGGTTGAAAGATGATACGACTTTTTCTGATATAAGACCGTTGTTATTTCCAGTTGAACGAATAGAGAAAGTACAGTATCAAAAGAAATTTTTATCAAATGATGAATTAACTTTTGAAGTAGAGGGAGAAAAGTTTCAATTTGAAATCCCTCATCGTTCTAAATATTTTACTAATCAAAAAGAACAATTAAAACTGTTCCGTCAGTTGATGGAACAATAAAGGAGACGGACATGGAAATTATTCGTTCGCACCAAAATGCAATGGTTAAAAATTATCAAAAATTACAAACTTCCAAAGGAAGAAAAAAAGCGGAAGCGTATATGATAGAAGGGGAACATTTAGTGGAAGAAGCTATTCGCTCAACTGTTTCCATTCAACGCTTAGTTGTAAGTGAGGATCATGTTCAGCTGTATGAATCATGGACACAAAAATATCCTACGATGATTGTTTCAAAAGAATTGTTTGAAAAACTTTCGATGACGCAATCAAATCAGGGGATATTAGCAATTGTTCCATTAGAAAAGAAAACATTAGTCGAAGTCCCTAAGGGTCGTTATCTTTTAGTTGATGCGGTTCAAGATCCTGGTAATTTAGGAACAATTATTCGTACTGCAGATGCTGCCGGATTTGATGCAGTTGTTTTAGGAGAAGGCTGTGTAGATTTATATAATGATAAAGTGGTTCGTTCAATGCAAGGAAGTCAATTTCATGTAGCGATTTATCATGAGAATTTAACGGATGTATATGAGAAGTTAAAAGAAAATGATATTCCGATTGCGGTGACGGCTTTACATCGTGAAGCGAAAGATTTTCAATGGTTAACGGGTAGAGTTTCTATTGCGATTGTGGTGGGAAATGAAGGGAATGGGGTTCGTCAAGAATTGATTGATGCTGCGGATTCTATTATTCAGATTCCTATGTTTGGTCAAGCGGAATCGTTGAATGTTGCCATTGCTAGTGGGATACTAATGTACCAAACGAGAGTATAAAATATATAGGGATTGGGCTGATGTTGTGAGGCCGCCAGCAGCCTTGCGATGCAAGTCTCATGGCTAATTTTTGAGCCTTGGGTCTCAAAAATTGCCTATGAAAGTACTCTGGAATCAGAGTACTTTCATTTACACAACAGCGCCCAATCCCAGGTGTTTCGGTTATAACATGAGGGTACGTTTAGGATGTGGAGTACGGAAATGTCTTTTACGGTTTGTCGTGAGGCAAATGCGCTTTGCTGTTTGCTTATGGGGGGAGCTATTTTGGGGTAGTATGTTAGTCCTAGTTTAGTGCTCTTATCGGTTTTGAGCGTTTTGTTTGATTGATATTTTTATCTGTGCTATACTATTTATGAATTAAGATGACGTGGAAAGGAGAGTGAGCAGGAATGCTCACTCTTTTTACGCAGTTATGTAAAGGAGGTTATCTATGAGTAAAGTAGCAGAATTAGTTTCAACACTCGCTTTGCCAGTTATTGAAGCAGAAGGGTTTGAATTAGTCGATTTAGAGTTTGTAAAAGAAGGGAAAAATTGGTTTTTACGTTTTTACCTTGACAAACCAGGTGGAATTGATTTAGATGATTGTGCTTTTATGAGTGAAAAATTTAGTGAATTATTAGATGCACAAGATCCAGATCCGATTCCTCAAGCGTATTTCCTTGAAGTATCTTCTCCTGGTGCTGAACGTCCTCTGAAAACTGAGAAAGATTTGAAAGAAGCGATTGGACAATATGTTCATTTATCTTTCTATCAACAAGTTGAAGGTGAGAAGTTTTTAGAAGGATTTTTAACAGAAGTAACTGATGAGTCAGTGACTTTAGAAGTGAAAATTAAAACGCGTAAAAAATCAGTTACGATTGTGCGTGAAAATATTGCAAAAGCTCGATTAGCGATTCAATTCTAGGAATCAATGAGAAACATTTTTGACAAAGGAGTCACATTATGAGTAAAGAAATGATTAAAGCATTAAATATTCTTGAAGAAGAAAAAGGGATTTCTAAAGAAGTTGTCATTACAGCTTTAGAAGCGGCTCTTGTTTCTGCTTATAAGAAAAACTATGGACAAGCACAAAATGTTGAAGTTGAATTTGATGCGAAAAAAGGAAAAATGCATGTATACGCAGTGAAAGAAGTTGTGGAATATGTATTTGATTCAACACTTGAAGTGAGTATTGACGAAGCTCATGAATTACATAAAGCTTATGAAGTCGGAGATAAAATTCGTTTTGAAGTAACTCCAAAAGATTTTGGACGTATTGCTGCACAAACAGCAAAACAAGTCATTATGCAACGTTTAAGAGATGCTGAACGTACAAATATTTATAATGAATTTATCGAATATGAAAATGAAATTATGACAGGTGTAGTTGATCGTCAAGATTTCCGTTATGTATATGTGAATTTAGGTAAAATTGTTGCAGGAATGACAAAACAAGATCAAATTCCTACTGAAGAATATTTACCAGATCAACGTATTAAAGTATTAGTATCTAAAGTGGATAACACAACTAAAGGTCCATTAATTTTCGTAAGTCGTACACATCCAGATTTATTAAAACGTTTATTTGAACAAGAAGTTCCTGAAATTTACGAAGGAGTTGTAGAAATCGTTTCTATTGCTCGTGAAGCAGGAGATCGTGCGAAAGTAGCAGTACGTTCTAGAGATACGAACTTAGATCCAGTTGGTACTTGCGTAGGACCTCGTGGACAACGTGTTCAAAATATTGTAAATGAATTAAATGGTGAAAATATGGATATCGTTGAATGGAACGAAGATCCATCTGTATACATTGCGAATGCATTAAATCCTGCACAAGTTGTGAAAGTAGATTTTGATTCTGATCGTAATAGCTGCATCGTAGTAGTTCCAGATCATCAATTATCATTAGCGATTGGGAAACGTGGACAAAATGCTCGTTTAGCAGCTAAATTAACTGGTTTCCGTATTGATATTAAATCAGAATCAGCTTATCAAGAATATTTAGACCAATTAGATTCAGAATTACCTACAGTTGAAGAAGCTTCAAGAGAAGAAGTTCAAACTGAAGAATAATCAAGAAGGAGGCATCTTATGAAAAAAAGAAAAGTTCCAATGCGTCGTTGTATAGCTTCTGGAGAAATGATGCCTAAGAAAGAATTGGTACGGATTGTTCGTAACAGTGAAGGTGTCGCTCAAATTGATCCTACTGGAAAAGTCAATGGAAGAGGAGCTTATATTACATTAGAACCGACTCTTGTTGAAAAAGCGTGGAAGAATCATTTATTTGAACGTCAATTAGAAATCGAAATTCCAGATAGTTTTTATGAAGAACTATTGAAATATGTGGATCACCAAAAAGCTAGAAAAGAGTTATTTAGTGATGGAAAGCATTGATAAAAAGAAAGCTCTCAATTTATTAGGTATGGCGACACGTGCTCGTAAACTAATATCTGGAGAAGAGCAAGTACTACAAAGTATTCAAAAAGAAAAAGTGAATCTCGTTATTTGTACAACAAATAGTAGTGAGAATACCGTAAAGAAAATCAAAAATAAATGTGAATATTATGAAATCCCTTTTATTCAGCAATTTACAACGGAAGAAGTTTCGCAGGCGATTGGAAAACAACGTTCGATTATAGCAATTGCTGATCAAGGTTTTACAAAAAGTCTGATGAAGATGAAAGGATTTAACGATATGAACGAATAGGAAGGTGAACGTATGTCAAAAACACGTGTATATGAACTTGCAAAAGAGTTAAAACTACCTAGTAAGGACATTATCGAAAAAGCAAAACAATTAGGCATTAGTTATAATAGCCATATGTCAACAATGGAAGATGGAGAAATCGCAACAATTAAAGCTTCAATTTCAACAAAGAAAGAAGCTCCAAAAAAAGTTGTTGAAAAGAAAGAAACTCCTGCGCCTAAAAAAGTAGAGGCAAAAAAAGAAGCAGCACAACCTAAAAAGGAAACTGCAAAAAAAGAAGAAGTGAAAAAAGCTGACCATAAACCAGCACATTCACCAAAACAACAGGATAAAAATCATCAACCAAATCAAAATAAACATGGACGTAAGAAGGAATCTATGCAAAAACAAGAAAAAGTAGTAAACAATGGACCAAAACACCAATCTCGTGATGAAGAATCATATTCAAATCACCGTGAATCTAAAAAGAATAATGATTTCAAACGTGGAAATCAAAAACGTGGTGGCGAACGTAATCAACAAGATAATTTTAATAAGAAAAATCGTCATCAAAAAAATAACCGTAAACAACAAAAGAATGCTGAACAAAAACCAGCAGTTCCAGCACGTAAATTCCATGAATTACCAGATGTATTAGTGTATACAGATGGAATGACAGTTGCTGAATTAGCTAAAAAGATTAAACGTGAACCAGCAGAAATTATTAAAAAATTATTCTTATTAGGAGTAATGGCAACATTAAATCAAGGATTATCAAAAGATGCGATTGAATTATTAGCAGCAGACTATGGTATGGATGCTGAAGAAAAAATCGAAAAAGATATTTCTGATTTAGATGTATACTTTGAAGAAGCAGCTGCTGAGAGCGACTCACACGCAGTTCGCCCTCCAGTTGTTACAATCATGGGACACGTTGACCATGGTAAAACAACTTTACTTGACCAATTAAGAAATTCTTCTGTAGTAGCTGGAGAAGCTGGAGGAATTACACAACATATTGGTGCTTACCAAATTAAAATTGATGGCAAACCAATTACTTTCTTAGATACACCAGGTCACGCGGCATTTACAACAATGCGTGCTCGTGGTGCGGATATCACAGATATTACAATTATTGTAGTTGCTGCTGATGACGGTGTAATGCCACAAACAATCGAAGCAATTAACCATGCTAAAGCGGCAGATGTTCCAATTATTGTTGCTGTAAATAAAATTGATAAACCAGCTGCTAATCCAGGTCGTGTAATGCAAGAATTATCTGATTTAGGTTTAGTTCCTGAAGCATGGGGTGGAGACACAATCTTCGTTGAAATCTCTGCTAAATTTAATCAAAATATCGAAGAATTATTAGAAATGATTTTATTAGTAGCTGAAATGCAAGAATTAAGTGCAAATGCAAATCGTTTAGCATTAGGTACAGTTATTGAAGCTCGATTAGATAAAACAAAAGGACCAATCGCAACATTATTAGTTCAAGAAGGAACGCTTAAAGTTGGAGATCCAATCGTTGTTGGTAATACATTCGGACGTGTTCGTGTAATGGTGAATGACCAAGGACGTCGTGTGAAAACAGCTGTTCCAGCAACTCCAGTTGAAATTACAGGGTTAAATGCATCTCCACAAGCTGGTGACCGCTTCGTAGTATTTGAAGATGAAAAATCAGCTCGTGCAGCCGGTGAAGAACGTGCGAAACGTGCTTTAATTGAACAACGTAATGCATCAAGCCGTATTACATTAGATAACTTATTCTCAACATTAAAAGATGGAGAAATGAAAGAAGTTAACGTTATTATTAAAGCAGACGTGCAAGGTTCTGTAGAAGCTTTAGCTTCAAGTTTACAAAAAATTGAAGTTGAAGGCGTACGTGTGAAAATTATCCATACAGCCGTTGGGGCAATTAATGAAAGTGATATTACTTTAGCAACAGCAAGTAATGCGATTATTATTGGTTTCAACGTAAGACCTACACCTCAAGCGAAAATTCAAGCTGAATCTGATCAAGTAGATATTCGTTTACACCGTATTATTTATAATGTTATTGATGAAATTGAAACAGCGATGAAAGGTATGTTAGATCCTGAATTTGAAGAGAAAATTACTGGTTCTGCTATCGTTCGTGAAACTTATACAGTATCTAAATTAGGTACAATTGCTGGTTCATATGTTACTGAAGGGGTTGTAAAACGTTCTAGTCAAGTTCGTTTAATCCGTGATAACATCGTTATTTATGAAGGTGAATTAGCAAGCTTGAAACGTTTCAAAGATGATGCTAAAGAAGTGAAATTAGGATTTGAATGTGGAATTATGATTGAAGGCTACAATGATATTAAAGTAGATGATATCATCGAAGCATTCGAAATGGTTGAAATTAAAAGAAAATAGTCTGAAATGATGGAATGAAGAGAGGAGAGTATCAAATGGCGAATTTCCGTGTTGGTCGTGTTTCTCAAGAGATTTTGAGAGAAGTGAATGATATTTTGTCAAAAAAAGTTCGTGATCCTCGTGTACAAGAAATTACGATTACTGAGGTTGATGTAACGGGCGATTTACAAATTGCGACGGTTTATTATACAACTTTGCAAACTTTAGCGAGTGAGCGCCAAGCTACTGAACGTGGATTGGAAAAATCTAAAGGTTTAATTCGTCGTGAATTAGGGAAACGTTTATCTCTCTATAAAACGCCTGAATTAATTTTTAAACGTGATGAGTCTGTTGATTATGGAAACCATATCGAAGAATTGTTGAAGAGTATCCAACAAGAGGACGAGGAACGTTAATAAATAAAAGTAAAAAAAATATTTTTCTATAGTAATATAGGACGCCAGTAGCCCCCTATGGGGTCTCTTGGCTAAAATTTGAGCCACGGTCTCAAATTTTCCTAGTAAAAGTAGCCAAATGGCTACTTTTACGCATATTACTATAGAATTTTTTTCGTTTCTTTTTATCTTAAGAATTAATACTTCTTAGTATAAAACGTAAAATAATTATAATAAAAAATTACTCTCCGTAGTAGCTAAAGTAATGAAATCCTGATTAGGATTTCATTACGGGGAAAATTGAGACCTTAGGCTCAATTTTTAGCAATGAGACTCGCGAAAGCGAGGCTGCTTGCGTCCCTAGCTTCTACAGAGAAGTCTAATTTTATTTATAAAAAATTAAATTACTGTGGTATAATAAAAACACTATGAATAAAAGAGGTGTGTTATGATTTCTGCAAATGAGACTTGGATTCTTTGGTCCATTATTATTGTCATTGCAACAGTAAGTATTTATTTAGAAAATCATTATGAATGGGCATCGAAGATTAGTGGTCCGATTATTGGTTTGTTAGCAGCAGCTACATTAAGCAATGTTGGCATCATTCCTGTTGAATCTCCTGTGTATGATCAAGTATGGGATGTTGTAGTGCCACTAGCGATTCCTATGTTGTTATTTACATGTGATTTAAAACAAATTTGGAAAGAAAGTGGACGTTTATTAATGATTTTCTTAATTAGTTCTGTCGGAACCATATTAGGGGCTTTAGTAGGTTATGCTTTCTTAGGCAAAATGATTCCTGTATTGAATCATATTGCCGGAATGATGGTTGGCAGTTATATCGGTGGTGGAGTTAACTTTGTAGCAGTAGCAACTGCTTTCGATATTCCAAAAGAATTAATTTCTGCAGCTACTGTAGCGGATAATTTATTAATGGTATTTTATTTCTTAATTTTATTAATGATTCCATCTATGGCATTTTTCAAAAAACATTTTAAATCCGCTTATTCAAATGAAGAGTTAGAAGACTCTAAAGAATATCGTTCTAAAACAGTCGTTACATTACAAGATATTGCTTTTGTATTTGCAATTGCAGTAGTGATTGTAACGGTAAGCTTTAGTTTATCTAAAGGGATTGCCACTCTTGGACAAAATAGTGTGATTCAATTTATTTCTAATAAATATTTGATTCTAACAACTTTAACGGTTGCAGCTTCAACAATTTTTTCTTCATTTTTCAAGAAAATTCATGGAGCAAATGAAATTGGTACTTTCTTAATTTACTTATTCTTCGTAGTCATTGGAATTCCTGCTTCCATTGAGGCGATTATTGCAAAATCTCCATTACTGTTAGTATTCTGTGCTATTATGGTCTTTGTAAATATGTTTGTGACATTCTTAGGAGCAAAAGTATTTGGATTTACAATTGAAGAAGCTATTTTAGCATCAAATGCAAACATTGGAGGTCCAACAACGGCAGCAGCAATGGCAGTATCAAAAGGCTGGCATCGCTTCGTAGCACCAACCATGTTAGTAGGAACATTAGGCTATATACTAGGAACTTATATCGGAATATTAGTAGGAAACTTACTCCTATAAACCAAAAGACAAACATCAACTTAGAAAAACTAAGAAGATGTTTGTCTTATTTATTTGGAATGATCCTATACAAAAGACTTCCTATAGTAGTAGGCATGAGACCGCAGGTCTGCTGCCGTCCTAATACTACTATCACAGGAAGTCTATTAAAAGATGTCTTATTTTGTTAGGTAAGTAACCGCCATTGCATCTACGCCTGTATGGCTCATAATAATTGGTGAAGTCATTACAATTGTAAGTTTAGCATCAGGGAATAACTCACGTAATGTATCGATTTGAGATTGATTAAACTCATTTAATCCAGCATGCATAATCCCAATTTCTTGGATACCATTAGGGCAAGCTTTCATTTCCTCAAAAACTTCATCATATTTTTTCTGAAGAGACTTTAAACCTCTCCCTTTTTGAACAATCTCAATTTTACCATTAATGACTTCTAAAAATAGTTTGATGTTTAATAAATTAGAGAAAGCTCCCATGACACGACTAATACGGCCACCCTTAATTAAATTATCTAAATTTAAAACCGTTAAATATAATTTCGTACGTTGACGAGTACTTTCAATTACTTCTAAAACTTCTGCAGCACTTTTTCCTTCTTGGGCAGCTTTAGCAGCTTCACGAACAATGATTCCCATTGAACGAGAAGTGAAGTCCGAATCAACAACCGTTACAGTTGATTCCGTAATATCTGCCGCTTGTCTTGCAGCGTTCACAGTTCCACTAATCGAATTCATTAAGTGAATCGAGATAATTTCTGAATCCTCTTTTCCTAATTCATCATACAGTTCTACAAAACGACCAATAGAAGGTTGAGCTGTCATTGGTAATTCAGAACTTGCAATCATTTTATTTTTGAATTCTTCTTTTGTAATAGTTTCACCGTCTAAATAATGTTCCTCTTGAATAGTAATATTTAATGGAACTACATGAATATTGAAATCTTGGATTTCTTGTTCGGTTAAATCAGCAGTTGAATCTGTCACTATGATTATACGAGACATGTTGTCACTCCTTTTAACTTAATGTATTTCTATCATATCATATTTTTTTACAAAACGCCTAGCATTAATATTTTTTACTATTCTCAAAGAATTGTTCCAGTATAGGATTTGTTTTTTTTTAGGAAAATCTATGATAAAATATGATAGGTTATAAAGTTAAATTTATTGAAAAAGGAAGAAATCAATGGACGGAATTTTACCATTATGGAAAGAAAAAGGAATGACTTCATTCGACTGTGTCTTTAAAGTAAGACGCTTATTACAAACGAAAAAAGTAGGGCATTCAGGTACATTAGATCCAGAAGTAGATGGCGTTTTACCAATTTGTATTGGAAAAGCAACAAAAGTGGTAGAGTATTTATTAGAATCTAATAAAGTTTATCAAGGAGAGATTTGTTTAGGGATTGCTACTGAAACAGAAGATGCCCATGGAGAAATTGTAAAAAAAGAAGCGATTATGACTCCATTTACCATTGATCAAATTGATGCCATGATGGAAACTTTTAAGGGAGAAATTATTCAAATTCCTCCAATGTATTCAGCTGTGAAGGTCAATGGTAAAAGACTATACGAATATGCTCGTAAAGGGCAAGCTGTAGAACGTCCAGAAAGAAAAGTGACTATTTATGAGTTTAAACGCACTTCAACTCCTGAATATGATGAAGAAACTAAAACACAAAAATGGACATTTGAAGTGAGTTGCAGTAAAGGGACTTATGTTCGTACATTAGCTGTTGATTTAGGAGAAAAACTAGGAGTACCTTCTCATATGTCGCAGTTAACTCGTATTAAAAGTGGACCATTTATGTCAGAACAATGTGTGACCTTATCACAATTAGAAGCTTTAGTGGAACAACAGCAAGCAGAATCGATCCTTCGATCTTTAGAAGAAGTGTTTGAAACATATCCTAGAGTGGATGTTCCAGAAAACTTCATTACAAAAGTAAAAAATGGAGCACTGTTTACTACAGAAGAATTACCTCAAGTATTAGAACCTTCAACTTTTTATATTGAAGGTGAATTAATAGCCTTATACGGACCTCATCCTGAGAAAAAAGGACTATTAAAACCGATTAAAATGTTTTAAGGAAAGAGAGATAGCATGCAAATTATTAAAATCACCCATCCTTATCAGTCTTCTCAAATTGTTCAAGAACCGATTGTGTTGGCACTTGGATTTTTTGATGGGATTCATTTAGGACATCAGGAAGTGATTCAAAAAGCAAAGGAAAAAGCTCAAGAACTAGGCGTTAAATTAGCATTAATGTCATTTGATCATCATCCTTCCATTATTTTCCAAGGAGCAGATCCAGACGAATTACAATATCTTTCACCTTTTGAAAGAAAGGTAGAGTTATTAGAAGAATTTGGTGTAGATATTTTTTACGTGATTGATTTTACAAAAGAATTTGCTTCATTGAGTCCTCAAGAGTTTGTGGATCAATATATGGTGGGATTAAATGCTGTAACGGTTGTTGCTGGATTTGATTATACTTATGGAAAAAAAGATATTGCTAATATGGAATTATTACCGACTTATGCAAAAGAACGTTTTTCCATTGTAACGATTTCTGAAAAACAGACAGAAAAACAAAAAATTGGTTCTACAGCGATTCGTAACTATTTAGAAACAGGTCAAATCGAAGAAGCTAATGCATTATTAGGCTATGAATATACGATGATTGGAAAAGTTGTTCATGGTTTTGGGCGTGGAAGTTCCTTATTAGGATTTCCAACAGCAAATATTGATGTTTCTGCAGATACTTATTTATTAAAAAAAGGAGTTTACATTGTAGAAATTCAAGTAGAAGATAAATGGTATCCTGCAATGGCTTCGATTGGAGTGAATCCAACATTTAATGATGTAACGAAAATTACGATTGAAGTTTATATTTTAGATTTCCAAAGAGATATTTATGAATTCCCAGTAAGAGTAAAATGGTTGCATTATTTACGAGACGAATTAAAATTCGATGGAGTAAAGGCGCTAATCGCTCAATTAAAAGAGGATGAATTAAATACTAGAAAATATTTTGAAAAATAATGGGGAAAAATATGTGGTACTTGAAAAATTTTGACGAATTATCAAAAACAGAAGTCATTGAAATTTATAAAGCAAGAATTCAAACCTTTATTGTTGAACAACAATTAAATTATCAAGAAATTGATGAAATTGATAAAAGAGCTTGGCATTTATTTGAAACAGATGAAGCTGGTAAAGTGATTGCTTATTTGCGAATTTTCCAAGAAGTCGATGGCGCTCATATCGGTCGTGTCATTGTGGATGAAGCTTATCGTAGATATGGAAAAGGAACAGCTTTGATGGAAAGAGCGATTGAAATTTGTCAAGAATGGTATGTCGATCAGCCGATTATGATTCATGCACAAACGTATTTACAACAGTTTTATGAATCATTAGGCTTTGAAGTTTGGTCACAACCTTATCAGCTAGTTGGTATTGAACATATGGATATGATTTTAAAATAGGAGGCATTTGTATGATTACTCGTTACACAAGACCGGAAATGGCTAATATTTGGTCAGATGAAAATCGTTATCGTTGTTGGTTAGAAGTTGAGATTTTAGCTTGCGAAGCTTGGGCAGAGTTGGGAGAAATTCCAAAAAAAGATGTTCAAAAAATTCGTGAGAATGCTAGCTTTTCAGTAGAAAGAATTTTAGAAATTGAAGAAGAAACTAGACACGACGTTGTAGCTTTTACTCGTGCTGTTAGCGAATCTTTAGGGGAAGAACGTAAATGGGTTCACTATGGGTTAACGAGTACAGATGTTGTTGATACTGCCTATGGCTATCAATTAAAACAAGCGAATGATATTTTACGCAAAGATTTAGGACGTTTCTTAGATATTATCCAACAAAAAGCGCTTGAACATAAATATACTGTATGTATGGGAAGAACGCATGGTGTTCATGCTGAGCCAACGACTTTTGGATTAAAATTAGCCTTATGGTATTCAGAAATGAAACGAAATATCGAACGATTTGAACGTGCTGCACAAGGTGTAGAAGCTGGTAAAATTAGTGGAGCAGTTGGGACTTTTGCCAATATTCCAACTTCTGTAGAAGCGTATGTTTGTGAGAAGTTACAAATTCGTCCGCAAGAAATTTCAACACAAATCTTATCGAGAGATCTACATGCGGACTATATTTCAACGATTGCATTAATTGCGACAAGTATTGAAAAATTTGCCACTGAAATTCGTGGGTTGCAAAAATCAGAAACACGTGAAGTCGAAGAATTTTTTGCAAAAGGTCAAAAAGGTTCTTCTGCAATGCCACATAAGAGAAACCCAATTGGGTCAGAAAATATGGCTGGCTTATCAAGAGTGATTCGTGGACATATGGTAACAGCTTATGAAAATGTCAACTTATGGCACGAAAGAGATATTTCGCATTCTTCAGCAGAACGGATTATTATTCCAGATAGCACGATTTTACTAAATTACATGTTAAACCGTTTTGGAAATATTGTTAAGAACTTGACGGTATTCCCTGATCGAATGCTTAAAAACATGGATGCAACATTTGGATTAATTTATAGCCAACGTGTTCTATTAAAATTAATTGATAAAGGATTAAGCCGTGAAAAAGCTTATGACTTAGTACAACCATGTACAGCATTAGCTTGGGATGAACAACGTTCATTTAGAGAAATTATTGAAGACCACGCAGAAATTATGTCCCATTTAACAGCTGAAGAATTGAATGATGCCTTTGATTATCACTATCATATTCGACAAGTTGATGAAATTTTCCACAGAGTTGGACTTGACTAGTGCATTTTTCTAAAAAATATGGTATAAACGTATAGTAAACAAAATATGAAGGAGAGTTAACATGATTAACGTAAGTGATTTAAAAGCAGGAATGACATTCATTCTTGATGGAAAATTAATTAAAGTGTTGGAAATCAGCCACCACAAACCAGGTAAAGGAAATACTGTTATGCGTATGAAAATCCGTGACGTACGTAATGGATCAACAGTTGATACTACTATGAGACCTGATGAAAAAGTAGAACGTGCTCACATCGATACAAAAGACGTTCAATACTTATACAGCCAAGATAACGTTGGTGTATTCATGGACTTAGAAAGCTATGAACAATATGAAATTCCAGAAGAAACAATCGAAAACGAATTGAAATACATTTTGGAAAACATGGAAGTTAAAATCCAATTCTACGGAACAGAAGTTATTGGGGTTTCATTACCTTCAACAGTTGTATTACAAGTAACTGAAACTCAACCATCTATTAAAGGTGCTACTGTTACAGGTTCTGGTAAACCAGCAACAATGGAAACAGGATTAGTCGTAAACGTTCCAGACTTCATCGAAGCTGGCGAGTACTTAGAAGTAAACACTTCAGAAGGTACATACGTACGTCGTGCAACTAAATAATGAATGAAGTAAAGAAACAGTTTGCGAAAGCAAACTGTTTTTTTTATAATAATAAATTAACTTTTCATTTTATGGATATTATATTATTTATTTCAATAATAACCATAATATTCAATTTATCTATTATTGATATTATAATGTAAATTAAGTAGCATAAATTTATCATTGCTTTACTCCTTTTTGAATAATATATGTGATACAATCATTTTAAATAAAAAAGTAATCAAATTTGAATAGTGGAGGTAATTAAGTTGAATAGATATGGTCATTTATTAAAACTTCTTAGAGAACAAAAAGGAATTTCTCAATTTGATTTATCAGATGGAATTTTATCTAAAAATCATTTATCCAAAATTGAACGTGGTGAAAATGATATATCTTTTCAAACATTATTGAAACTATTGGATAGATTGAATATTTCACTTTTTGAATTTGAATTACTCTTAGATAAGATTCAAGACAACCAATCTACTTTTTTAAAAGACTTATCTATTGCAGTAGCAAACAATGATTTGTACTTACTAAATGAATTATTAATTCGGGAAATTGAATTAAAGAGTAAATCAAATAATATTCGACATAAACATAATGTCATTTTATTGAAGGCTTATATTGATAAATTTTCTAACACTCCATTAAATCATCATGAAATTCAGGAAATTATTCAGTATATCCTAACTGTTGATGAATGTGGACGATATGAAATTAGTTTGTTTGGTAATTTTGTAGGATTTATGTCATCAGATATGAGACACAAATTAGTGAAAATGATTTATCGAAAGAGTCAATTATTTTGTTCAGAAAAAAATTATACTGAGATTTTTACTCGAATTTTATTAAATGTTTGTTATGCAGATATCATGGAAAAAAAATTTAATTCTGCAATAGAAGTAATAGACATAATTGAAAAGCATTTAAATCTTACAGAATTATATTATGAAAAAAATCAATGTAAATTCTTCAAAGGACTCTATTTAATTGGTACACAAAATAAAGAAGAAGGTGAAAAATTATGCAAGAAGTGTATCGAATTTTTCTATTTCATGAATGATATTTCAAAAGCTATTGAACATCAGAAAGTGTTTACTAAATTTGTTAATAGTTTTTAAATTATTTTAGATAATTAAATTTAATTACAAAATGTTTAATAATTTTTAAACATCCTATAATTAAATTGTCAAAATTTTATTTTACCTAAATTTTAAGAAAGGAGTTTTATTTTATTAATAGATTTATTATTAGGTAAAATAATGATTTAATTTTAAGGAGATGTTTAAAATGAAAAAAATAAAATTGCTCAATTAATATTTACAGGAGTATTGCTACTAAATATAACTTCAAATACTTTTGTAAAAGCTTCGGAAGTATTGAATAATAATATTTCTAACGAAGTGATTACAAATTTTGTTTATAGCTATAAATTTCAGTATATTGATAGATTATCAGATTCAGAAAAAAATAAATTTAAAAATATGTTGATTAAGAGTTTTGAATCTGGAAAATATAAGAATGTTGATAAGTACGTTGTTTCTGAAGCATTTGACAAATTAATTGGTAGAAAATTTGGAATGGTAATTTTTGAAGATAGATCATCAATTTGGGATGGTCAAGGAATGACAACAGATGAATTAGCAGCTATAATTGATTTAGCATTAGTGTCATTTGTAGGTTGGATTACTGTTGGAACAGGTGCTGAAGCAATTGCTGCAATCGTTGAAAGATTTAGTGAGTATAAAGTTGTAGAAGTAATTAAAACTGCCCTTATAAATGTAGGTTTAATTTATTTTGCAAATAAATTAAATGGATGGTCTTCTTGGATTGCAGGTCTTCTTGATCCAGGACATGCAATAGCAGATTGGTTTGATTCAATAGACTTCTATCCAAATAATGGTAGAATTAATTTATGGGAGTAATTTTATGTGGAAAATTAAAGAATATGCATCATTATTGTTACATTCTAAAAGGTTCTTACTTGTAACAGCTACAAATATTATTATCATTTTCTTGGCGTATTTTACTGAATACTTTAAAAATCGAATTCCTAGTCAAATTTATTTTCAAATTTTTTATACAGGTTTTGAGCTGCATAGATTAAACAAGGAGAAAAGGAAACAAAATAATAAAATATAGTTTCTTAAAATAAAAGAAATTC
Source organism: uncultured Granulicatella sp. (assembly GCA_963535215.1). GTDB lineage: Bacteria > Bacillota > Bacilli > Lactobacillales > Aerococcaceae > Granulicatella. Next base: position 88,046 of record CAUSWE010000001.1, on the reverse strand, counting down.
GCTTCTGTTTCCATTTCTACTATCCTATGTTACACTAGCAAAAAGTGAACAAGAGGTGATAGAGATGAAAATTGCAGTAATGGGAGGAACTCCTGTTGATTCAAGATTAGGAAAGGAATTATTAGAAAAGCATAGCTTTGTCGATATTTTGCCAGTTCCTATTTCGAATAATCCGATTGAACAAACAACTTTTCAATCTTCATCTAGTGAATATCGAATGAGTTTTATGAGAGAAAAGATTGAAGAACTTCGAGCGGAATATGATGCCATTTTTGTTTATTGTAATTCTCTTAGCTCGGTAGTAGATTTTGATCAATTATCTTATGAGTATGAGATGCCTATGATTACGCCAATGCAAATGTATCGTCAATTAGCAATGGATTATCAACAAGTGGCTGTAATGGCTGCAAACTCTCATGGATTAATGGGTGTTGAGAATAATTTATACAAAGCAAACCCTAGTTTACAAGTCATCGGAATTACGTTGCTTGAATTAGTCAAATCAATTGAAGCCAATCTCTCACCAAAAGAAATTGCGACAAAGTTTGACTTTAGTAGTTTATTTTCATTTTTCAATGGAAGCAATGTAGAAGCAGTTATTTTAGGCTGTACACATTTTCCATACATCAAAGAAGAATTAGAAAGTTTGACCAAACTCCCAATTATTGACGTAGGAGAATACATGGTCAGAACATTAAAAGAGAAATTAGCATAAAAGTTAAATAGAAAATATAAGACTTACATGTAGTAGCATGATAAAGGGAAAAATTAAGACCATAGGCTTAATTTTTAGCAATGAGACAGCTTTAGCTGGCTGCTTGCGACCTTGCTACTACATAGTACAGTCTATTTATTTATGGTTATGTAAAGGAGAAATCCCGATACATAGCCTTTTTTGTTTTATCAAAAATATTTTTAAAATCAGACTAAAGTCCGAGTGTTTTATTATTGACTTACTTTGACCAATATGATAAATTATACATGTGGTTAGCACTCGTCTTAGTCAAGTGCTAAAGAGAGGTGACCAAAATGTTAACCGATAGACAATTGCTAATCTTACAATCGATTATTCAACTATATACGGAAACATTAGAACCAGTTGGATCAAAAAAGTTGATGCAGCAAACGGGTTTAGCAGTTAGCTCTGCAACCATTCGAAATGAAATGATGAAACTAGAAGAGATGGGATACCTTGAAAAAAACCATTCCTCTTCAGGACGAGTTCCATCGAATCAAGGGTATCGCTATTATTTAGATAATATTTTACCCGTTCAGAACAGTCCCGTTTCATTAAGTATTCGAAATCAAATTCGTGAAACTTTCCAACAATCGACTATGGAAATTCAAGATGTCTTTAAAGTTTCGGCAGATATTTTGTCGACACTGACGAATTACACAACAATTTCCATTGGACCCGAAGTAAGGAGTGCTACATTATCCGGATTTCGACTTGTTCGACTAGGGCTAAACCAAGTGATGGCGATTTTAGTCATGAGCAATGGTTTAGTTGAAAATAAAGTTTACTCGATTCCAAGTGCGATTGATGATTCTGACTTAGATAAAGTCGTTCGAATCATTAATGAGGAATTGATTGGCTTGCCACTAGAAACAGTTCTCCAACGTTTGAAGTCTGATTTACCAGCTTTAATGAATCGATATATGAATTCTCAAATTCAAATTGTTAAAGTGATTCAAGATATGATGAACCAATTTGAACAAGATAGACTCCATGTTGCAGGAAGAAGATATTTATTAAACTACTTCGACTCACATGCCAATGTCCATCATTTAAAAGAAATTTATCGATTAATGGATGACCAATCGAAGATGCACGAATTAGTGATGCCTTCTAACCGAGATATTCAAATTCGTTTAGGGTCTGAGATGGATGATCCATTATTAGGAGAATTTAGTATTATTACAGCAAGCTATGAAACTCCAAAACACGATAGAGGAATCATTGCTTTATTAGGACCTAAAAATATGCCGTATTCGAATGTCCTATCGATTGTCAAAGGATTACAAGAAGAGCTCACAACAACAATGGAGCAATATTATAGAAATTTATAAAAGGAGATGGAAGCTTGGAAACAAATGAAGAAAAAGACGTTCAACAAACTCAAGAAGTAGAAGAAGAGAAATCTCCTGAAGTAGAAGAGTTTGAAGAAACTGTCGAAGAAACCGAAGAAGTTGAACCTTCTGTTGAAGAAAAATTACAACAAGAAGTTTCTCAATTAAATGACCAAGTATATCGCTTATCTGCAGAAATTGCGAATATTCAAAAAAGAAATGCAAAAGAAAGACAAGATGCAGCGAAGTATCGTAGTCAATCTCTAGCACAAAACTTATTGAATGTCATTGATAATCTAGAAAGAGCGATTGCTTCACCTAGTGAATCAGAAGAAGCGAAAAATCTTAAAAAAGGGATTGAAATGGTATATGAAGGTTTCTTATATGCCTTAAAAGAAGAAGGTATTGAAGAAATTGAAGCATTAAATCAACCATTCGATCCAAATAAACATCACGCTGTTCAAGCAATTCCAGCTGAAGAAGGACAAGAAAGTGATGTTGTTGTTCAAGTATTTCAAAAAGGCTACATGTTGAAAGACCGTGTATTAAGACCAGCGATGGTTATCGTCTCTCAATAAGCCAACTAAAAAATTTAAAATTAAAATTATAGGAGTGTATGAATTATGAGTAAAATTATTGGTATTGACTTAGGAACTACAAACTCAGCAGTTGCTGTATTAGAAGGAAATGAATCTAAAATTATTCCAAACCCAGAAGGAAACCGTACAACACCATCAGTTGTAGCGTTTAAAAATGGTGAAATTCAAGTAGGGGAAGTTGCAAAACGTCAAGCTGTAACAAACTTAAACACTATTTCATCTATTAAACGTCATATGGGTGACGCATCATATAAAGTTGAAATCGAAGGTAAACAATATACACCACAAGAAATTTCAGCAATGATCTTACAATACTTAAAAGGCTATGCTGAAGAATATTTAGGAGAAAAAGTTGAAAAAGCAGTTATTACTGTACCAGCTTACTTCAATGATGCTCAACGTCAAGCAACTAAAGATGCAGGACGTATCGCAGGTTTAGAAGTAGAACGTATCGTGAACGAACCAACTGCAGCAGCTTTAGCATATGGTTTAGATAAAGTAGACCACGAAGAAAAAATTTTAGTATTCGACTTAGGTGGTGGTACATTCGACGTATCTATCTTAGAATTAGGAGACGGCGTATTCGATGTATTATCAACATCAGGAGACAACCACTTAGGTGGAGATGACTTCGATAACAAAATTATTGAATTCTTAGTTGCTGAATTTAAACGTGACAACGGAATTGATTTATCTCAAGATAAAATGGCAATGCAACGTTTGAAAGATGCTGCTGAAAAAGCTAAAAAAGATTTATCAGGTGTAACTTCAACACAAATCAGCTTACCATTCATCACTGCTGGTGAAGCTGGACCATTACACTTAGAAGTAACATTAACTCGTGCTAAATTTGACCAATTAACATTAGATTTAGTAGAACGTACAAAAGAACCAGTTCGTCGCGCATTAAGCGATGCAGGATTATCAGCAAGTGACATCGACCAAGTAATCTTAGTTGGTGGTTCAACTCGTATTCCAGCAGTTGTAGAAGCTGTTCGTAAAGAAACTGGTAAAGAACCAAACAAATCAGTAAACCCTGACGAAGTAGTAGCAATGGGTGCTGCAATTCAAGGTGGAGTTATTTCAGGTGATGTAAAAGATATCGTATTATTAGACGTTACTCCATTATCATTAGGGATTGAAACAATGGGTGGTGTATTTACTAAATTAATCGATCGTAATACAACAATTCCAACAAGTAAATCACAAGTGTTCTCAACAGCTGCAGATAACCAACCAGCAGTAGATGTTCACGTATTACAAGGGGAACGTCCAATGGCGGCAGACAATAAAACTTTAGGTCGCTTCCAATTAACAGATATCCCAGCTGCACCTCGTGGTGTGCCACAAATCGAAGTAACATTTGATATCGATAAAAACGGTATTGTAAATGTTCGTGCAAAAGACTTAGGTACTGGTAAAGAACAAACAATCACAATTAAATCTTCATCAGGTTTATCAGACGAAGAAATCGAACGCATGGTAAAAGATGCTGAAGCGAATGCTGAAGCAGATAAAAAACGTAAAGAAGAAGTAGATTTACGTAATGAAGTAGATCAATTAATCTTCACTGTAGATAAAACATTGAAAGATTTAGAAGGCAAAGTAGATGCTGAAGATGTTAAGAAAGCTGAAACAGCTCGTGATGAATTAAAAGCAGCTGTAGAAGCAAATGACTTAGAAGCAATGAAAGCTAAACGTGACGCTTTAAATGAAGTTGTTCAAAACTTATCAGTAAAATTATATGAACAAGCAGCAGCAGCTAGCCAAGCAGCTCAAGGAGCAGGTGCTGAACAAGCAAGCTCTCAACCACAAGATGGCGTAGTAGATGCTGACTTTGAAGAAGTACAAGACTAATTAAGAGCAAGTAAGAGTGGGAGAACTTCTTCCACTCGCTCTTTTGTAGAATGATATGATAAGGAGGGATAATGGTGGCAAAACGTGATTTATATGAAGTACTCGGAGTCTCCAAAGATGCCTCCGATGCAGATATTAAACGAGCTTATCGTAAATTATCCAAACAATACCATCCAGATATTAATAAAGAAGCTGGAGCAGAAGAAAAATTTAAAGAAATAGCAGAAGCTTATGAAATTTTAAGTGATAGTCAAAAACGTGCTGCGTATGACCAATATGGTCATGCTTCATACGATCCAAACTCAGGATTCTCTGGTGGTGGTTTTGGTGGCTTCGGTGGATTCGGAGGTCAAGGATTCTCGGGAAGTTATACAGGTGGATTCGAAGATATTTTCGATACTTTCTTTGGTGGCGGCGGTGGTCGTCGTGGAAATCGTGCTAATATGCCACGCCAAGGGGCAGATTTACAATATGTCATGGACTTAACATTTGAAGAAGCGATTTTTGGTAAGGAAGAAGTGATTCATTACCATCGTAATGCAGAATGTGAAACATGTCATGGTACGGGTGCAAAACCTGGTACAGATCCAGTAACTTGTTCGAAATGTCATGGTGCAGGTGTGATTAATGTTGAAAGAGCTACACCATTTGGTAGAATGATGTCTCAAACAACGTGTGATGTCTGTGGTGGTACTGGTCAAGAAATCAAAGAAAAATGCGAGACTTGTCATGGTCACAAACATGTCGAAGAAACGCATAAAGTGAAAGTAAACGTCCCAGCCGGTGTTGAAAATGGAAACCAAATGCCATTACGTGGACAAGGGGAAGCTGGAGTTAATGGCGGCCCTTATGGTGACTTATATGTGATTTTCCGTGTTGCTAAGAGCGATACATTTGAACGTGAAGGGGCGGATATTTTCTACGAACTTCCAATCAACTTTGCTCAAGCTGCATTAGGAGATGAAGTAGATGTTCCGACTGTTCATGGTAAAGTAAAATTAAAAGTTCCTGCGGGAACTCAATCTGGTACGGTTCTTCGTTTAAGAGGAAAAGGTGCACCTAGACTTCGTGGTAGTGGAATGGGTGATCAGCATGTTACAGTACGTGTTGTAACTCCTAAGCATTTAACGGATAAACAGCGTGAGGCGATGCATATTTTCGCAAAAGAAGCGGGTACTCATGTTGAAGGTGAAGGCAATTTCTTCGATAAAGTGAAGGATGCTTTTAAGGACAGTTTTAAGTAAACAATAGACTTTTCTGTTGTAGCAATAGGACGCCAGTAGCCACCTTTGGTGTCTCTTGGCTAAAATTTGAGCCTAAGGTCTCAAATTTTCCTGTTCTAGAAACCTGTGAGGTTTCTAGAACTGATGCTACAGCGAAAAGTCTTTGTTTTTGATGTGAAGGTATTAGAGTACGTATATGATCGAATGACTTCCTGTCATAGTAGTATTAGGACGGCAGCAGCCTCGCAAATGCGAGTCTCATGCTTATCCTACTACTATAGGGAGTCTTTTTTTTATTCGTTTGATTAACTTTCTCGCAAAGATATTGTATTTCCCCAATAAATCCATATAATTGTAATTAGAAGGAGGGTAGCGTTTTCAAATTTTATTTTAAGAATTACGATGCAAGAGGATGATTAGGGGGAGTTTATAATGAAATGGTGTAAAAATGTAAAATATTGTTTATTAGCATTACTGATCTGTTCAGTTGCTCTGTTATCAGGTTGTTTCAATAGTCATTCAGAAGTGAAAAAATATGCTATAAATCCTGAAGTAGAATTAAAAGTTGATTCTGAAAACGATGAGAGTGATGAATTATTACTTGAACGTGATGGAGAAATAGATACAGCTTATTTAGAAAGAGCTAAGCAAGTATTTTTAGTAGACTATCCAAAAGATGAAAAAGAACAATTAGTTGGTAAGACGATAACGATACGTGAGCCATATTCTCTTTATAAGTCAGAGGGGATGGAGACTAGAAAAAATTTTGAATTTACGGTTTATGTAGAGGATGAACCTTATGCTTATATTGGTTTGAGTAAATACGATGATAATGATGATAAGTTTGCTACATCATTTACGCAAGCGAAATATTTTCCGAAGAGATTTCCGATGAAACATGGGTGCTATCGTTTTACATCAAGCAAAGAAGGATTGCGTATTGAATCTGTGAAGTATGATTCAACAAAGGTATATGGAAATTTGAATAAGGTAGTTTATACTTTTGATCCAACAGAATTGTAATAGTTTACGAATGACTTCCTTACATAGTAGTATTTGGACGGCAGCAGCCTCGCCATGCGAGTCTCATGCCTAAACTTTGAGCCTAAGGTCTCAAAGTTTCCTGTAAGATAAGCCGAACAGGCTTATCTTACCCATACTACTATAGGAAGTCTTCTTGTTCTACGTGACCTAATGAGAGTCCGTATATAAAGTCGAATGACTTCCTTTCATAATAGTATAGGACGGTAGCAGCCTTGCAAATGCGAATCTCATGCTTAGCCTACTATTATAGGGAGTCTTCTTTTTTTACATAAATTTTCTTTTTCATTCTTTTTCTGAAATTATTCTGAAGAGGGTACTCTACAATGCAGTTATAAAGAGTATGAGGAGTGATTTTATGGAAAAAAATATTGAAATTAGGAATTTGTGTAAAGTATATGGAAATAATACCATATTAGACAATATAAATTTTGTGGCAAAGGAAGGGAGAGTGACTGCTTTCTTAGGTCCAAATGGAGCAGGTAAAAGCTCTACCTTAAGAATAGTATTAGGACTAGATCAAGCAACTTCGGGTAGTGTAACAATTGCAGGAATAAACTATAAAGATATTCGTAATCCTTTATTAGTCGTTGGAGCAACTTTTGATGGACTAGGGTCACCAAGTGATCGAACGGTATATCAACATTTAAGAATTGTGGCAGCCTCTAATGGAATTAAAAAAAGTAGAATTGATGAAGTATTAGCAGTAACGGATATTGCCCATAAAAAGAATGAATCCATTGGACATTTATCTCTTGGTGAGACACAAAGGGTAAGTCTTGCAACTGCATTACTTGGAGATCCACAATTTCTGATATTGGATGAACCGACAAATGGATTAGATCCTAGCGGTATTCGTTGGCTAAGAAATTTTTTAAAGGAACAATCTGAAAAAGGGAAGACTATTTTATTATCTTCTCATATTTTGTCAGAGGTAGAAGCAGTTACGGATGATGTAGTATTCATTCATAAAGGAAAAATTATTGCAAACGGAGAATTAAAGAAAATTATGAAGGATACGGTAAATCTAGAAGAAGTCTTTTTCAACCTTATTCAAGAAGGAGGAAAAGAAGATGAAGTTATTTTATAGTGAATTATTAAAGATTACTTATTCCAAACTTTTCAAAATTGTTTTACTAATTCTTTTCATAGTACAACCATTTTTTGCTTATCTCAGTATAAAAGCAGTTTTAGAGCTTGGTTTACAGGTAACTCCAGAGAATACACCTATATTGGCAGAAGCGATTCCTCCGATTGAATATTTAGGATTTGATACAGTTATGCTAGGATTGATGCCAATGATTATTTTGGGTGCTGTTTATGGTGGAAGTGAGTTTAAACATCATCAACTTCGAACTACTTTATTAGCTAATAGTAATAAAAAGAGTTTATTTTTTAAAAAATTGATGACATTAACACTTTTATCAGTTATCCTTTCATTTCTATCGATTATAGTTACCATTGAAGTGGCTCATGTTACATTAGGAAATTTAGGACTAAGTGTTCTTTTGAGTTCAAAAGTTTGGTACTTTATTTTATTGGCGACACTAGCATGGGTAAGTCTCACGATTTTATCTTACTTTATAGCTTTTCTATTTCGTACAGCCATTGCTAGCTTATTATTTTTAATTCCTCAAATTTATAATGTTGGGGAGTTTCTCTCTACTCATTTTGAATGGGGAAAGGTTCTTCCCGTTGCTTTAGGAAATAGCTTCATTGCATCATCGGAAACTAGATTCTCAATTCATCCATTTTGGACGGCTACTTTATTGTTCCTTTGGGTGTTCATTTTTGGGATAATCGCTTATTTTCAATTTGAAAAAAGGGATGTAGGAGGGAATTTTTAATGCTAGGAAATCAGATAAAAAGTGAATATTTGAAAATAATATATTACAAAGGATTATCGGTAACGTTAGTATTTTCTATTTTATTTCTATTAGCAATGTTACTGGCATTAAATCCATCTTCTCTAATGATTAATGGAGATTTTATAGTGACACAGTTTTTGCAAAGTATCTATTTAGCTCAAACAGTTTTTGCAGTTTTTTCTGCGGTATTTTGGGGAAGAGAGTTTCTTAAAAGTTCGTTACGGACGAGTTTATTATCGAACCCTAGTCGTGTGAAATTTTTTTGTATCAAGGTAATCGTAACTTTGTTATCGATTTTATGCTGTTTTTGTATAGCCATTGGAGTGGGGATTGGATTAGTATCGTTTTATTTTAAATTTCAATTAAGTCCAGAATTTGTAAGTTTACTATTGTCAAAACTCATTCCACCTATAATCGCTACGATTCAAATTAGTATGATTACATTCTGCTTAACGATACTTATGGAATCGATGGTTTCTTCTTTAACAATTGTATTATCTATGTTATTAGGACTAGGCCAATTATTATTACAATATTCTTCTATGATGAATGTACTTCCTGTATTAGTGACTATGAATAGTTTTTCTATAAAAGAAATTTCTATCTATCCAAGTGTTACAGAAGGACTTTTGATTCAAACATTATGGATGATAGTTTTTATTGGATTAGCCTATTACCATTTGAATCTAAAAAGTGTAAAATGAAAGCAAGATAGGAGTGTTGGGGTATGTCATATAAAATTCTAGTCATTGATGATGACGAAACTATTTTAAGATTAATCAAAAATATATTACAGTTAAATGATTATGATGTTACTATTAGAAATGGTATTGAGGAAGTAAATATCTGTGAATTTATCGACTTTGATTTAATATTATTAGATATTATGATGCCACTAGATGGAATAACGATTTGTAATGAAATTAGAGAAAAGATTAAAGCGCCAATTCTTTTTATTACAGCTAAAGATATGGAGGAAGATTTAGTGAATGGATTATTAGCAGGAGCAGATGACTATATTACTAAACCATTCTCAGTAAAAGAATTGTTAGCAAGAATTAAAATGCATCTTAGACGTGAAGAGAGAACTAGACAAAATGTAAAACGATTAGAATTTGGTTCGATTTTAATTGATATGAATTTAAAAACAGTTTTTGTTGAGGAAAATGAAATCAAATTAACGAACCGTGAATTTATGATTATTCAGTTATTAGCTAGTCAAACCTCAAGAATATTTACTATTGAAGAAATTTACACTGTTGTTTATCCTAACAGTTCTAATACTCAATTTCGATCTATCTCTGAATATATGTATCAAATACGTTCAAAATTTAAACCCTACAACTTAAATCCGATTGAAACAATGAGGGGAGGCGGCTATAAATGGAAAATAAAATAAGCTTTAAACAGCTTGTTCAAAAGACATGTCTTACCATTATAGTAGAGTTTGTGATTGCTATTTTAGTATTGTACCTACTTCCATTATTGTCGATTTCTATTAAAGTCGCTGGTGAAGAAACAGCTCATCCTGTATTGTTGAATATTTTTTCTTGGATATATATCTGTATTGCTTTATTAGTGATTGTTAGTTTTAATATACGGCAATTAATATTGAAAATTCATAAAGAGATGAATATTGTATACCATCAATCCATGTGGTTAGAACCTAATAATTTAACAGAACCATTAACGATTACAGAATTTATCGAAACAAATCAAAAAATTAATCAAATGCAACAACAAATTGAAGGAATGCTTGAAAAGGAACGTCAACAAAAGGAAGCATTAGTGTTTAAAGTATCAGCAGCTTCCCATGATTTAAAAACACCATTAACAGTTATTCAAGGAAATACTGAACTATTAGCTCATTCAGCTATTGAAGAAAAATATCTTCCTTATATTCAGGATATCAATATAGCAAGCAATCGTATGATTGAATATATTAACCGATTACTATTGTATTCGAAAACTTTTTATGAGAACGAAAATGAATGGAAAGAGTATTCCTTACAAGATGTCATCGAGTCTATTGAACAAGAAATCCATTATCTGCTAAAAGACAAAACTATTGTTACTTTCCAATATAATGAACAGTTAGATAAAAATACTATAGTATATCTTCATTTGAATTATGTATTAAGAGCAGTGATGAATATGATGCAAAATGCACTGGAGTATAGCACAGAAGATAAAAAAGCAATCAAAGTTGATTTACAATATGCTCATCAGCAGTTAGTTATTAGTATTTGGAATAATGGTGCGCATTTAACTGATGAAACATTACAACATGCAGATTCATTATTTTACCGAAACGATAAAAATCGCAATTTGAATGATGCCCATTTTGGAATAGGACTAGCTTTTGTTAAAAGGGTGTCAGAATTACATCGTGGAACATTAGAAATAAAAAATGAAGATGATGGAGTGAAAGTTACAATTAGTATTTATACAGGATTGAGTAAAAAATAGAAAGGTGAAATTTTAAGTTCAATTTAAAATTAATTTTTTCACAAACATATTGTATTTCCCTAAAAATTCCATATAATTGTAATTAGAAGGAGGGTAGCGTTTTCAAAGTTGATTTTAAGAATTACTTATCAAGAGAATGATTAGGGGGAGTTAACAATGAAATGGTGTAAAAATGTAAAATTTATTTTATTAGCATTACTTGTCTGTTCGGTTGCTCTGTTTTCGGGTTGTTCTAAAGAAATAAAATATTCTCCAAATCCTCATTTAAATGTAATAGTAGATTCCGAAAATGACGAAAGCGATGAATTATTATTCGAACTGAAAGAGCCATTCGATATGTCTTATGTAGAAGAAGCAAAACGATCTTTTCTTGATTTTTGTGATGAACGAGAAAAAAAAGAATTACTGGGAAAGACTGTAACAATTCGAGAACCATACAACATCTATAATACTCAATCTGAAAATCCGGGATTTCATTTTGTAGTGTTTGCCGACCAAGAACCTTATGCTTATATTGGTGTTTCAAAATATCCTAATGGTAAATTTTATGGTTCATATGCAAAAGCTGCATCTTTTCCTAAATGGTTAACAATGAAAAAAGGCTGTTATCGATACACTCTTATTAAGAATGGAACAAGAATTGAATCTGTTAAGTATGATTCATCGAAGAATTACGGAAATATAAATTCAATTCTTTATACCTTTACTCAAAAAGAATTAGAATGATAGTAGAGTTATTATTTACATTCATTAAAAATTCTTTTTTAAGCAAAATAATCTTCCAAACAACAGAGATATCTTGAGGGTATCTCTTTTTTTATATTGCTAAAATATGGTATACTACTAATAGTATGTTTACAGAATGGAGTGATAAAACGATGGATATGTCCAAAGTCATTGAACAAATGGTTGAATCGAAAGATGTCAAAAGAATTAGGGAATTATTCAACCAGAATTATCCAATCGATATTGCTCTAGGATTGGAAGAAGTAACTGATGAAGTTCTTAAAAACTTCATGTATACCATTTCCAATACACGACTAGCTTCCATTTTGGAAGTTAGTGATCCCGAACTTCAAATTCGAATGTTAGAAAAATTACCGTTCCGACGTGTAGGATTATTATTCCAACAAATGTCTAATGACGATGTCGTGGATATTTTAGGAAATCTGCCAATTGGAATTCGTAAAAAATATTTGAATATGATGAAGGGTACTTCTCAAGATGAAATTCAAACGATGTTAAAATATCCTCAAGATTCTGCCGGAGGGATTATGACGACAGAATTCATTTCCGTGAAGGAACATTTAACCGTTGAAGAAACTTTATCAAAGTTAAGAGAAATTTCTCCAAATACAGAAGTCATTCATACGATTTTTGTGACGACTTTTCAAAATCAATTAATTGGATGGATTGATATTCGTGACTTATTTACAAATGAATTAGATGTCAGTTTACACGATTTAATGCATACAAATATTATTTCTGTAGTTCCTGAAGAAGACCAAGAAGAAGTAGCTCGTTTATCTTCAAAATATGACTTATCAGTTGTTCCTGTAGTTAGTACAAAGGGCGTTTTAATTGGGATTATTACAATTGATGATATCGTCCACGTTCTTCAAGAAGAGCATCATGAAGATATGCTTTTAATTAGCGGGGTTGAAGGAACAGAAAGAATTGGTGGACCATTTATGGAATCCATTAAGAAACGGACACCTTGGTTATTAATAAATTTGATTACAGCCTTTATGGCTTCAGCAGTAGTTGGGATGTTCCAATCAACCATTGAACAAGTAGTTGTTCTTGCGGTTGCCATGCCGATTATTACGGGGATGGGAGGAAATTCAGCTTCTCAAACTCTAGCTCTAGCAATTCAAGAAATTGCATTAGGACAATTATCATTAGAAAAAGATAAAAAGTATGTTTGGAATGAAATTGTTCTAGGTTGTATGAATGGAATTATTACAGGAGTTGTAGCTGCACTTGCGCTATATATTCCTTATCAAAACTTTTATTTATCGATTATTGTAGTTTTAGCGATGGCTATGAATTTAATGGTAGGAGCAATTTTTGGGTTCTTTGTACCTTTAGTATTAAAAGCTATGAAATTAGACCCAGCTATTTCATCAACCATCTTTGTAACAACGGCAACAGACGTTCTAGGATTCTTCTTTTTCTTAGGAATCGCGCAAGTCTTTTTACCGTTATTAATTTAGATATGAAGGAGATTATGAATGAATTTAGAAGAAATGAGAAAACGACAAGAGCGCATCAGAAACTTCTCGATTATTGCGCATATTGACCATGGAAAGTCAACTTTAGCTGACCGTATTTTACAAGCAACAGATACAGTTGCTGATCGTGAAATGCAAGATCAATTATTAGACTCTATGGACTTAGAACGTGAACGTGGAATTACGATTAAATTAAATGCGGTTGAATTAACGTATGATGCCAATGATGGAACAGAGTACATTTTTCACTTAATTGACACTCCAGGGCATGTGGACTTTACGTATGAAGTGAGCCGAAGCTTGGCAGCCTGTGAAGGAGCAATTCTTGTAGTAGATGCTGCTCAAGGGATTGAAGCTCAAACATTAGCGAATGTCTATTTAGCCATTGATAATGACTTAGAAATTGTTCCAGTTATTAATAAAATTGATTTACCTGCTGCAGATCCTGAACGTGTACGTACGGAAATTGAAGATGTGATTGGAATTGACGCAAGTGAAGCCGTTCTTGCAAGTGCTAAAGTGGGAATTGGGATTCCAGAAATTTTAGAACAAATTGTTCATAAGATTCCAGCACCTACTGGAGATTTAGAAGCGCCATTACAAGCGTTGATTTTCGACTCAGTTTATGATGCTTACCGTGGGGTAGTCTTAAATGTTCGAATTCAAAATGGAATTGTTAGACCTGGTGACAAGATTCAATTAATGAGTAATGGGAAAACTTTTGATGTTGTGGATGTTGGTATTTTCTCTCCAAAACCAATTAGTCGTGATTACTTAATGGTTGGTGATGTAGGGTATATCACAGCTTCTATTAAAACAATCCAAGATACTCGTGTAGGGGATACTGTTACATTAGCGAACAATCCAGCAAGCGAACCTTTATCCGGTTATCGTAAAATGAATCCAATGGTTTACTGTGGTTTGTATCCAATTGATTCTTCTAAATACAATGATTTACGTGATGCATTAGAAAAATTACAATTAAATGATGCTGCGTTACAATTCGAAGCTGAAACTTCTCAAGCATTAGGATTTGGTTTCCGTTGTGGTTTCTTAGGATTACTTCATATGGATGTTATTCAAGAACGTTTAGAACGTGAATTCGATTTAGACTTAATTACAACAGCTCCATCTGTAATTTACCATGTTCAAAAAACAGATGGAACAGAAGTAGTGGTTTCTAACCCTGCAGAAATGCCTGACCAATCAAGTGTTCAATCGATTCAAGAACCTTATGTAAAAGCATCTATTATGGTACCAAATGAATATGTCGGAAGTGTAATGGATATTTGCCAACGTAAACGTGGTACATTTGTAACAATGGATTACTTAGATGAATATCGTGTTAATATAATTTATGAAATGCCTCTATCTGAAATTATTTTTGATTTCTTCGATTCATTGAAATCAAGTACAAAAGGATACGCATCATTAGATTATGATTTAATTGGCTATCGTGAAAGTAAACTAGTGAAGATGGATATTATGTTAAATGGTGAAGTAGTCGATGCCTTAAGCATTATCGTTCATAAAGATTTTGCTTATAATCGAGGTAAAGCCATTACTGAGAAATTAAGAACATTAATTCCTCGTCAACAATTTGAAGTGCCAATTCAAGCAGCAATTGGAAACAAAATTTTATCTCGTACTAATATTAAAGCATTACGTAAAAACGTATTAGCGAAATGTTATGGTGGGGACGTTTCTCGTAAACGTAAGTTATTAGAGAAACAAAAAGAAGGTAAGAAACGTATGAAACAAGTGGGATCTGTTGAAGTACCACAAGAAGCGTTCATGTCAGTACTTAACCTTAACGAGGAAGAGAAATAATTTTTAATAAACTTTTCTATTGTAGCAGAAGACGGCAGCAGCCTCGCAAATGCGAGTCTCATGCCTAAAAATCGAGCCTAAGGTCTCGATTTTTCAGTAAAAGAAATCTAGAAAGACTTCTTTTACTTGTGCTACAATGGAAAGTTTTTTTGTGTTCCCATTCTTTTATGGATTGGCGTATGAATGTCTTCTTTTACTCATACTAGTGTTTTCATTCTTTAACAATCCTACAGATGATAAATGGTTTTAAAAATGTTATACTAATACTATTAAAAGTTCTAGGGAAGGAGTTTGATGAGGTGGAAATCGATCCATTTAAAGAATATTTAAAAGAATCAGAGCCAGATAAAAAGAACAAAGTCTATGCATGGCGTACTGCTATTGGTTTACAAGATGTTGATGGATTAAAACCATCTCAGTATTTAATCGAAACTGCTACCCAGAATATTGAAGGGTACATTACGATTGAAGAAGCATTAGACCGAATTGACTCTTATTATGAAGAAAAAGAAGTACACTCACCTGAAAGTGAACGTACAGAAGAAGCAGATAAAGTAGCTTCTCGAATTGCGCAAATTCTTTCTGAAACAGCATTTTCATTTACGCCAAAGGAGTATATTTCTATTCATCGAAAATTATTCCAAGGAATTTATCCGCATGCAGGTAAGATAAGAGAGTATAATATTACTAAAAAAGAATGGGTACTTGATGGAGACACTATTTTGTATGGGAGTGCATCTGAATTGGAAGCAACACTTGACTATGATTTTTCTAGAGAAAGAGATTTTAGTTATAAAGGTTTGACAATGGAGGAAATCATTCATCATTTAGCGGTGTTTATTTCTAGTTTATGGCAAATCCATATTTTTGGAGAAGGAAATACAAGAACGACTGCTGTATTCTTTATTAAATATTTAAGAACTCTTGGATTTACTGTGACAAATGAGAGTTTTGCAGAACATTCATGGTATTTTAGAAATGCACTCGTTCGTGCGAATTATACGAATTTACCAAAAGGAATTCATGAAACAACGGAGTATCTTGAGTTATTTCTTAAAAATTTATTGTTGAATGAGAATCATACGTTGTCCAATCGTGAACTTAGAATTTACGACTAATAAATATATACACTAATAGCGATAAAGTTCTTCGGAACTTATCTAAAACACTGGACTGAAAACACCGGTGTTTTTTTATTGTAAAAAATTCGAACAACTATTTAAAAATATTTTTAAATAACTCTTGCATTTTGATTTCAGAAGGAGTATTATCTATTTAAAGAAAATTTTAAATAGAAAGAGATGAGTGTATGTCTGTTAATGAAATTTTGTCTGCATTATCGGATGAAAACCGTCGGAAGATTTTAGAAATTTTACGACAGGGACGAACGAATACAGGAGACTTAGCGCAGAGCTTACAAATCACACCGCAAGCATTGTCGTATCATTTAAAAAAGTTAAAACAGGCGGATTTAATTTATGAAACAAAGGAGAAGAACTTCATTTATTATGAATTAAATTTAACCGTTTTAGAAGATGCAATTGTTTGGATGAATTCAATTATTGGAGGAAAATAATATGTTAGTAGAACAAAGAAAAATTTATTTATTAGATGTCATTTTGACCTTTTTACCTATATTACTTGCTTTATGCGTTGTTTGGTATGCACCTGAAACTATCGTCACTCGTTTTGACTTAGAAGGAAATGTGGTCGCAACAGCTTCACGTTGGACGATTGTTATATTCCCAATCTTCATTTTATGTTTTTCTGGTTTGATTAAATGGATTGATGATAAAGAATTGGTCGGAAGTAAAAATAAAGAAATTAGTTGCTATATTTTTAGAGTTACATTGCTATTGTTTAACGCTATTGCTTTTTTCCAATTTGTCTTAATATTGACAGGCGTTAGTATGGGTTCTCAAATGGGACGTTTTATGGCATTTCTAATTGGGGTATTTATGATATTCATTGGAAATGTTAGTCCTAAAATTAAAGAAACGAATAAGCACTTTGGATTCCGTGTGTCATGGATTATGAATCATGATGAAGCTTTTCGTAAAACACAACGATTCTTTGGATTTGCCAGTATGATTAGTGGAATCATCTTTATTTTAATCTCATTATTTGTGGGAAACAAATTAGCAATGGTTCTTGTAAGTATCGGGTTATTGCTAACGATTGGTATTACTACAGTGTATTCGTATAAATTTAGTAAATAAAGGATGAATGACTTTTCTACGTAATAGTTTTGGGCAATATTCTCAATCGTTACGGAGAAAAGTCATTTTCACATTGATTTTTAATATAAGGAGCAGTATACTGTGTCTGAAAACGATAACAATAAAAAAGGGGATTAAGATGCAAAAAGTATTGATAGGTATTTTTATATTAGTAGGAGTGATATGTATTGAATTGAGTATGTATGTCGTTCCTTTTATAGAAGAAGTTAAGAATTTTGAATTTCCAATGTTTGTCGTTGGGCTTATTCTTTGCATCATCTCCATTATTTTTGGAATTAGACATCAAAAAAGTTAAGGAGGGTAGAAGAATTGGGTTACAATCATTTATTTAACAGTAATAGGGGGAGTCTTTATGTTAGGAAAATATAGAGTAGTTAGTATTGTATTGTTAAGTATTTGTTTAGCTTCTTGTAGTCAACATAAAAATACTCAAGAAACGACGGTTCAAGAAAGTGTTACAACGGTGGAACAAAGTAAAACTACTAACTTTCAATTAGGAAAAGGAAGTAATCAGTTTAATACTGTTTCATTCAATGAAACGTTTAGAGATAAGAGTGTAGTTGCTCATTATGCAGATGAGTATCCAGACTTTATTCCACAAATGTTATCAGAGGATGGAAAATTATACGGAAGTGTGGATCATGTAGGAATTTTGGAAATTGATTTAAAAACAAATACCTATTCATTGGTTCATGAAATGAGTGATGCAACAGTTTCTCATCAATGGGTTCGAGCAGTCGAAAAAAATTGGGTATTTTTTGAGGAATATACAGACTCAAAAGAAAATGCAAACTTCTACTTATTGAATCGTACAACGGGTGAAGTTACAACTGTCAAAGAGAATGAAAAGATGCCACTAGTTCATCACATTATAGCATTCATTACAGAAGATTCGCAGTTAGTATTTAATATTGTTAAGGATAGTAAAGAAGATACATCTTTAAATACGCTTCATCAATTGGAAACAACAACGATGAAATATCAAGTCATTGATCAAAATACCGTTTCACCGATTCAATTCGATGGAAAACTTTATTATATTCGCTATGATGCAAGTGATAACCATTCAGAAGTTGTTCAATACGATATGAAGAGTGGAGAGAAAAAAGTAACGTTAACACATCAAAGTGCAACAGAACATTTGAATCAATTATTTACTGATCAACATGAATTATATGTTTCACTAGGCACAGATTTAAAGAGTGGAACCATTTACCACGTCAATCAAGCAGAAAAGAAATATGATTGGGTCTATGGATATACAAGTACTGGATTTATCCAACAAAATCACCTTGGATTCATGAGTTTCTCAGCAACTAATGTAGAATCAGGACGATACAAAACACCTTATCGTTTGATTGACTTACAACATCGTAATGAATATGACTATGATGGAAGCATGGTATTTCTATCAGAAAAAGGAATGGCATGGGTAGCCTTCAAGAAAGATACAAAAGACATTCCAAAAGGTGAAACATTCCGAAACGAAAACTCAGAAATTCATTACGTTGAATTTGAATGAGGATGAAAAGTGATATACGACAACAAGCTCCTAGAATGAACTAGGGGCTTGTTTTGTAATTTAAAGCAATTATTCGTATTGATGATTGACTTTTGTTCTTAATAATATTATCTTTTTAAGAGTAAAAAAAATTTTTTAATTGAAAAAGTAAGGAGGTAAGTAGTTATGAACATCACACTTTTTGTCTACAGTTTAATGTTATGTATGTTAGCATTTTTTGCTTATAAAAATGAGTTAGGAATATCTATTACTTCAATTCTACTAGTAGTATTGTTAACATGTTTTGCAGGGATTCATCTGTTGTATACAAATATTATTATTAAAGTAGTAATTTCCTGTTTGTTGTTATTGATTTCGTTCATGTTTTATGACGATAGAAGTAAGAGTCTTAAGAATGTACATATGTCGCATCATATTATTAGATTGCTGCTTCATTTAGTTTTAATAGTTAATTTATGGGTATTTTAGATTTAAAGAAAAGAAGAAACAAAATGAATTATACTAATGCTATTGGTAGCAATTGGAAAGACGTTCGAAAAGAACTATTCACACAAGATAAAATTCGTAAAAGTAACGAAAGAGTTGTAAGTATTAGTAAAACAATTGAAGAACAAAAGAAAGAACAGCAAGAGAAAGAAGATTAGAAATTTTTGTAAGAGTTAATGCTGACAAATAAAAATGTATTGTATATAAAAATAAGCTCCTAGTATGACCTAGGAGCTTAAAAAATATCTGAATGGGTTCCTGTACGGGAAGCCACTAAAATAAGGTTTCCATTATCAATTGCATATACTAATAACCAATCAGGTTCAATGTGACATTCTCTAAATCCGTTATAATTTCCAGTTAATGCATGATCACGGTATCTAGGAGATAGTGTTTGATTACTTCTTAGAGTATTAAGAATATTATGTAATTTTTGAAGATTATATCCTCGTTTTCGAATCCTTTTAAGATCTTTTTTAAATTGATTGGTTGTAACTAGTTCTAGCATATTATTCACCAATAACATCGTTAAATAATTCGCCAACAGAATGATATACCTTTGGCTGAACTTTGCCATTCATAATATCTCTAGCTTCTTGAATAGCTAATTCAGTTTGATGATTGTACCGAGGCTGTTTAATTTGAAAAGGAAATCCACCTTCCATTATTGAAGTTCTTAAAAAAATATTAATAGCATCAGTTACTGTTATTCCAAAGCTAGAAAATAATTCTTCAGCTTGAGCTTTAGTAGATGGTTCAATTCTTAAATTTATATTTGCAGTTTTTGCCATAATAAAACCTCCATTTATTAATTCATAGTTATTGTAACGTAAATGTTTAACAAATGCAACACAAGTAAAAGTCTATAGCTATATTTTTATAAAACACTTCATGACATCTCCTACAAAGGCAGATGTTATTTTATTTTAAGAAAAACATTAGAATTATGTGAAAAAGATTAGATTACAACTTTAAATATATTGCCAAATATGCTATAATTCGGACAATATTTATTTTGGAGGTATCATATGTCTTATTTATTTGAGATATTACCAAGTTTACTAAATGGTGCAACTATGACTTTACAAGTATTTGTACTAGTCTTATTATTTTCAATTCCTTTAGGGGTTGTGATTGCCTTTGTGTTGCAAGTCCATTGGAAGCTCCTCCATTATGTGATTCATATTTATATTTGGATTATGCGTGGGACACCATTATTGCTTCAGTTGATTTTTATTTACTATGTATTGCCAAGTGTAGGCATTCGTTTGGATCGTCTTCCAGCTGCGATTATTGCGTTTACGCTGAATTATGCAGCGTATTTTGCTGAAATTTTCCGTGGGGGGATTGATACGATTCCACAAGGTCAGTATGAAGCGGCTAAAGTGTTAAAATTTACCCCAATAGCAACGGCTCGTTATATTATTCTTCCTCAAGTGACTAAAATCGTGTTACCAAGTGTGTTTAATGAAATTATGAGTTTAGTAAAAGATACATCATTAGTGTACGCATTAGGCATTTCAGATTTAATTTTGGCGAGTCGTACAGCTGCTAATCGTGATGCTAGTTTAGTACCGATGTTTTTAGCAGGAGCGATTTACTTAATTTTAATTGGAGCTATTACGATTGCTGCAAAACGTGTAGAGAAAAAATTCAGTTATTATCGTTAGGAGGAGAACCATGTTAGAATTACGTAATATTAGTAAAGGCTTTGGCGATAAGAAAATTTTGTCAAATTTTAATCTAACTATTCGAGAAAAAGAGATTTTAGCAATCGTTGGACCTTCTGGTGGAGGAAAAACAACTTTGCTAAGAATGTTGGCAGGATTAGAAACGATTGATTCCGGTGAAATTTATTATAATGGAAACTTACTGCCATTAGATGAATTAGAAAAACGTCGCTTATTAGGATTTGTTTTCCAAGATTTTCAATTATTTCCACATTTATCCGTATTAGATAATTTAACTTTATCACCAGTGAAAATGATGGGTATGTCAAAAGTTGATGCTGAAGAAAAAGCTAGAAAATTATTACTTCGACTAGGATTAGCCGAACACGCAAATGTATATCCTTATTCCTTATCAGGAGGACAAAAACAACGGGTCGCACTCGCAAGAGCGATGATGATTGATCCAGAAATTATCGGCTATGACGAACCAACTTCAGCACTAGATCCAGCACTACGATTAGAAGTGGAGAAATTAATTTTACAAAATCGTGAATTAGGAATGACACAAATCGTTGTAACTCATGATTTACAATTTGCGGAAAATATTGCCGACCAATTATTAAAAGTGGAACCAAAATAGGAGGGAGTTTATGATTAAAAAGAAATTCTTACTATTTTGTACGTGCAGTATAAGTTTCCTCCTCATGGCTTGTACGCAAAAAGCCAGTGACCCGAAACAAGATAATTGGGAAAAATACCAACAACAAAACAGTATTACAGTAGGATTCGATAATACATTCGTTCCAATGGGATACGAGGAGAAAAATGGACAATATACAGGATTCGATATCGACCTAGCAAAACTAGTTTCCGAGAAATTAGGCATTCGAGTTCAATTTCAACCAATTGATTGGGATATGAAGGAAACAGAATTACAAAACGGAACGATTGATGCCATCTGGAATGGCTATTCTGCAACTGATGAACGAAGAGAAAAAGTAGCGTTCACCATTCCCTATATGCAAAATACTCAAGTCATCGTCAGCAAAAAGTCTAGTAACATTCGTACAGTTTCTGATATGAACGGAAAAGTACTTGGCGCTCAAACAGGTTCATCTGGATATTTGGATTTTGAAGCACAACCGGAACTATTAAAAAATTATGTAAAGAATCATGATGCTGATCAATATCAAAGTTTTAACGAAGCGCTCATTGATTTGAAAAATGATCGTATTGATGCATTATTGATTGACCGAGTTTATGCGAATTATTACCTAGCTTCAGAAGGCATTATGGATGACTACGAAATCTTTCCTGCAGGATTTGAAAGTGAATCCTTTGCGGTAGGCGTACGTAAAAGTGATAAAACTTTACAAAAACAACTAAACCAAGCATTTATAGCCTTATACCAAGAAGGAAAATTCCAAGAAATCAGTCAAAAATGGTTTGGCGAAAATATTGCTACTACGGAAGTAAAAGGACAAAAATAAGAAATCATTGAGGCATCTACTAAGAAGTAGGTGTCTTTTTGCATCATTCATTGAAATCAAACATTGACTGTGTTAACGTAAAGGTATTAACAAAATTTATAGGATAATATCATGAAAAAGAAAACAACAAGCATCATAGAAGAACAATTACAACGACTTAACCGTTCCCCATTATTTGCCATCTCATTAAGTGGGAAGGAATTATCTCATTCTAATTTTTGGGCATGGTTATTAGAACAAGAAGTCGAAGGAAAACATCCATTTATCGAAGTATTCATCCCTGATTTTTATCAAAACGGATGTATATTCGTTTCAGTTGAACGAGAAAAGAAACATGTGGATTTAACGATTACGTATAAAAACAAAGCCAATGAAACAGAAGTACTAATTATTGAAAACAAAATCAAGTCCATTCCAACAAAAGAACAATTGATGAGATATGAAGAAGAACTAGGAAAACAAGACTTAACGATTACAGGTATTCTAACAGGATTATATGCATCACTAGATATCCAAGAATTAGGAAAATGGTCATTCTTAAGTTACCATGAAATTGCTAAACGAATCATGAACATCCAAAAACGACATGCAACAATGGATTTTGCAGACTATATCAAACAATATGCTGAAGATATCGAAGTACTCTATGACTTATTCCAAACTAAAATGGATCAAAATAAAGGCAAATACATCATTGGAGACAAAGACTTAGAAAAAATTCGTTATTCTGATATTTATGTAAAACTAAAAGGCTCAGAATTCATGGAAGAAATTAATAAACGACTCACTTTTGAAGCATATAAAGATTGGGCAAAACCAGTCTGTGGACTCAGCTTCAACCATAAGAAACCAACGCTCAGTATCGTGTTCTCTCAAAGAATCGATGGAGATCCAACAAAAGAAATTGGAATGATTGGCGTACAAATAGAAGGAGACCAATTCAGAATTTATGGAGGAGCTTCGCAAGAAGGCAATTATCATGAAAAAGTAGTGATTGAAAAACTATACGATTGCGATTACTTCAAGAGAAATTTTGCAGAAGAAATCTCAAAACAAGGTCGCACTTCTAAAATGAGAAACAATTATTGTAAGTATGGGAATATTGCAGCTAAATATTGCCATTGTTATCAATATTGGAAAATAGAGGACTTTAGCTATGATGCTATTATTGATGAGTTAATCAAACAGATGAAAATTGCGGAAGAGAAGATTATAGACGGATTGACGTTTGGGTAGTAGGAAAATAGATAAATGACAGAGAACACTAGAGTAAAGTTATTAATTTTATTTTTAGATTTAATTTAAAGTCTTAATTATTGCAATATATAAATGTTAATTATAAAATAGAGATACAGATAGAGATATACTGTTTACATTCAATGTTTGATGTTCTATTAAGCGTACTGTAGTACGCCGACTTGAATGGGTAGCTGCCATTGGTGGCTATTTTTTTACACTAAATTTTTATAATAACTTTTTAATAAATAAATTGTTTTAAGAATCAAAAGTGTATAAAAAAATAAAGTATGATACAATGAACATATATAGATTAATAAAGGGGAGTTGTTGTGATAATTAGTTATAAAGTTTTATGGGAGTTATCGATGAATAACGGTATACATAAAAAAGATTTATTTAATGAAATAGGAATATGTAAAAGAAAATTTTGTAAATGGAAGAATGATGATAAGGTAACTGATATTTTATTGAAGTTATGTGTATGTTTATACTGTGATATTTTTGGCAAAATGGAATATATAAATAAAAAAAAATTAAAGTGGTGGAAAAATTATGGTAAATGAAAAATGCCATGTCTTCACTCCTAAAAATATAGTAATTACAATGCTTGATGAGGTAAATTATACAGAGAAATTATATGGGAAAAAATTTTTAGAAAATTCCTGTGGAGATGGGCAAATTTTATGTGAAGCGATTAATCGTTATATTATAGATTGTAAAAATGAAGGATATAGTGATAAAAATATAATTCTTGGATTAGAACGAGATTTTTTAGCAATTGAATATGATAAAGGAAATTATGAAAAATGCATTGAAAATCTTGATAAAATTGCAAAATCCTTCGGTTTTACTTCAGTAAACTGGAATATTTTAAATACAGATTTTTTGTCACTGGAAATAAATGAAAAATTTGATTATATCGTTGGTAATCCTCCTTATATTTCATATGCAAATATTGATTTTAAGAATAGAAGCTTTATCCGCGATAACTTTGAGTCTTGTAAAAAAGGAAAATTTGACTATTGTTATCCATTTATTGAACTTAGTTTAAAATATTTAAACAATAGCGGGAAACTTGCATATTTGACTCCTACTAATATTTTTAAAAATGTTTTCGCTAAAGAGTTAAGAAGCTTGTTAAAAGAAAAAATTACAAAAATATTAGATTATAAGACAACAAAGATATTTAAGAATGTATTAACATCATCTTCAATTATTATATGTAATTTAGATTGTTATGAGACAAGTATTGACTATTATGACATTAGTAATAATAACCATATTTTTATTGAAAGAGAATCATTAGATGAAAAGTGGATTTTTTCTGAATTTAAAGAAAATAATAAGCTTTTATTTTCAGACTATTTTTTAGCAGCAACAAGTGTAGCGACATTGTTAAATGAAGCTTTTGTGATAAAAGATATTGAGGAAAAAAGTGATTATTTTTATGTAGGAAATTCACCTTTGGAAAAAGATATTATACGTCCTGCTGCTAGTCCGAGGGCTTTGAGTAGAAATATTCAGGAATTTATTGTTTTTCCATATGAATATGTAGATGAGAAAGTTAAAAGACTAGAAATGGAAGATATGATTAATAGATATCCGTATGCATTAAAATATTTAGAGCAGTTCAAGGATAAATTGGATTTACGAGATTCTGATAAAAATAGTAAGTGGTTTCATTATGGTAGAACACAAGCGTTAGATAAATTAAATCAAGAAAAATTATTAATGTCTTTTATCGTTACTAATAAAGTTAATGTATACGAACTGGGAATTGATGATATTCCATATTCGGGTATTTATATTGTTCCTAAGGCTGATTTAAATTTATCAGTAGCAAAAGAAATACTAGAAAGTGATGAGTTCTTAAAATATGTTAATGATATAGGTATTTTTGTAAGTGGTTCTTCTTTAAGAATTACTGCAAATGATATAAAAAAATTTGATATAAGTAAGTGGAGGAAAAAATGAATTTACAAGATGAAATTGTAGAGCGTTCAAGCAAAATTTTTAGAGATGCCTATCAAATGTCTATTGGAGAACTAATAAATATATACAGAGATGGAGAAATGGACATACATCCAGAATTTCAAAGGGTATTTAGATGGAGTGAATCTCAGAAAACAAGATTGATAGAATCAATAATGTTAAATATCCCTATACCATCTATTTTTGTAAGTCAAAATGATGAAGGAGTCTGGGATGTAATTGATGGTGTTCAGAGATTATCTACAATTTTTCAATTTGTTGGAATATTTAAAGATGATAATAATAAGGAAATAGAACCATTAGTACTACAGAAGACAGATTACTTACCTTCATTTGATGGTATGATGTGGAACAATCCTAGTAATCCAGAAAAATCATTTACAAAGGAGCAACAACTAGCTTTTAAAAGAGCAAGAATTGATGTGATAATTGTAAAGAAGGAAAGTGATCCAAATACGAAGTATGAACTTTTCCAAAGATTGAATACAGGCGGTTCAAAGTTATCAGATCAAGAAGTTAGAAATTGTTTGATGATAATGACAAACAGAGATTTCTATGTATTTTTGGATAAATTGGCAAAAAATTATGATTTTAATGAATGTGTAACTATAACTGACAGAAAGGAAGATGAACAATTTAAGTTAGAATTGATTTTACGCCTTCTGATTGCAGTTAAAATGAATTTGGATGATACATCAAATTACAATGATTTAGGAGAATTATTGGATAGAGAAACTATTAAAATTCTTGAAACGATTAAGAAAGAAGACTATGAAATTATAGAAGATAGATTTAACAGAACTTTTAAGCTATTAAACAAATTATTAGGAGAAGATTCATTTAAAAAATATACTGAGGATAAACATAAGGGAGCATTTTTAGTATCGGCATTTCAGGGTATTGCATCAGGTATTTACCTGAATATTGATTATTTAGAAAACATTAAACCAGAGACCTTTGTAGACAGAATAAGACAGTTTTATGATACTCATATGTATATTGAAAGCACAAAAAAAGGAGCAAGAGCTGTACCACGATTTAAAGATTTGACACTTTTAGGAAAAGAGTTTTTCAGCAATGAAGATTAAAGATTTAACAAGATTAGAAGGGAAAATAGATGATGAACTGGCATGGAGAAAAAAAGAACTAACATCAATAAAAGTTGATGTTGAGTCATCTAGAACAAAAGAAAGAAGTGAACAATCTAGAGCTATAAGATCAGGTATTACTATGTTATATGCACATTGGGAAGGTGCTGTTAAGTCAATAGCGGAATATTATTTGATATATGTTGCAGGGTTGAATTTAAAATATGGAGAACTAAAGAACAATTTTTTAGCTATTGCAATGAAGCATTCATTAAATGAATTTGAAGATACAAAAAAAGCATCTATTCATAATAAATTGATTGATGAAATTTATGCTAAAAAAGAAGAATATTCTCGTATTCCATGCAAGAATATAATTAAAACAGATAGTAATCTTAAAATGGATATATTTAAGGAAATTACTGCTACAATAGGTATAGATAATAATCCATATATGCTTAAAAAAATGCTGGTTGATCAGAAATTATTGGGAAATAGAAATAAAATAGCACACGGGGAGAGGTTTGAGACACTAGTTGGAATTTCAAATGCAAATGATTATATAGATTTACATGAGACTATCGTCGAACTAATAAATAATTTTGCACAAAATATTAAAGAGGCAGCTAGAAATGAAGAATATAGAATTTAATAAAACTATCTTTCCATCTCCATACCCATATATTTCTCATAATTTTTTCTGATTTGATACAGTTCGGTCATATCGGATTTTGAAGAAGAATACTCTTGCATTAGGGTATTCTTTTTGCATGCAAAAAATCCTGACAGTGATCAAATTGATTCACCAACAGGATTTGACGAACAACCGAAATTTCATGGGAGATTTACAATAATAGAAATAAGAATAACTAATATATTAAAATACCCAGTACAGAAATTAAAACCTTATGATATAATAACCTAAATTAAACTAACAGGAGGAGTTATATGAAGGCGGAATTATCGAATCTATTAATGAACGTTGAAGAATTTTTAGTTAATGGAGTATTAAATAAGAATAAATTATCAGAACTTGCTAGAAAGTATGATGTAAAACTTCTTAACTTATTGATGAAGGAAGAGAGTGTAAAAAATCATTTCTTTACTACTCTTGAAGATGGAGTTCTTGTATTCAAAAAAGATATTTTTTTACAATTTTTAAATAATAAAGAGTTCCTTCCAGATAGTTACACAGCATTTAAAAGTAAAATTGGATTAGGAACTGATAATGGAGACTATTTATCAGAAAATAATGACATTGTACTAAACTTCCCTTATAAAGATTGTATTCTTGAAGGTGGACAAACGAAGGAAGATACAAAGAGACAAGAAGTATTTTTCAATAAAACTCTTGCTCCAAATGAAATTAATCGTTTATTAGATAATAAAGTATTAACAAACTTTAAACGTTACGATAAAGATGGGGAACATGAAGTTGAAAATATTGAAGATACAGATAATTTAATTATTAAAGGTAATAATCTAATTACTCTTCATAGTTTAAAGAAACGTTATTCAGGAAAAATTAAATGTATTTATATTGATCCTCCTTATAATACAGGTAATGATTCTTTTGGTTATAATGATAGTTTTAACCATTCGACTTGGTTAACTTTTATGAAGAATCGTTTGGAAGTTGCGAGACAATTATTGAGTGAAGATGGAATGATATTTGTTCAATGTGATGATAATGAGAATGCATATTTAAAAGTTTTAATGGATGAAGTTTTTCAAAGAAAAAATTTCATTGCTAGTTTAGTTTGGAAAGGACGAGGTGGTCGTCAAGATAGTAAATTTATTGCTCAAATACATGAAACAATTTTATTTTATGCAAAGAATAAAGAAGTTGCTATTGTAAATAAAGCATATGTAGAAGATACTTCAAGTTATTCACATAAAGATGAAAAAGGAGAATTTAAAACTCAATTAATTAGAAAATGGGGTGCTAATAGCAAGAGAGAAGATCGCCCAAATCTCTTTTATGAAGTAAAATTTGAGAATAGAATTCTGTTCCCTATTCTACCTAATGGTGAAGATGGTCGTTGGAGATGGAAAAAAGATAGGCTTGAAAAAGCAATTAAAAACGATTTGGTTATAATGTTAGAAAAAGATGGAAGATTGGAATTGTATGAAAAAATATATAAAGGAGATGGAATCAAACAAAAAGTCTTTACTTCTTGGATAGATGAAAGTTTTTCTGGACAAGGAATAAAAGTATTAGAGGACATTTTTGATAAGAAAGTATTTGATTATCCTAAACCAGAACAACTAATAAAAAAATTAATAGAATTGACAACAGATGATGGAGATATTATTTTAGATTACCATCTCGGTTCAGGAACAACAGCTGCTGTAGCGCATAAGATGAATCGTAGATATATTGGTATTGAACAAATGGACTATATTGAGACTGTATCAGTAGAACGTTTAAAAAATGTAGTTGCTGGTGAACAAGGAGGAATTTCTAAAGATGTAGAATGGCAAGGTGGAGGTTCCTTTGTTTACTGTGAATTAAAAAACGAAGTGCAAGATTTCTTAAATAAAGTTGAAAATGCATTAAGTTCTGCAGAATTAGCTGAATTACTCGAACAAGTTAAAAAATCATCATTCTTGTCTTACAGAGTAGAATCGAAGAAACTTCATAAGGAAGAATTCACTAAATTAAGTTTGTTTGAACAGAAACAACTATTAGTAGAATTAATAGATCAAAATAACTTATATGTTAATTATTCAGATATAGATGATGTTGATAATAATGTGACAGATAAAGAAAAAGAATTGAATAGACAATTCTATGAGGAGGTATAACATGCGGTTCACGTATGAAAAGTATGATACTGCTCAAAAAGATGGGTTTCGTAATTTTAGAGAAGACATACCTGAATACATTACTAAGAATCTTCGTTATCCATTAAGGCCTTATCAAGAAGAAGCAATTGGACGTTATTTATATTATAAAGATCATGATGCAACTTATCCTGAACAAGTATTATTCAATATGGCAACTGGTTCAGGAAAAACATTATTAATGGCAGCTGTTATTCTTGAAAAGTACCATCAAGGTGAAAGAAATTTCATTTTCTTTGTTAATAACGAAAATATTTTAACAAAGACTCGTAGTAACTTTATTACAAGTAGTGATAACAAATATTTATTTGCAGATAAAATTGTGATGAATCATCAAGTTGTCAATATTAGAGAAGTAGAAGATTTTTCAGATTCACAAGAAGATAGTATTAATATTGTATTTACTACGATTCAAAAGCTTCATCAAGATTTAAATACACCTCGAGAAAACCGATTATCTTATGAACAATTTGAAGATATCTCAGTTGTATTATTAGCAGATGAAGCACATCATTTGAATGCTGGTTTGAGTAAAGCAGCTGTAGATGAAAATACCAGTTGGACTACAACTATTACAAATATTCAACAAAAAGCAAAGAAATCAAGTATTTTTGAATTTACAGCAACGATTGACCTAACTAGTAAGGATATTGCAACTAAATACGAAAAATCATTAATCTTTAAATATGATTTAAAAGAATTTCGATTAGATAAATATTCTAAAGACGTGTTATTCCATTTAGTCGATGGTGATTTAAAAGTTAGAATGCTAAATGCTATATTAATTAGCCAATACCGTAAAAAGATTGCATTAAAAAATGGGGTTAATTTAAAACCATTAGTGATGTTTAAATCTGAGAAAATTGCTGAGAATAAAGAAAATTTAAATTTATTCAAAGAATTATTAGATGAATTAACTCCTGAAATGATTCTACAACAAAAATCTGTTATTAAATTGAATAATGAGAAAAGAATTAATATTCTACAAAAAGCTTTAGAATATTTCGAAGTATCAGATATTAGTTTAAATGACTTGATTGAAGAGTTGAGAGAAGACTTCCGTCTTGAAAGATTAATGTTGATTGATGGGAAAAATAAGTCTCAAGAAGATTTAATTTTATTAAACACATTAGAGCAACCAACAAACGAAATTAGAGCAATTTTTGCTGTTGATATGTTGAATGAAGGTTGGGATGTTTTAAATTTATTTGACATTGTTCGTTTATATGATAAACGTGATGGAAAACAAACTACTAAAGGATTTATTCCAGGAAAAACTACAAATGCAGAAAAGCAATTAATCGGTCGTGGTGCACGTTATTATCCATTTACAATAAACAATCAACAAGAAGATAAATATACTCGTAAATTTGATGATAATGAAAATACTGAATTACGTGTAATTGAACAACTTCACTACCATGCAGCAAATAATCCAAAATATATTTCAGAAATGAAAATGGTATTACGTACTTCTGGTATTCTTGATGAAGAAAACACTGTTGAAAGAGAATTAAAACTAAAAGATGCATTTAAAAATTCAAGAACATACACTAATGGTGTAGTATGGATGAATGAGAGATTAAGTTATTTAGAAGCTTTAGAAGTAAGACAAGAAAGTTTGTTTGACACTAAGTTTATTCCAGAATCCATTGAAGTAAAATTACCAACAAGTAGTATTAGAGGCTTTTCTGTATTTGAAGATGATGACATTACAGCGTTGGAAGAAGATTTGAAAAACGTAACATTTAAGTATGGTAAAGTAATTGGTAACAATATTACTAGACATGCAATTAATCAAAATAAGAATTATACATTCGATAAACTTCAAAAAGCCATCATTGGTTTACCAAGTATTTCAGTCTTTATGGATGATTTAAAAGATATAGAAGTAACAGTCATTGGTAATATTATTGATGAAAAATCACTTACTCCAGACCAAAAATTATTTATTGCTCAATCTTTATTAACGAAGATGGAAAGCTCATTAATCCCAATGGAAGAGAAATTTATTGGATCAGATGTATTTAAGCCTTATCCAATTCATAAAGTGTTTGAAGATAATATTATTCGTAAATATAGTATTCAAGAGAATTCAAATTCAGAATTTGGTATTTCCCAAAAGAATGCTGAATCAACTCAGTATTTTGAAAATATTGATGAATTAACTTGGTATGCGTACGATGATAACTTTGGAACAAGTGAAGAAAAATTACTAGTTCGTTCTATTAAAAATCTAATGATAACTTTGGAAAAACAATGGTCAGATATTTACCTATTGAGAAATGAAAAAGGTGTTCGTATCTTTAATTTTTCAGATGGACAAGGTTTTGAACCAGACTTCTTGTTATTTGCTAATGATAAGAAAACAGGAAATATCTCATGGCAAATCTTTATTGAACCAAAAGGAAGTCAATTCTTAGATAGTAATAACACCTTCAAGAATAGTAAAGAAGGTTGGAAAGAAGCATTCTTAAACGAAATTACTGAACGCTCAGAATCAAAAGTTTTAATTGATGATGACAAGTACAGAATAATCGGTTTACCATTCTTCAATGAGAAGAATACAAAAACTCAATTTGTAAATGCATTGAAAAATGTACTTCCAGATTCTGAATTAGAATAGATTATTATGACTCCTCAACGAATCAAATGTTGAGGAGTTTTGTCTTAATTGGTATTTTTCTTTAAACATTGTATACTATCATTGTAACAACGTAACTAATTAAGTTAACCAACGAGGTGATAATATGTTTGTAACCTATCCAGCAATTTTTTATAAGAATAAAAAGAATGAAGGCTATACAGTTGTATTTCCTGATTTAGAATATGGAGCAACTGAAGGTAGAAATGAAACAGAATCTATACAAATGGCACAAGATTATATTGGAAGTTGGTTGTATGAAGATTATCTAGAAAATAATGCTTTTCCACAATCAAGTAGATTAGAAAAAATTACTATCGAAGATGATGAGTTTTCGGATATGTCTCATAGTTTTGTTAAGTTAATTGCAGTAGATTTGCAAGAGTTCGTAAAAAAATAAACAATAAAGGATTTGTAGAAGATGAGCTTAGGGAAGAATTTTAATCTATTTCTTATTGATGGAGAAGTAACAGGAAGAATTAAATGTACACTTTCAAATTGGACTGGTTTAGCTTATAAAATTCCAAGATCCTATTTAGAAAAATCGAAAGAACGTCAAGATTTGAAACAAAGTGGTGTATATTTCTTAATAGAGAAAAACGAAAATGGTGATGATGAAGTCTATATCGGGCAAGCTAGTACTCGAAAAAATGGCGAAGGGGTTCTTTTTCGAGTTATAGAACATTTAAAGGACAATAAATATTTTAGTGAAGTAGTCATTTTAACAACTCAAAATAATTCTTTTGGACCAACGGAGATAAGTTATCTTGAAAATAGATTTACGAATATCGCATTAGAAACTGTTAGATATAAAGTTAGAAATGGAAATGAACCAAATATCGGTAATGTTACAGAAGAAAAAGAATCTGAACTTGAAGAGTTTATTGAATTTTCAAAGATGGTATTAGGAGTTTTAGGGTATAAAGTATTTATTCCAATTCTTAATACTACAGAAAAAATTATTGAAAAAAATCAAAAAGAATCTAAATTTTATCTTTCTAGAAAAAGTAAAAAATCTCAACAATTAATTCAAGCATCCTGTATTAGAACTAATGAAGGTTTTGTTGTTTTAAAAGATAGTATGATTGAAGAAATTGATTCTGAAGCTATACCACTAGCAATTAAAGAATTGAGAACTAAATGTAAAGCTAATAAAGAAATTTTCAATGGAAAATTGACTAAAAACTTATTATTTAACAGTCCGTCCTATGCAGCAGCATTTGTATTAGGAATGCAAACAAATGGAAGAGTAGACTGGAAAGATGAAAATGGAATTACTCTTAAAGAATTAGAAAATTTAGAATCCTAGTATTACCACAATATCTGACACGCATAATCGTAGCATCATACGATCAGGCGAGTTTTTTAATATTCTCAAATTAATAATTTGCTATTTTGCACCCAAAAGTATATAATTTTGGGTGCAAGGAGGTGCTTGAGATGAGTTCGATAACGAATCAAATAGAGGAGATAATGACAGAAAATCCAGGAAAAATCTTTTCAATTCATGATTTTTATCATATTGGAACAAAAAATACGATTAAATCTGTTTTATATCGTTTAAATGAAGAAAATAAAATTACTAGATTAATGGATGGTCTTTATATAAAACCTAAATATAGTGAGATTTTAAAGGAATATTCTTATCCAGATGCAAGTGAAGTTGCAGAAAAATTAGCTGAAAAATTTTCATGGACGATTTCGCCCGCAGGTGATACAGCTTTAAATTACACTGGCTTATCTACCCAAGTACCAAATGAATATATTTATATTTCTGATGGTGCATATAGAGAATATTCATATAGAGATAAAAAAATTTCTTTTAAAAATACAACGAATAGAAATATAAGTACTTATTCAAAAGAATTATCAATTCTTATTCAAGCTATTAAAGCCCTAGGTAAAGAGAATATAACAGATGAAAATATACAAAAATTAGCAGTTTTCGCAAGAAATATTAAAGAAGATTTGAAAAAAGATACGTTAAAATTACCGGTTTGGATACAAGAAGTTCTTGAAAAGATACAGGAGGTTTCTTATGAATAAGCTACTGGAGTTAACGGAAGAAGAGTTAGAACTTGTTATTAATAATACTGCTGATAAACTCAAACTATCTAAAGGTATAGTTGAAAAAGATTTTTGGGTTTGTGTGATTTTAAAATATTTATTTAGTAATTTTATATATAAAGATTCGATTGTATTCAAAGGTGGAACAAGTTTATCAAAAGTCTATAAATTAATTGAAAGATTTTCAGAAGATATTGATTTGGCTTTGGATTGGACATTATTAGGTTATGATAAAAAGGAACCGTATGAAGATAGGAGTAATACAAAGCAAATTAAGTTTAATCAGAAACTAAATTCAGAAACAGAAATATTTCTTCAAGAGCAATGGCTACCTATTTTAAGAAACGATTTTAAAATTTTATTGAAGAATAGGAAATTTAATTTTTATATTGATGAGTTTGATAAGCAAACAATTTGTTTTGATTATCCTAAAATGCATAAGGATCCATCAATATTACAAGTTATTAGGCTTGAAATTGGATGTTTAGCAGAACCTATTCCTGCTAGTAATCAGATTATAAAGTCATATATTGAAGAAGTATATTCTGACATTTTTAACGAAAATATAACTGTTGTTGCAGTGGATAGTTTAAGAACATTTTATGAAAAATTAACAATTCTTCATAGAGAAGCTAATCGAATGAATGGGAATTTTCCAACTAGATATTCTAGACATTATTATGATATTTATAAAATGTTATTAACTTCTGTAAAACATAAAAGTTTTGATAATTTAGAACTATTAAAAGAGGTTATAGAATTTAAGAAAAAATTTTATGCTTGTAATTGGGCAACATATGATAAAATTATGGATGGAAATTTAAAATTAATTCCATCAGAAGAAGCGTTATTAATTTTTTCAAAGGACTATGACAGTATGAAAAATATGTTATTCGGAGAAAAAGTAGAATTCGATAGAATAATAGAATCCCTTAAAGCATATGAAATTGAATTAAATAATGTAATTAAAAACAATTAAATACCCCTCGCCCAATCGTAGCATCATACGATCGGGCGAGAGTTTATTATATTAGAGATAAATATATAATAAAAGTTCAATAAATATCGGAATCACACTTTCAATGCTATAATGATGCAAGAAGAAATCCGCAATCAACGTTAATAACAGGAGAACAAGATGAGATTATGGCATGAGCAAATGATACCAAAATTACCGAAGAATCAATTATTAGGACAGCATAGAGAATGTTGTGCGCTTAGGGGAAATGGGTGGAATAAGAAACATAAAACAGTCGATTATGTATTTTTATATTCTCCTTATCATCTATTTTGCTATCATACATTGATTATGGATGAGATGAATAATAGAGGCTACAAAGTAGCAAATGAGTGGAGAGATAAGAATTATCGTGGAAAGATTGCAGAAAGCTATGATAATCTTGAGGAAGTAAAGATAAACACACCAATTTATAAAGAACATAATGAAGTATACCTACAGGAATGTATCGAGAATTTACGATTAAAAGGTATTGAATTAAACCTATAGAATTAACTAAACCCTGCACCCAAAAGTATAGAGTTTTGGGTGCAGGGTTCTTTTTGTCTTATTGTTTTTTCTGTTTTGCACGTTGTTCTAACATTCGTTTAACGAACTCAGGCATTTTAACATTCTCTCTACCTTTTTTAGCGATTAATTTCTTTACGAATTCCGGCATTTGAATATCAGATTCTTGGTCTAGAATGTCTTTTGATGTTTCTGGTGGTAACATTTCATCCAGTGTTTCTTCTTCATTTGTTTTAAGAGTGAAGCTTTCTGTTTCGTGAGCTCGAACAGTTTCGTATAAGGCTTCAACTAAGAGTGGATGATTATCCGGCATTGGTGGTCTGTGATAGTGTACGCCAAACTCATCGCATAAGTCCTTACATTCGATATCATTGTCGTATAAAACTTCAATATGTTCGCTAATGAAGCTAATTGGAATGAAGATATAATGTTCAGGATGTTCCGTTTGTTCTCGTAAGTATTCTAGAACGTCTGGTTTCATCCATGGTAGTCCAATATCACTTTCACTTTGCCATGTATGAGTGTACTGACGTTTTTCCAAACCCAATCTTTCTGCAATGATTTGTCCATTTTTGTATATTTGGTCGATATAAGGATCTTCGAATTCCAATGCAATAACCGGTACGCTATGTGCTGAGAAGACGACTTTAAAGCTGTCTTCTTTAACGTCTTCGGTTAAAATCTTTTTGATTTCTTGTTCCCAGAATTCTAGTAAGTTGGGATTATGATACCAATCTTTTACCATGTGGAAACGAATGGTTTTGCTTTCGATGAATTTCTCATATCCATAAATGGAGTAGTAAGAGTAGTGAGGTTCAAGAGCTAAGCCCAGGCATTCTTCGATTCCGTCTTGTTCCATTTGTTTAACGACTTCAGGAATGAATGGAGAAGAGAATTTATTAGCAAAATAAACGGTATATTCTCCTTGTACTCGTTTTTGTAATTTTGCTGCTTGCTGTTTTGAAATTTCTTGTAGGGGACTTCCACCAATTTTTTGATAGTTATCATACAAGTGTTGGATTTCTTGATCCGTTGGACGAACACCTCGTCGAATATTTGTAAAAAATCTTGCGATATCTTCAAAAGTATATCCTTCAGGTGTACCAAATGTCATAAGTAAAATTGCTTTTTTTGTCATATAACCACTTTCCTATGTGAATTTTTTCTCATCATAACATTTTTATGACTATCTGACTAGTAGAATACATTGAAATGGAGGTTATAAAGTGTTTATAATAGAGAAAACAAACTACAAGGGGTCTTTTCTATGTATCAAAAAGTAGTAGATCAATTAAATGAATTAGGCATTCCATTTCAAATTGTAGAACATGAACCTGTACTAACAACAGAACAAGCAGATCGTTTTATTGAAGGAATTGAAGGTGTTCGTACAAAGACAATGTTTTTAACAAATAAGAAAAAGAGAAATTTTTACTTAGTCATTATAGATGATGCAAAACGATTAGATATGGATGTTTTTAAAGAAATCGTAGAAGACAATCGAATCAAAATGGCTTCAGCTGAAACGTTAAATGATAAAATGATGCTCCTACCAGGAACTGTATCTCCATTTGGCTTATTAAATAATAGAGACAAAGATATTCAAGTATATTTCGATCAAGAAATTGTATCTGAAGAACGAATGTGCTTCCATCCAAATACAAATGAGAAGACGATTTTTGTCAATACGGAAGATTTATTTACCTTCTTAAAAGTAATTGGATATGAACCACACGTGATTGAGTTATAAAATGAGGTGATGATATGAAAAAATTACAAAAAGGAATGCATATTCGAGTACTAAGTCCATCTTCGTCAATTGAACGAGTTGGTGGATTTGAAGCGAATAGGGTTGCTAAGGAAAGATTAGAAGAGTTAGGGTTTAGGGTTAGCTATTCAAAACATTATTTTGAACACGACTTACTTGATTCTGCAAGTATTCAAAGTCGTATTGAAGATTTACATGAAGCATTTTTAGATTCTACAGTAGATGTCATCCTAGCAACCATTGGTGGATTTAATTCAAATGAGCTTCTTCCATATTTAGACTATGAGTTAATTGCGAAACATCCTAAAATCATTTGCGGATATTCCGATACAACTGCTATTTTAAATGCCATTTATGCAAAAACTGGAATACTAACGTATATGGGACCGTCATATACAAGCTTTAAAATGAAGGAACTACAAGAATATCAAACAGCATCATGGCTTAAAGCATTAAGCAATACTCAGTACGAATTAACACCAAGTGAGAAATGGGGGAGTAATGCCTGGTATTTACCAGATGCATCTTTGAAGTTTCAACCTACAAAATGGAAAGTATACACACACGGTAAAGCTATAGCTACAGCAATTGGTGGAAACTTATCAACCTTTTCGTTATTAAGAGGAACATCTTATACGCCTACCCCGGAAGACTATGCCTTTTTTATTGAAAAATCAGAAGATGGGGATTACTTTGAATTTGATCGGAATTTAGCAGCATTATTACAAGCTTATCCGAATCCAAAAGCTGTACTAATTGGGAGATTCCCAAAAGAATGTGGCATGACAGAAGAGTTATTGCTATATATATTAGACAAATATCCTGTTTTAAAACAAATCCCAGTCATGTACGATTTAGACTTTGCTCATACACAACCATTATTTACAATTACCATTGGAGCAAAAGTAACGGTAGATACAGAGGAAATGTTGATTATAATAGACGAAGAATGATTTTAAAATAGACTATAAAGTAAACAAAGAAAAACACAAATTTTACAAAATTTTCAAAAAGCCTTTTCATTATTGCAAGAATTTAGTACAATAGCAATGTAGATCAATGAAGGGAGAGAACTTGCATGAGTACAGGTGTATGGATTTTAATCGTCGTTGTAGCTGCTATCTTAGGAGCAATCGGTGGATTCTTTATCGCACGTAAAACAATGATGAATTACTTTCTAGAAAATCCTCCATTTGATGAAAGTATGATTCGTAGTATGATGACTCAAATGGGTCAAAAACCATCCGAACAAAAAGTTCGTCAAATTGCTGCTTCAATGAAAGCACAAGCAAAGAAAAATGCTAAAAAATAATTGAGTAGAAGAGTAGACAATGTCTGCTCTTTTTTTTACGTCTTATAAAAACAATAATTACCATTGCTTCAGTGAGGACGGCAGTTGCATCTACGGGTCTCACAGCTAAAATTTGACTTAAATTAGATTGTAGCAGTATAATAACATTACAAAAGTAATTGGAGGTATGTTTTATGGCAACAAAGAGTTTTTCAACAACCTTAACATTTAATAGAAAATCTACAGATAGCCTTTTACATGCTCTTGAGAATAATAAAAAGGCAAATTTAGAAGATATTTCTAATGCTAAAATAGTTAAAAGTAGTAAAGAAATTTTGAATCTTTTTAACAAATCTGCTACTAGAAAGGATATTCAATGAATATAAAAGTTGTGGCACTACAAGATTTGTTAAATAATTATTCTGAGGATTTCATTCAAGAGATTTTAAATAAATTCAAAAGCATTCCTAATCATGAATCAGCGGTTCAAAATGATGTGGAATGTTTTTTGCATAAAAAAGCTATTGAATTTGAAAAGATGTCATGGGCAACTACTCATTTAGTTTTTGTAGAAAACGATGAACTTATACTTGCTGGCTACTTTTCTTTAGCAAATAGACCTTTAAAAATATCTGAAAAAAATTTCAAAAAATTATCTAATACCCAAAGAAAAAAATTATTAAAATATGGTTCAAAAGAGGAAAAATTTATTGAAATTAACAGTTTTTTAATTGGTCAATTAGGGAAAAATTATAATGTAGATGATAGTATAAAAAATATTGTTACGGGAAAATATTTGTTAAGTATTGCGTATGATATGCTTGCAAGTATAGTAAAAGTTGTAAAAGTAAAATATGTTTGGCTTGAATGTGAAAATCATCCAAAATTAATAGATTTTTATACAAATTTTGGATTTACTTTGATAGAAAATTTTGAAGGTACGAATGAATTAAAAGTATTAATAATGAAGTTGGAATAAGAGTTAAAAAGATTATTACTAAATATTTTACGAATAAGCCCTTTTACGTAAATTTGAGGGTGTAATTGTAAAGGAACGTAATCGAATAGGACAGAAGAAATAATTTTTTTAAACGGCTGAAAAGAATAATGGAACCGTAACCTTTAAAATGATTGATCGTCTAGAAACAAAATATACGAATTAAAAAAGCAAGAATCTCCACTCTACAGTGGCAGTGATAATCAGCCATGATTATCACAAAGGAAAATTTGAGACCAAGGCTCAAATTTTAGGCATGAGACCCATAGGGGCTGCTGCCGTCCTCACTGTAGCAGTGGAGATTCTTGCTTTTATTTTCATTAGAATACTATTTCCGTTTCTTCTCCGGAATTACGTATTCAAAGTTAGGATTAATCGCTTTGTCCAATTCATCGAATTTTTGAATTAACAATTCATCATATTGCGCTAATTCTTCCTTAGATAAACGTCCCTCTGGTAAATAGATTGGTTCCCCAATTTTTACAAACATCTTTTGACGCTTCAAAATGTTCATAAAAGTAAAAGGACCCTGATAAACAATCGGTACAATCGGAGCTTTTGCCATACGAGCAATTGTTACAGCTCCACCTTTCATTTCATTAGAGTAACGAGTACCCGTTGGGAAAATCACTAAAGCCTTTCCGTTTTCCTTAATCTGAGTAACCGGATGCTTAATAGCACTCGGACCAGGTTTCTCACGATTCACAGGAAACGCACCTAACTGACGGATAAACCAACCAAATGGCTTAGGCTTAAATAACTCCTGCTTCGCCATCAATACTAAAGACTTCGGATAAACCGCAATTGCAATTAGTACCGGATCTAACCAAGAACGATGCGGAGCAACAATCACATAACCCGTATCTTCAGGCAAATTCTCACGCCCCATTACCTCTGAAAACCCATTTAATAATATCAGTAATATACGTACAATAAATATCGTAATTTTATAAATCATATGAAACTCCTTAAAAAAATAGATTACTCAAACAGTATGAAGTAGAAAGTGCTTTTTTGCAAGATTTTCGATTAATATTTTATAAATAATCTTAAAGAAATCTTATAAATAAAGGATTTTATCAAAAAAATCATAAAAATGAAAACGTTCATAAAACTTAATAAAAGATTAGTTAACTGAGAAACATTGTTGTAGAAAACGTTTTATATTATAATATTTACATGAATAATTACTAGTAGTTATGAAATAATCATTATTTAAGAGACGTCTTAAAGTTTATGATTGTTTCAAATTTTTGTGTGGCAAAAGCCCTGAGAGAGAAAAGGAGAATGACAAAATGGCAATTCCAAATTTACAAGTTGCATTAGACCATTTACGTATCGAAGATGCGTTAAAAGATGCACTTGCTGTTGGTAATGAAGTAGACATTATCGAAGCTGGTACAATTTTAATCTTGAATGAAGGGGACAAAGCAATTAAATGCTTACGTAATGTATTCCCTGATAAAGTTGTCATTGCAGATACAAAATGTGCCGATGCTGGATCAACAGTTGCTAAAAACTGTAAAGATGCTGGTGCCGACTGGATGACTGTCATTTGCTGTGCTACCATTCCTACTATGAAAGCTGCTCAAAAAGAAATTGGCACTTTACAAGTAGAATTATATGGTGACTGGACATTTGAACAAGCAGAGCAATGGCGTGAAGCTGGTATCGACCAAGTCATCTATCACCAAAGTCGTGACGCTCTATTCGCTGGAGCAACTTGGACAGAAAGTGACTTGAACAAAATCAAACGTTTAATTGAGATGGGATTCAAAGTTTCTGCAACTGGTGGATTAACAAAAGATACATTGAAAGTATTCGAAGGTATCGATATTTATACATTCATTGCTGGACGTGGAATTTATGCTACAGAAAATCCTGCACAATCAGCTCGTGAATTTAAAGAAGAAATTAGAAGAATTTGGGGCTAATCTCAAGGAAGGAAAGAAAGAATAATGGCAAACATTAAAGATGTAACAAAAGAATCATGGATTCTATCAACATTCCCAGAATGGGGTACATGGTTAAACGAAGAAATCGAACGTGAGGAAGTTAAACCAGGAACATTTGCTATGTGGTGGTTAGGATGTACAGGTATCTGGTTAAAATCAGAAAAAAACACTAACATCCTATGTGACTTATGGTGTGGAACTGGTAAACGTAGCCACGGAAACGGAAAAATGAAAACTGGACACCAAATGCAACGTATGAGCGGTTGCCAAAACTTACAACCAAACTTACGTACACAACCATTTGTTATCGATCCATTTGAAGTGAAAAATGTAGATGCTTTAGTAGTAACTCATATTCACTCAGACCACTTAGATATCAATACAGCAGCAGCAGTTGCGAACAACTGTCCAGAAGCTAAATTCGTTGGACCACAAGAAGTAGTAAACACTTGGTTAGGTTGGGGAGTTCCAGCTGAACGTACAATCGTTGTCCATCCAGGAGACTCAGTTAAAATTAAAGACATCGAAATCGTAGCTTTAGAAGCATTTGACCGTACAGCTTTAGTAACTGCTAAAGATGGCGAAGTATTAAAAGGTAAAATGCCTCAAGATATGGACGAAATCGCAGTTAACTACTTATTCAAAACAAGTGGTGGTAACTTATACCATGCTGGTGACTCTCACTACTCAAACATGTTTGCTAAACATGGTAACGAACACGAAATCGATGTGTGCTTAGGTGCATACGGTGAAAACCCTCGTGGTATCACAGATAAAGTGACTTCAGTTGATATGTTACGTATGGCTGAATCATTAAACGCTAAAGTTGTTATTCCAGTTCACTATGATATCTGGGCTAACTTCCAAGCAGATCCTAAAGAAATTACAGAAATCTGGAAATTCAAAAAAGATCGCTTAGAATATAAATTCAAACCATTCATTTGGCAAGTAGGTGGTAAATACACTTATCCAACAGATAAAGATAAATTAGAATTTAACTTCTACCGTGGATTTGACGACGTATTCTCAGTAGAAAACGACGTACCATTCCCATCATTCTTATAATATCAACATCCGATTGACCGTTACTACGGTAACGGTCAAATCTTAAACTATGGATGAATACGATTTCTTAACTAAAATCGTCAAAAAGGAGTTTTATCAGTGTTAAAAGAAATTATTCAAAACAATCGTTTTAGTTTCCAAAAAGGTTTTTCTTCTTGGGAAGATGCGATTCGCACAGCGTGTCAACCATTGTTAGACCAAAACATTATTACAGCTGACTATTCAGGTTACATTATTAATAATGTTCACGAATTTGGTCCATACATTGTAATCGCACCAGAAATTTGCATTCCACATGCACAAGAAGGAAAAGGTGTTAACGAAACAGCGGTTGCCTTCATGAACGTTGAAGAGGCAGTTGACTTCGGACCTAGTTCTGAATATAAACCTCGTTTGTTTTTTGTTTTAGCTTCAACTGACAATGAAAAACATTTAGGCAATTTATCAGAACTTGTAACATTAGTTGAAGATGAAAATATCATCAATGCTTTTGTTAATGCACGTTCAAAAGAAGATCTAGAAAATATTTTACAAGGAATAGGTGAATAATATGGAATTCTTATTTGGTTTTTGGCAATTTTTCTATACAAACATTTTTACTAAACCTCAATACTTTGTTGGTTTAATCGTTTTAGTAGGTTACTTATTATTAGGCCGTAAATGGTATGACGCATTAGCTGGTTTTATTAAAGCAGTTGTTGGTTATATGATCTTAAACGTAGCGGCTGGTGGATTAGTTTCAAACTTCCGTCCAGTATTAGCAGCATTAGGTGACCGTTTCGGTTTACAAGCAGCAGTTATTGACCCATATTTTGGTCAAGCAGCAGCAGAAGCAGCTTTAAAACAAGCTGGTCATGCAACTGGTTTAACAGTACAAGTACTTTTAGTAGCATTCTTAACTAACTTAGCACTTGTAATTTTCCGTAAATTAACTAAAGTACGTACTGTTTTCATCACTGGTCATATCATGGTACAACAATCAGCTACAGCTACTTGGTTAATGGCATTAGCTTTAGGTGACAATGTACAACAATTACAATTTGTTGTTTTATTAGGTATCGTATTAGGGGTTTATTGGGCAGTAGCAGCTAACTTAACTGTAGAAGCAACTCAAGAATTAACAGAAGGTGGCGGATTCGCAATTGGTCACCAACAAATGTTCGGGGTTTGGTTAGTAGACAAATTTGCACACAAATTCTCTGGTAAAAACGACAAGAAAATTGAAGATTTAGAATTACCAGGATTCTTATCAATCTTTAAAGAATCAATCGTAGCAACTTCTATCTTAATGGTAGTATTCTTCGGAGCTATCTTATTAGTATTAGGTAAAGATTACTTAGTAAGCGTAAACGGTCAAGAAATCGTAGTGATGGCTTCTAAATTCAAAATGGCTACATTAAAAGAAGGCGACAACTTCTTCTTCTACATTTTACAAATTGCTTTAACATTTACAGTATATGTACAAATTTTACAATTAGGGGTTCGTTTATTCGTTGCTGAGTTATCAGAAGCGTTCCAAGGTATCTCTAATAAATTAT
This sequence comes from uncultured Granulicatella sp., assembly GCA_963535215.1. GTDB lineage: Bacteria > Bacillota > Bacilli > Lactobacillales > Aerococcaceae > Granulicatella. The sequence continues at coordinate 43,431 of CAUSWE010000001.1, read as the reverse complement.
TACCAGGTTCTATGCCAGCCGTTGACTGTGCTGCTGTATATGGATTTGGTTCTCCAAACGCAGTAACAATTGGTTTCTTATTCGGTGTTTTAGGACAAGTAATCGCAATTTTAGGCTTAATCGTGTTCAAATCACCAGTATTAATTATCACAGGTTTCGTTCCTGTATTCTTCGACAACGCAACCTTTGCGGTATATGCTAACCACAAAGGTGGTTTACGTGCTGCTTCAATTATGTCATTCTTATCAGGTGTTATCCAAGTTCTTGGTGGTGCTATCGCAGCTGGAGCATTCGGTTTAGCAGCATTCGGTGGATGGCATGGTAACTTCGACTGGGATACAGTATGGGTAGGATTTGGATTCTTAATGCAACACTTCCAATATGTTGGTTTAGGTATCGTATTAATTATTCTTTTAGCAATCCCTCAATTACAATACAGCCGTAACAAAGAACATTATTTCTTAATCGCAGAAGATTACGAAACATATTTAGAAAATAAACAAGCTTAATTAGTTTTAAACAGAAAATTTTTATTATAAAATAGGTAACGGGTGAGAATGACTTACCCGTTATCAAATTCTAAAGGAGAGATATCAATGAAAGTATTAGCAGCATGTGGAAGTGGAATGGGATCAAGCCAAATTATTAAAATGAAATTAACAAACGTATTCCGTAAATTAAATATTCCATTGGAAGTTCATCACTGTGCAGTTTCAGAAGCAAAATCATCAGCTAAAAGCTATGACATGGTAGTTGTTTCTCAAGCATTATTAGACATCTTCGACGGATTAGATTTACCAAACACTAAAATCGTTGGTTTACAAAACTTATTATCAGAAAAAGAAATGACTGAAAAAATTTCAGCAGCTTTAGAGCTTTAATATAAAAGGAGTCTTTTTATCATGGCATATGAAGCGTTAAAACAACGTGTTCTTGAAGCAAACTTATTATTACCTAAACATAATTTAGTTTTATTTACTTGGGGTAATGTTTCAGAATACGACCGTGAAGCTGGCGTTATCGCTATTAAACCTTCAGGGGTAGATTATGATGTAATGAAAGCAGAAGATATTGTTATTGTAGATATTGATGGAAATAAAATCGAAGGAGCTTTAAAACCATCTTCTGATTTAGATACACACTTAGAAATTTATCGTAATTTCCCAGATGTTAAAGGGGTAGTTCATACTCACTCAACTTGGGCAACTACAATGGCTCAAAACGGACAAGAAATTCCTGCATTCGGTACAACTCAAGGGGACTACTTCTACGGAACAATTCCATGTACTCGTGCAATGACTGATGCAGAAATAAAAGGTGCTTATGAGTTAGAAACAGGTAAAGTGATCGTTGAAACATTTAAAGATAAAGATCCTAATGCAATTCCTGGTGTATTAGTATTTAACCACGGACCATTTGCTTGGGGTAAAGATGCTTTTGATGCTGTTCACAACATTACTGTTTTAGAACAAGTTGCAAATATGGCTTGGCATAACTTAGTATTAAATCCAAACTTACAACCAATGTCTCAAACAATTTTAGACAAGCACTATTTACGTAAACATGGTGCGAATGCATACTATGGACAAGGGTAGGAGTTAAGCATGTACGAATTAGGACTATATGAAAAATCAATGCCAAACACATTATCATTCAAAGAAAAGTTAGAAACGGTTAAAGCTACTGGATTCGACTTTTTAGAAATGAGTGTGGATGAAACTGATGAAAAATTAGCTCGTTTAGAGTGGACGAAAGAAGAACGTCTTGAACTTGTGAAAACAATGTACGAAACTGGCGTTTCAATTCGTTCTATGTGTTTAAGTGGACACCGTAAGTATCCATTTGGATCACATGACGTATCTGTACGTGAACGTAGTATGGAAATCATGGAAAAAGCCATTGAACTAGCAGATGACTTAGGAATCCGTGTGATTCAATTAGCTGGTTATGATGTATACTATGAAGAAGGCGATGCAGATACATTAGAATTCTTTATCGATAACTTGAAAAAAGCTACTTTATTAGCAGCTCAAAAAGGAATCGTTTTAGGATTTGAAACAATGGAAACTCCATTTATGAATACAGTGGAAAAATCAATGCGTTTTGTAAACTTAGTAGATTCACCTTATTTACAAGTTTATCCAGATTCAGGAAATTTGAAAAATGCTTCTTTAGAACCTGGTGCGAAAAATGTTTATGAAGATATCGAATTAGGGAAAGGTCACATTGTGGCTGCTCACTTAAAAGAAACAATTCCTGGACATTATCGTGAAATTCCTTTTGGAACTGGACAAATTGACTTTAAGAAAATGGTGGATACTTTCTTATCAATTGGTGTTCGTCGTTTCACTGGTGAATTCTGGTATGTTGGACAAGAAAACTGGTTAGAGGATATTCATTTCGCTAACAAATTCTTACGTTCATATTTCCCAGAAAAATAATTGAAGAAATTGATGAAACATCCTTAGAGTATTCTAGGGATGTTTTTGAGCGTATAAGTGAATGAATAGATGATACCTTTCTGGAATGTTGCAGCGCCGCCAGCAGCCTTGCTATGCAAGTCTCATGGCTAAAATTCGAGCCTAGGTCTCGAATTTTACGGGAATATATATAAATATATATTCCTTTTGCAACGGAGAAAGGTATCATCTATTCATTCACTTTTAAGGATTTATGTCCTTTACGTACGGATTCAGAATTTATTGAAAATACTCCAAAGTAGCAAAAGCAATAAAAGTAGCAACGGCTACTTTTATTGCAGGGAAACATCGAGACCTAGGCTCGATGTTTAGCCATGAGACAGCTTTAGCTGGCTGCTGGCGACCTTGCTACTATCTACAGTATTTTAATGTATTCTGAATCCTTTTAATGTCTTTATTTTTCGTTTCTAACGGTTTAAAATAAGGATAATGTTATGTAAAAGGGGAGAGTGGGTTACTTGTATTCTTATATGCAAAAGTGTATTGATAAAAATTTTACACCAATTACGAAAGAGGTTTTGAGGCATAAGTTTTCCCAGTTAGGAATTAAACAAGGGGATACTTTATTAGTTCATGCTTCTTTATCTTCGTTAGGTTATGTAGTCGGTGGAGCCGAAGCTGTATTTTTAGCGTTAAGGGATGGGATCGGAAACGAAGGGACAATTGTAGTACCTTCTCAAACAGTCGAAATTTCAGATCCAGCTACTTGGCAATATCCTCCAGTACCAGTTGAGTGGCACGATGTCATTCGTTCATCAATGCCTGCCTATTCAAAAGACTTATCATATAGTAAAGGGATGGGAGCTTTTAGTCAATTGATTGGGATTCTGCCTAATTCTATTCGAAGTAATCATCCAATGTATTCTTTTACTGCGATAGGAGAGAAGGCTAATGAAATTATTGGACAGGATACATTCGATTTTCCGTTTGGAGAGGAATCACCATTAGCAAGAATGTATTCAATAGGTGCTAAAGTATTAATGATTGGAACTGATTTTGAAACGAATACATCACTCCATTTAGCTGAAAATCGGTTGAATAGAGAAGTCATTCAAGAAAGAAGTAAGATTTTAACGGAACATGGAGAAAAATGGATATCGTTTAAAAATATCGAATTGGATATATACGATGACTATTTAGAAATTCAAAAGAACTTTATGGAACAGTATACTGTTAATCATATTTCAATTAACGAAAGCAATGTTTATTTATTCGATATGAAAGAATGTGTCGATTTTGCCCATCGCTATTATGACTCAAAATAAGAAAATAGATATTTTACGTACAGATTCAGAATCTATTAAAAATACTCAATAGCAGCAAAAGCAATACAAGTAGCTATTGCTACTTGTATTGCAGGGAAACATCGAGACCTAGGCTCGATGTTTAGCCATGAGACTCGCATAGCGAGGCTGCTGGCGACCTTGCAACTATATCTGCAGTATTTTTAATAGATTATGAAGAACTAAAGAGTTAATACAGATTTTTAAATTAGAACGAAAATAACCGAATGTTATAAATAAAAACGTTCGGTTATTTTTACTGTTTTTTGTATTTTATTTCTTTCTCTATTTGCTAATTATTCATTCTTTTTATTTTCATTCGTATAACGTTCGTGTTTTACACGTTTTCATAATTAGAAAACGAATTTATTTTATGAAAATTCATCTAAAAATGTATTTTTCAATAGAAATCACTTGTAATTATCGTTCGTATTTTGTATGATTGTACTTGAGGTTGAGAGTTCAATCTTGTAGAAAACATATCTTAGGGGGATATATTTTATGAAGAAGTCTTTTTGGTCAAAATTAGTACTTGGAGTATCAGCAGCAGCATTACTTGCAGCTTGTTCAAGTCAATCAAGTGATTCAGGTTCTAAAGATAATGGATCGAAAAAAATTGATACATTGAAAGTTGCATTTGTACCTTCTCGTGATCCAGAAGCAATTGTAACTGCTACTGAGCCATTGAAAGAATTATTGAAGAAACAATTAGCTGATGAAGGTTATACAGTTAATAATGTTGAAATCAATGTTGGTACAAGCTTTGATGCAGTAGGGGAAGCTTTAGCATCAGGTACAGCAGATGTTGGTTTCATTCCTGGTGGTACTTATGTATTATTTGACAAAGAAGTTGATGTATTATTAACAGCAACTCGTTCTGGTTTAGAGAAAAATTCTTCTAATGCAAAAGATTGGAACGATGGTCAAGAAACAAAACGTTCTAAAGAACAAGTTACTTCATATAAAGGATTAGTCATTGCTGGTCCAACAGAAAAAGGGAAAGCTATTGCTGAAAAAGTTAATAGTGGTCAAGATCTTTCATGGGATGATTTAAATTCAGCAAACTGGGGAGTTTTAGGAACTTCTTCTTCTTCAGGATATATTTATCCTACATTATGGCTACAAGATAAATTTGGTAAAAACATTTCAGATTTACAAAATGTTGTTCAATCTGATTCTTACGCTTCATCTGCAGCTCGTTTAGCTTCAGGACAAATTGATATTATGGTTGGTTATGCTGACTTACGTTCTGACTATGCTAAAAAATGGACAAGCGAATATGGACGCTCAGAAGAAATTTGGAAAGAAACAAATGTTATTGGTGTAACTCCAGATATTTATAACGATACAATTTCAGTAAGTAAATCTTCTCCAATTGTAGACGACGCATTTAAAGAAGCTTTTGCTAACGCAATGATCAAATTAGCTGGAACAGATGAAGGTAAAGAAGTCATTAAGATTTACTCTCATTCAGGATATAAAAAAGCTAATGCATCTGATTACGATAAAGAACGTGAAGCTCAAAAAGTTCTTAAAAAATTAAAATCAGGTAACTAAGGAAAGAAATGATGATCAAATGAGGGTTAGGAGTGAATCCTGACCCTTTTTTTGAGAAAGAGGACAGATATGATTAAATTTGAAAATGTTTCAAAAACCTATCCAAATGGTGTTAAAGGGTTAAAAAATATTAATTTAGAAATTGAACAAGGTGAATTTGTTTCAATTATTGGTTTATCAGGAGCTGGTAAATCAACTTTAATTCGTACCATTAATCGTATGATTGAGATTACAGAAGGAACCTTAACGGTAGATGGTACAAATGTATCTACATTAAAAGGAAAATCTCTTCGTAAATTCCGTAGAAATAAAGTAGGGATGATTTTCCAATCATTTAATTTAGTAACAAGAACAACGGTTATTAAAAACGTATTAACTTCTATTGTTCCAGATATTCCATTTGTTCGTTCATTATTTGGAATTTATACAAAAGAAGAAAAATTACATGCTTTAGAAGCTTTAGATAAAGTGGGAATTGTTGACAAAGCCTTTATCCGTGCTGACCAATTATCTGGTGGACAACAACAACGTGTTGCATTAGCAAGAACATTAGCTCAAAATCCTGAAATCATTTTGGCAGATGAACCAGTTGCGGCTTTAGACCCAATTACAGCTAAACGTGTAATGGAAGACTTTAAAAAGATTAATCAAGAGTTAAATATTTCTATTTTACTAAATATTCACCATGTGGAATTAGCTTTAGAATATGCAGATCGCATTATTGGTATTCGTGATGGAGAAATTGTTTATGATGGTCCAAGTAGCCAAGTAACGAAAGAAGTATTAGATTTAATCTATAAAGGAAAGGCGGAGGAGTTACATGAAGGATAATAAACTCTTCGCTTCAAAAGAATTTACATTAAAAAATGGTACTACAGTGACTGAGCCAAAATCAAAAGCTATTTTTGTTGTAATTGGTTTGTTAATTGCAGTTTATTTTTCAGCTAAAATTACTGGGTTTAATCTACATACCATTTTAACACGTGGTGTTCAATTCTTTGTTATTATTGGTCGTATGTTTCCACCAGCTTGGGAATATTCAAGTAATATTTGGCAACCATTAATTGATACGATTAAAATGTCATTATTAGGTTCATTATTAGGTTCTATTTTAGTAATTCCATTTGCCATTGTAGCTTCTAGTAATATTGTAAAAAATAAATGGATTATTAGTTTAAGTCGTTTATTTTTAAGTGTAGTTCGAACATTACCAACACTTGTAACTGCCTTAATTGCAACGTATATCTTTGGATTAGGAACAATGGCAGGTACATTTGCGATTGCAACTTATACATTTGCTTATTGTGGTAAACAATTATATGAGCAAATTGAAACAGTGGACATGGGAGCTTTTGAAGCAGCTGAAGCTTTAGGAGCAACAAAAGGTCAAGCATTTACAAGTGCGATTATTCCTCAAATTTTACCAACTTACTTAGCAAGCTCATTATATTGTTTTGAAGGAAATGTTCGTTACGCATCAATTTTAGGTTATGTTGGTGCCGGTGGTATCGGGATTATTTTAAATGAAAATCTTGGATGGCGTGAATATGGGAATGTAGGAATGATTTTAGTGACATTATTCTTTACTGTAGTCATTATTGAATCGGTAAGTTACTACTTACGTACGAAATTAACATAGAAGGGGAGTTAAACACATGAATGAAGCAGTATTAAAACAATATGAAAAAGCTCCTCGTACATGGATTGTTCAATTAGGCGTTTTATTCTTATTCATTATCATTTTTGCATGGTCTGGATCTACGATCGAATTAAGTAAAATTCCAGAAAATGGATTACAAATTTCTCAAAGTATTTTACAAGGGATAGTAACTCCTGAAACATCTTTATTGTTAAACTTTACCACAAAAGGTGTTCCATATTTATTATTAGAAACGATTGCAATTGCATTTTTAGGAACATTAGTTGGTGCAATTTTAGCAATTCCATTTTCATTTATTTCAGCAACTAATATTGTACCAAAACCAGTTGCAATTATTGGACGTACAGCTATTATGGCAATTCGTACTGTTCCAACTTTAATTTATGGGTTAATGTTTATCCGTGTAACAGGACCAGGTGCTTTTACAGGTTTGCTAACAATGTCTGTAGCATCTATTGGGATGATTTCTAAATTATATATTGAAGCGATTGAAGACTTAGATTACAAGATTTTAGAATCATTAGATGCTAGTGGATGTAATTTCTATCAAAAAATTCGTTTTGGGATTTTACCACAATTAATTCCAGCATTCATTTCTACAGTGATTTATCGTTTTGATATGAACTTAAGAGATGCGACTGTTTTAGGGATGGTAGGTGCTGGTGGTATCGGTGCTCCGTTAATCTTTGCGATGACAGCTTATAAATGGCATGAAGTAGGGGCTATCCTATGCGGATTAATCGTATTAGTATTAGTCATTGAATACTTATCAACGAAAATTCGTACTCACTTAGCACGAGGATAAATAAAAAAGCATGAGGGCTTAACCTTCATGCTTTTTTTCTACTTTTGAAAACATTTTATGAAATAATGGTGCTAATGCATATCCCATTAACGAAATACCAATCATTCCCATGAAATATAATACTGTTTCTTGGAAAATACTAAAACCAATTAAAATAACTGGAATTGCTAAAATAGCAAAGGCTTCTTTTAAAGAAATAAAAATAAATAAATAACCATCACGAATATAACTCTTAATCGTACCAAAATATTGTGTTCGAGCTAATGAAATCAACATTGCTGTGATTGTCATACATAGGAATAAAAAGAAAATAATCGCTAACATCATTCCAAAAATATTTTGGAAACTATACCAAAATTGAATCACATATACAGTAGCTGCAATGATTGCTGCATAAATCAAAGAAACAGCAACACGAACAAAAAACAAATGTTTCAATTCATTCCAGAACGTTTTCACTAAATAACCATCTTCATTTTCAGAAAACTTCATCATTGTATAAAACAAAGCTGCTAACACAGGCCCAATCGTTACAATAGGAATACTAATGACAATAACAAATAAGTTCAACAAAATAAAATCCGCCAACATCGTAGCAAAACGCCAGAAAGGACTTTCCTCATTAAATTTCATCCAAAACCATCCTTTAACTATTTAAAATACAAAATACATTATACGATTAAGCCCCAAATTAAGCAAGTTATCGTATGGAAGTTCATATTATATAATTAGAACACAATAGATAACGTTCTAGACTGATAACGTAAAAAGTAAGAAATCATTGAATAAAGTATTTGAAGTTACTAAATTATGATAAATGTAAAAAGTGAGAAATATTTTTTGTAGTATCAAAAGTGATAGAATTCAGTGGGATTCTATCACAGCAAAATTTGAGACCAAGGCTCAAATTTTAGCCATGAGACAGCAAAGCTGGCTGCTGGCGTGCTTGATACAACAAAGGAATATTTCGAACGACACTTAGGTTTACATAATATATATTAAAGAAAGTTATATATCAAAAACTTTCCAATAAAAACAAATCCTCCTCCACAATCCAACTCAACATAAAAGGACGCCCATCACGGACGTCCTCCTATCATACATTAAACATTAGAAATATCAATAGATTTTCCAATCGATAATAAACATAACATACGTTTAGTAACTTTCTTTTGATAACTTGTTTCTAATGCCTCAGCATATAAATTCAGTTGCTGTTTATACTTATCGACAACTTTCTGAATACCATTTTGTGTTGGCATGACATGATCTGTCTTATAATCAAATAAGACAATCTCATCATCTAATTCCACAAATCCATCAATAATCCCGTGAATCAACATAGAATCATCATTATCTGGTAAATGTTTAAAGATTCGTTTTGCTGTTACCACATGAGAAAATGCTTGTTCACGGTTTAATAAGGCTTGATGTTCCTGTATCCATTGACCAAATTCAATTTGGAAGAAATGATAAACTTGGTCAACTGGAATAACTGCAGCAACTTCTTTTTCTAAAAATTGTGTCTCAACTAATTGCTGAATCGTTTCTTGAATAAATTCAGGAGTAATTTCCTTAGTTAAGTCTAATTTTTGCATTAATAAATGTAAACCGCTTCCACGTTCTGCGGCTGATACCTTTTGTTTAGATTCCATAAAGCTTGGTTTTGCTAATTCATTTGTTAAATAAACATATTGTTGAATTGGCGTATCTACTTGTTGAGTTTGTTCTTCTAAATGAGGTAATTGTTTCACATCTGGTTCTTCATTCATCCGTTTAATTTCAGATACACTTTGATAACTTGCAGTTGTTGAAGCTAATAAATATGGATACGTTTGTTTTAAATCTTCTAATAAATTTGATAAATTTTTAACTGGTTTTTCTTCTACTTGCTTTTGTAACCACTCTTCTTCATCAATAGAAGCTGTTTCACTCTCTTGTATCCAATTTAGCGCATTCTTTTTAATTTGTTCAAAGTCAATGACTTCTTGATGGAAGGAAACTTTCTCTTGTCTTCTCATTGTAGCCATTAAAATCCATGTTAAATAATTATCGACATGATAGCGAAGAGAAAATGGTAATGTTTCTTCATCTATCTCTTCTATCATAGAATGTTCTTCTTTGAATTTTTCATAATCCTTTAAAGAACCGACAATAATGAGTTTTTCTCGTGCACGAGTCATTGCTACGTATAATTTTCTCATTTCTTCAGAGAGTAATTTATTTTTCTCTGCTTTATAAGCCATCACATATGGAATCGTTGTATATTGAATTCTTTCTGGGAGTTGTAAATATTTCACTCCTACACCTAATTCATCACTACGAATCGCTTGTTGGCGTATATCTTGCTGATTAAATTTCTTTCCAGCATTCATTAAAAATACAACGGGATATTCTAATCCTTTACTTGCATGAATCGTCATAACACGTACCGCATCTTCTTCATCAGAGATTTGTGTAGGTTCTTCTAAATCTTGCTTTTTATGTTGCATTTGCTGAATAAATCGAACAAAATTACGTAATCCTTTAAAACTAGAGTCTTCAAAGTCTTTTGCATACTTATATAAGGCATGTAAATTCAAGACACGTTGTTGTCCAACAGATTGTCCGTGTACATATGTTAAATAGTTTGTATCCATATAAATTTGCCAAATAAGCGTACTGATGGACTGATGGTTCGCAATATCTCTCCAAGTTTCTAACTGTTCTAAGAATGATTGTATTCGATCCTTTAATTGCTGTTGTTGAGCACTATCGTAATAAGTCACTTCTTCTAATTTAAAATGCTCTACAAATTGAACACACGCTTCATAAAACGAACTAGATTTATTGTTTTTACGAATATGAGCTAATGCGATTTCGTCTAATCCAACGATTCCTGAACGTAATACGGCTACAAATGGAATATCTTGAGTAGGATTATCAATAATTTTTAGAGCAGACATCATGATGGCAATTTCTGTTCGTTTGAAATACTGCAGATTTTTTTGAACTAAAACAGGAATTTGATATTGAGTAAAAATTTCTTCAATTAATCCATTATTAGCCTTTGTTGGTGCTAAAATGACAATATCTTTATATTGTATTGGTCGTTTTTTCGGATTTTCCTTTGTACTTTCTTCATGCATGATTTCAAACTGACTTGACATCATTTCTTTAATTTTACCTGCAATAAAATGGACTTCAGCACTAGCTGAACTATCAATCAGACTTTCGGTTTCTAATTCAGACGATTCTTCTTCATCTTCTTCTAAATTAGCATTTTGAATAATATAGCATTCGCTAAATTTATCCGTATCATCTGAATAATTTAAGTTTCCAGTTTTTAGAGCTGCGTCATTATCATAATCAATTTGACCTAATTCATGATCCATAATCTGTCTAAAAATTAAGTTCGTAAAGGATAATACTTGATCTCTAGAACGGAAGTTTTCAGCTAAAATAATTCGTTTTCCACCATTTTCATCTGCATAGGCTTCATATTTATCTCTAAATAAAGATGGATCTGCTAGACGAAAGGCATAAATCGATTGTTTTACATCTCCTACCATGAAGAGATTATTATCCTTAGAAACACTAGTTAAAATGGCTTCTTGAACACGGTTTACGTCTTGGTATTCATCAATTAAAACTTCGGTAAATAGTTCTTGATAATATTTTTTAGCAATCAGAACTCCATTTTTCTCAGTAAAAAGAATCGCTAATGTATCATGTTCTAAGTCAGAGAAATCAATTTTATTAGAAGTTTTCTTTTCTAATTGAAAAGCTTCATAAAATTTTAAGACAACTTGAGATAAATGCAACATCATTGGATAAATTTCTCTTAAGTGCTTCATTTGAATCTCAGGAGACTCGAAAAATGCTGTTGCTAATAATTGATCTTCCCAATGTTTCTTTAAGCTATCTCTTTTCCTTTTAATGGCCTGAACAGCTTCTCTATCGGTCGTTTCATCTTTTTTAGGAACAGTTGGGAAACGGTCAAAACTTACTCCCTGTGCTAATGTATACGCTGCTGTGTAATTACCACTTGAAAATGCTGCATTCACTTCTTGAATTTTTTGTGCATCAGATTCAACTACGTCTTTACACTTTTCAAAACCGGATAGTTCAGCTAATTTCAGTAATTCATCATAGGCAGAAACTAAATACTTTAATTCTTCGCAAATATAAGGTGCAAATTGATCCTTAATAATAGGAATTTCACCATATTCATCCTTTGTTTCATATAAATCTGCTAAAGAAGAAATCCACTGTTTTGGATGTGGTTTTGAACGTGAAAAATCATATAGTTGATAAACTAATGTTGTAAATCCATCATCATTACGGTCGCTAGAAAAATAGCGCATTAACCCATCCATCCAAGAATGTTCTTCTAATAATTCATCTTGGATGTTTCGCCATACTTTTTCTTTTAATAAAGTCCCCTCTACTTCATTTAATAGTGAAAATACAGGATCTAATTGACTTAAATAGAAATAGCGACGAATGACTTTCATACAGAAACTATGAATCGTAGAAATTGTTGCATTTGGTAATAAACTTAGTTGCTTAATATACATATGCTTCTTAGAAAGATCGTTTTCTTTTGTAATAGCTTTTTCTAAATTTGTACGTAAACGTTCTTTCATCTCTTTAGCAGCAGCTTCCGTAAAAGTCACAATTAATAAGGAATCAATATTAATACCATCTTCAATATATCCCATAATTCGGTCGACTAATACTTTTGTTTTTCCTGATCCGGCAGAAGCAGAAACTAATAAATTGTCGCCTCTTTGCCAAATTGCTTGCCACTGTTCAGGAGTTGCTTGTACACCTTCTGGTTTTTCTGGTATCATCCACTACTCCTCCTTTCCGTCAATTTTATCTCTCATCCAAGTTAAATTCTCTTGAAGAGGCATTTTCGTTAAAAATTGATAATTATTTTCTGGATTAGTTGCATCGAACATTGCAATGGCACTGAATTTTCCATTCACTGAGTCTGCATATTCTTTTAATTCATCAAATGGAGCAATTTGATTTTCCCCATTTAAAATCCGTTCTCCTGCAGTTTTCAATTGATAGAAAGCAAAATCCATTAATAAATTAATGTCATCAGGATGATAGACTTGGCTAGATGCCTTATATTCTCCATCTTTCTTAACTCCAAACGGTAATACAATAGAGTCTCCTGTTTCAAAATCAGGCTGAACTTGTTGCAGAACTCCTAAATCATTGGTCAATAATCCAGATAATTTATATTTCTTCAGACGAGTTTCTTCAAAATTTGCATCTGATTTCAAATCTTTAGCATTAAAGCTTGGTTGGAAAACATGCATATATAAACCACCATAAGGGGTCACAGTTTTCTTAAATTGGTCAGAAACAATATTTCTAGCGACTGATAAATACGTTAATAGTTGTAACTGAATCCCATACCGTAATCGATTAATATCAAATTTTTGCGCTGAAGATTTATAATCGACAATTCCCAAGTGATATCCCTTGTCAGTTTCTAAAAGGTCAATACGGTCAATTTTTCCACGAATAAATAGGGATTGAGTATCATTTAATGGAATTTCAATTTTTTTATCAGATTTTGCACCAAAAACAACTTCTGTTTTCCAAGGTGTTACTTGTAATTGTTGTAATTGCAATAATGCTGCAGATAAAGTTTGTCGAATCGTATCTTGTAGAAGCAGTTTAGTCCAATTCATTCTTGGGCTAGCATTTAATATTTGGAATCTTGCATCATCATTCATAGAGTCGAAAATTTCTTTTAATATTTTTTCTGTTGTAGTTGCATCTATAGTGCGAATATCCAATTTCAATTCATGAACTTTACGAATAAACTGGTCAAATGTTTCATGGAAATATTCTCCAGAGCCTGCAGCAGTTAATTCGAACTCTCTACGTTCACGTAAATTTAACCCATATTGCAAGAAATGACTAAATGGATCCTTATAAAAGGTTTCCACTTGAGAAGTTGATAAGTATAAATGATTTCCGTATAATTCAGCAGCCAATTCTTTTGGTAATTGCTTTGCAATATTTAAATGGAATACACTGTCTACTAATGTATGATACTCCTGTTGAAAATCTTTATCCTGTCTTAATAAATGAGGTAAAGCAATCCAAATAGACGGAATATCTTCTTCTTTTGAAAATTTATAGTGGCGAAGTTTTTGTAATAAAGTCGTAAATAATTCATGAATCGTTACAAAATCTCCCTTTTCAAATCGTTCTTGCTGTTTTTGATTGCCATCCACTGGAGTAATCTCATATTTATTTAAAATACGTTCTACAAAACTAGAAGGTTTTAATTTTGCGCCTTTATCCGTATGGTGCATGGATAAATATAACTTCTCAGTTGCAGAAGTTAATACTTTATAAAATAAAAATGGCTCTACTGATTGTTTTTGAATGGTTGTTGGATGTAGGAAACGACCACTGTCTAATGTACTTAATAAATACTCTCTTTCTTCATCTGTCATTAGACCACTCTCCTCTTCCATTCGAGGAAGGACGCCTTGCGATAAACCAATCACAAACGTAACCTTTTTAGGAGAATAACGAACAGAATCTATTCCCGTACACGTTAATTGATCTAAAGTGGATGGAGCCATATTATAGTGTGTATGTTCGAATCCAGTATGTAATAATAATTGGAAGATTTCCCAATCAAACGGTTCATCTCCGAAGATATAAACATACTCCTCTAATAATTTTAAAAATTCATTCCATACTTGATCTTGTCTACGAGCTGTTTGAATATCTCCAATATTGGCAGCATGGTTTCTCCAGTATAGGAAGGCATCCGTTACACCAATGTTTTCTAATAATTGATATAGAAGAGTGATGGCTTCCTTTGTTGTCTCAACTTTATCCAATTTCTTGTAAAATGGTTCTAATAAAGAGACGATTTGTTCTCGTAGTTCTTGTGCTAGTGTTAATTGTTGATGAACTAGCGCTTCTCTGCTACTTAAGCTATCTTCATCAATAGTTTCAACTTGATAATTCCATGTTTTACTAGAAATCCAATCTTTTCCTTCGTAGCCTTGCGCTAGTATAATCGTTTCTGTTTTGTCTAATTGTTGGCGATATTGAATCAAGGCGTCTCGTAAAGTATCTTCTTCCTGATCCTTATTCTTTAAATTTGCTCGATTTAAGGGCCAGAAACAATATTCACTTCTTAGTAGGTTCATTATGTCATGATAACGCCAAAAATGCTTCTGGATAGCAAAAATAGCGTCTAGCACTTGAATCAGTGGATGATGCTCCATTGTATCTGATAAATCCATAAAATAAGGAATTTGATACGTTTCTAATAAAGGTTGTAAGAGTGTTTGTTGTTCTTCTAAATTTCTTGATAAAATTTGAATATCTTGGTAACGATAGTTACCGCTATCGACTAATGTTTTAATCGTTGCTAAGGTTTCTTGAATTTCTTGACGTTCATCTTCATAAGTCGTCCATTGTAAAGCTTCAATTTTTAGTGAAATACGATTAGAAGAAGTTTCAAGTCCTCCACTTGTTTCTAGCCAATATCGTTCAATTTCTAAAAAGTCAGGATGATAAGTGTTATTTTCTTCGTTTAATTCATTTAAAACAGGTTTACTTTCATCGATCATTAACCAATTTAATAAGCGAGAAATTAATTGACGGTTAGAATCAAATAAACCTGCTTCTAACGTTTCTTTTGGTTTGAAAGCATCAGTTGTTGCAGTAGTATAAAACTTTACTCTTCCACACGATTTCACTAAGGCGTCAATCACTTCTAATTCCATCGCATTTAAGTGATACGATTGATCAATGACAACATACGTATTAGATAGATCCATAGACGAAATTTCTTCTGCTAATATTTTTAATAAATCTTCCGATTGTATAAAATCTTGTTTTAAATACTCTAAATAATGTTTATAAATGATGCCAAATTCTTTCAAACGTTGGTCAATTTCTTCATTAGAATCTTGTTCGAACCATTGTGAGAAGTCCTCTACTTCGATTCCTCCTAAACGAAATTCTTGCATAACCGCAGATAAACGTTCAATGAATCCTTTATGACGAGATTCCTTATTAAATAACACTAATTCATCTTGATATTTAGTTAGTATTTTTTGTAAAATCATACAAATTCCGACCTTGGATAAAGAAGGACGTTGTAATGCAGCATGATCTCTTAAAAAATACCATGCTAAACGCTTAAAACTATAAACTTGCATTTTTGTCACAGCATAAGAATTCTTTGGTTGTTGTAATAATTGCCCCACTTGTTGAATCATTTCTAATTCTGCAGAAAATTTAATATGATCTGGAACTAGGTAAATAGCTTGGTTAACGCTTGATTGTTTTAACCAAGCTGCAATTTTGGTAGCAATATGCGATACTTTCGCACTTGTTTCTTTTGTAAGAATGACTTCGAAACTCATAAGAACCTCCAATCGTTTATTCCCTTTAACTTAACCATATAACGATGAATTTGTAAATAAAAAATAAAACGATTTTTCTACAAATAGAAAAATCGTTTTATAAATTCAATGTTAACATCTTACCCTACTAATGTTTCCAAAATATCTGGGCGGAAACCAAAGAATGGTTCAATTCCATCAGCTACAATAACTGGTAATGATTGGAAGCCTAAAGCTTTTACTTCTTCTAAAGCTTCTTCTGATTCAAATACATCTTTAATAACAAATGGTACTTGGTTATCCTCAAAAA
Source organism: uncultured Granulicatella sp. (assembly GCA_963535215.1). Lineage (GTDB taxonomy): Bacteria > Bacillota > Bacilli > Lactobacillales > Aerococcaceae > Granulicatella. The sequence continues at coordinate 26,949 of CAUSWE010000001.1, read as the reverse complement.
ATTGTTTAGTAAAGTTACATTGCATACAATTTGGTTTTGAATATAGTGTAATTTTACGATTTGACATATACATCTCTCCCTTATGGTTCATACAGGTAGTATGATACCCTATATCCAGTTAAAATACAATATATTGTGCTTAAATTTTTTATTTTATTTTTATTGACACAATATATTGGGATAGAACTGTTATAGTATAAGTCCTCTAAACCTTGATATAAAGGCAAAAACAGCTTTAAGACAGAGTAAATATAAAAAAGCTAAGCCCTATATTTTGTACTTAGCTTATACTTAATTATTCATTTTCAGCATCTTTAATTCTTTTAATATTAGCTGCATAAATAGCTGCTCCAATAGATGCAAATATTGCTATCATCTTTTTATCATTAAAAAAGACACTAAATACAACTACTAAATAAATTACAAATAATATGGTTGCCATAACACTTCTTTTTTTCATATCCCGTTCTCCTAAACAACTTCAGATTAACAAAATTATAGCACCATTTGAAGTTTTAATAAACACTTGTATCAAAACCACGATTGGTTACATAACCATCTTTTTCCCAAATATTTTTCTTTTTCTTCTTCGTTTGCTCTTCGACCTTTTGTAAATCTTTTAGAAGAGTTGTATTCGGTGGATGAGCATACCCTACTCTTGCTAAACTTTCTTCTACTAATATTTGTTGTAATAATTTACCATCTAAATAAACATACATTAAAGCACGTCCGTATTTATCTGTATAATCTCCTACATCAAATTTTCCTTCTACCTTTTTAGCTTTTTTAAGTAACTCTTGCGTTCTTTGTTTTGCTTGATCTGCAAAAGGTTGAGCTGCTTTTCCTTCTTTAGCAGTTTCCGGTGTATCAATGAGTAGTAAACGTATCTTGAATTCTTTTCCATCTAATCGAACATGGAATGTGTCTCCATCCGCTACTTTCCCAACTTCAAGAGTATACAGTTTTGATTTGTCATAGCCAGAAAAATCTACTGTACTTTCTACTTGTATTTGGCTAGTATTCGATTTCTGAGAAGTTTTCTTCTGATTTTTCGAGAAAAATCCAATCCCAGAAATGATAAGAATAATCGCTAATATCGCTAACTTAACAAGTAAAAATTGTTGTTTTTTCGTTAATTTCATAATAACTCCTTTTGTTTATTCAAAAAATAAGTGACAACAAATCTTTTAGTTGAACTAAGATTTGTTGTCACATCATGAATTATACTTCTAATAATTCTTTTTCTTTCACTTGAGCTAAATGATCGATATTTTTAACACTGTCATCTGTTAATTTTTGAATATCTTTTTCATATCCACGTAAATCATCTTCAGTGATTTCTTTATTTTTTTCAGCTTTTTTCAAATGCTCAATCGCATCACGACGGATGTTACGAACACTTACTTTAGCACCTTCAGCTTCTTTTCCTACTTGTTTTGCTAATTCTTTACGACGTTCTTCTGTTAATTGTGGAATGACTAAACGAACAACACTACCATCATTTGTTGGTGTAATCCCAATATCAGACATCAAAATTGCACGTTCAATATCTTGTAAACTTGATTTGTCATAAGGTGTAATTAAAAGCATACGAGCTTCAGGAACCGTTACAGAAGCTAGTTGATTAACTGGAGTTGGAACTCCATAATACTCCACTTGCAGACGATCTAATAGACTTGCATTCGCACGACCAGCACGAATTCCGCCTAATTCACGTTGAAGCGCATCTTCAGTTTTTTTCATACGTTCTTTAGCATTTGCAATAATTTCAGTTGCTGTCATATTATTTCCCCCTTACAGTTGTACCGATATTTTCACCAAGAACAACTCGACGAATATTTCCATTTTCGTTTAAATTGAAGACAACTAATGGAATATCATTATCCATTGATAATGAACTTGCTGTAGTATCCATTACTTTTAGTCCTTTTTGAATGACATCTAAATGTGTTAATTCATTAAATTTAATTGCATTTGTATCAATACGAGGATCCGCACTATAAACTCCATCAACATTATTTTTAGCCATTAAAATAGCATCTGCCTCAATTTCAGCAGCACGTAATGCAGCAGCAGTATCTGTTGAGAAGTATGGATTACCAGTACCTCCAGCAAAAATAACTACACGTTCTTTTTCTAAGTTTCTAATTGCTTTACGACGAATATAAGGTTCTGCAATTTGACGCATTTCGATTGAAGTTTGAACACGTGTAGGAACTCCAATGTTTTCTAATGCATCTTGCAAGGCTAATGCATTCATCACTGTTGCAAGCATTCCCATATAGTCTGCTTGTGCACGTTCCATACCTACTTCTTCTCCTGTTACACCACGCCAAATATTTCCGCCACCAACAACGATTGCAATTTGAACGCCAAGATCATGAACTTCTTTAATTTCTTTAACAATTTCCTTAATAGTTGGAGGATTAATACCAAAACCTGTTTGGCCAGCTAAAGCTTCTCCACTTAATTTTAATACAACACGTTTATATTTAGGTTCAACCATTGTAAGGACTCCTCTTCTTATACATTTCTTAGTGAATTTAGTCTAAAAAAAAGGGGAATAGAGGGCAGCTTCCTACCTTATTCCCCACTAATTGAAATCAATTATTTTTTAACTTGTCCCATTACTTCTTCAACGAAGTTATCAACACGTTTTTCTAAACCTTCACCAACTTCATAACGGTGGAATAATTTAACTTTACCACCTTTAGAAGTAGCATATTTAGCAACTGTTGTATCTGGATCTTTAACGAATGGTTGGTCGTTCAAGCTGATTTCAGCTAAGAATTTGTTTAAACGTCCAGCAATCATTTTTTCAACGATATTAGCTGGTTTACCTTCGTTTAATGCTTGTTCTGTAAGAACTTTTTTCTCATGTTCTAATTCATCAGCAGAAACTTCAGAACGGTCAACATATTTAGGATTGATTGCTGCAACGTGCATAGCAATGTCTTTAGCAGCATCTGCATCTGTAGAACCTTCTAATACAGTTAACACACCGATACGTCCGCCCATGTGTAAGTATGCTCCGAATGCATCTGCATCAGATTTTTCAACGATTTCAAAACGACGTAATGAAATTTTTTCTCCGATAACTGTAGTTGCTTCAGCGATTACATCTGAAACTTTACCTTCTGGAGTAACGATTTCTAAAGCAGCTTCTAAGTCAGCTGGTTTGTTTTCTAAAATTACTTGTGATAATTTAGCTACTAATGCTTGGAATTTGTCGTTTTTAGCAACGAAGTCTGTTTCAGCATTTACTTCTAATACAACTGCAGCATTTCCATCTACTAATACGTTTGTAATACCTTCTGCAGCGATACGGTCAGCTTTTTTAGCTGCTTTTGCTAAACCATTTTCACGTAAATAGTCAACAGCTGCATCGATATCTCCTTCAGTTTGAACTAATGCTTTTTTAGCATCCATCATCCCTACGCCAGTCATGTCACGTAGTTGTTTTACTAATTGTGCTGAAATTTGTGCCATTTCAATTTCCTCCTAAATGTTATAAATTTACAAAAATTATTTTTTAAAAAAAGCTGTTTGGATGAAAGATTTCTTTTCCGATTCCAAACAGCCTACTGGTTAGTGATTATTCAGCGTTGTCGCCTTCAACTAATTTTTCAATATCTTCTAATGAAGTATCTTTATCTAAGTCTTCTTCGTCAACTGCTACGTCTTCACCTTGGTTACCTTCAACGAATGCATCAGCCATTTTAGCTACGATTAATTTAACCGCACGGATTGCATCGTCATTTGATGGAATAACAACATCGATTTCATCAGGGTCACAGTTTGTGTCAACCATAGCAACGATTGGAATGTTTAATTTGTGAGCTTCTTGAACTGCAATGCGTTCTTTACGAGGGTCAACGATAAACATTACATCAGGAATGCGTGGCATATCTTTAATACCACCTAAGTATTTTTCAAGTTTGTCTAATTCTTTTAATAGAACACCAACTTCTTTTTTAGGTAATACATCGAATGTACCGTCTTCTTGCATTTCTTTAATTTTTTTCAAGCGGTTGATACGTGTTTGGATTGTATCCCAGTTAGTCAACATACCACCTAACCAACGATGGTTAACATAGTATTGACCAGTACGGATTGCTTCATCTTTAACAGCATCTTGTGCTTGTTTTTTAGTACCTACGAATAAAGCAATACCTCCGTCTTGAGCAACTTCACGCATGTAGTTATATGCGTCGTCCACTAATTTAACGGTTTTTTGTAAGTCGATGATATAGATACCATTTCTTTCTGTGAAGATGTATCTCTTCATCTTAGGGTTCCAGCGACGTGTTTGGTGACCGAAATGTACACCAGCTTCTAACAATTGTTTCATTGAAATAACTGCCATTTTTGTTTTCCTCCAATTTTGGTTTTATTTTTCCTCCCCAATTTTCATCGACAAGGGTACTTATTCCTAAGCACCACCCTTATCATCCAATTAGGTGTGAAATATGGTTTTTATACCGTTAGTTATATTACACTAATCTCTATTAGAATGCAACTATTTTGATAGCTTCATTAAACTTTTTTTAGTTTCACGCATTCTTCATCATCCACTTCATGTAATTTCACTAAAATTTCTTCCGATAATGAAGTTGGGATGTTCTTACCGATATAGTCTGGTCGAATCGGTAATTCACGATGACCACGATCAATTAATACTGCTAAACTAATCGTTTTTGGTCTGCCATACTCCATTAAAGCATTTAATGCAGAACGGACTGTTCTTCCTGTAAAAATGACATCATCTACTAATACGACATTTTTTCCATTTAACGAAAATGGAATATTTGTTCCGTTAATAACTGGATCAATGGATGGATCAGGTTCGTGACGATCATCTCTGTATAAAGTAATATCAATTTCCCCAAGTAGGATTGGTTGATTTTCAATCGATTCGATTTTCTTTTGAAGACGCTTAGCAATATGTACTCCCCTAGTCTTTATTCCTACGAGTACTAAATCTTCAACTGTTTTATACTGTTCAATAATTTCATAAGAAATTCGTGTCATCGAACGATTAATTGTCGCTTCATCTAATAAGAATATTTCTGACATATCCATACTCCTCTACTGTAGTTCTTGAATCTTTTCTTCAAATTCTTTTGGTAATGGACTTTCAAAATATAGTTTTTCTTGTGTAATTGGATGAACAAATCCTAAAGTCTCTGCATGTAAATATTGACCGAATTCTGTTGCATTTTTTCCATTTGGATGATACATCGGATCATTTAAAATCGGATGATGAATAAAATCCATATGTGCACGAATTTGATGAGTTCTTCCTGTTTCTAAATTTAGTCGTAAAACACTTGTCTCTTTTAATGCTTGAATGACTGTAAAATGAGTAATCGCTTGTTTTCCTTCTTTTTGAACACAACGCTTTAGACGATTATGTGGATCTCTAGCTAATGGTGCATCTACTGTACCTGTAATATGTTCAAAGCTTCCTTCCACAATTGCCACATAACTACGAGTCATGGAATGATCCATTAATTGATTGGATAAACAAACATGAGCTTGTGGTGTTTTAGCTACAACTAATAATCCTGATGTATCTTTGTCAATTCGGTGTACAATTCCTGGGCGATAAGTTTCAGAACCTTTGGATAATTGATCCACATGGTAAAGTAATGCATTCACTAATGTACCCGTTGAATGTCCTTTTGAAGGGTGGACAACCATTCCACTTGGTTTATTTATTACTAATAAATGTTCATCGTCATAAACAATTTCTAGTGGAATATTTTCTGCAAGAACCGTTAATTCTTCCTCTTCTTCAATTTGAATGGTAACATGGTCTCCATCTTTTGCTTTATAGTTAGCTTTGACAATTTCACCATTCACCGATACAAATTCTGATTTTAACCATTGTTGAATGACTGAACGAGTATGAGCTAATTCTTGTGTTAAAATTTTATCGAGTCTTTCGCTTTTTTCCAATGATAGTGTTAATTCAATAATTTTATTTTCCACTTTTTTCCTTCTTTCTTTCAACAATTAAAATATATAGGAATAATGCTGCTACCCCAATTGTTAAACAAATATCTGCAATATTAAAAATCGGGAAATCTATAAATTCAAACTGAAACATATCTACAACAAATCCTAATCGAACACGGTCAATAAAATTTCCTAATGCTCCAGCTAATAACAAACTATACGTTGTTAATGCAAATTTTGATTTTCCTCTTTCTTGAAACATCAAGTATAAAATCGCAGAAACTCCAAAAGCTGTAATAAGATAGAAAACAAATTGTTGTCCTGCTAAAATTCCCCATGCTGCACCTGTATTTTGAATATAAAATAACTTCACAATTCCTGGTAATAACTCTTGACCTGTATGTAATGCAAAATTAGAAACAATCCACATTTTCATAACTTGGTCTGCTGCAATCAATAATAAACTTAAAATTAAATAAATAATCATAAAATACCTCTTTCTACTCTCATTAGTTCTATTGTACCTATTCTATTAATCTTCGTCAAACAAGAGAATGTAGAATTAAAAAAATACAAAATTTAACTAAAAATAGTAAAAATCTCCCCACTTTCACATGAAAAAGCCATCAAATCGGTTAATTATTTGTATATTTCACAAAAAAACTGTATAATTACAAAGTAATTTGTGTGTCTATAAATGAAGATGCGAAAAATAAGGAGTGCTTTATGAAAAAAATTGCTACGAAGGTATTCTTGATTAGTGCAAGTTTGCTAGTATTTGCAGCCTGCTCTAATACAAAGAAGAGTGCTGAGAAAACTGTTCAAGAAGTACAAGATACCTTACCTGTGGTTGTTGATCATTTAAACAACATCCAAACTTTTGAAGCAAATTTGCAAAACGATTGGGAAGATGATATCGCTGATGATTCGACTCTAGCAAATTACGCTAAGAAAAAAGGTAAAGTTTTTGAAAATCTACAACAAAGAAGAGATATTCAAAAACAAATTACTAAAACATTAAAAGTGATTCGTGATGATGCGTCTCACCTTAGTAATTTACAAGACAAAAATTTGCCAAGCGTTGAAATTAAAATCGTAAGCTCAAACTTGCAAAAAATTGTCGACAGTATAACGGATTACATCAAAAAATCCGAAGAACAATTAAACAATGAACAACAATTCTTTGTTGAAATTTCTGGAAATAAATTATCGAATGATGATTTACGAGAAAAAATCAAAGTATTAAACCAAGCGGCTATTGATCGTCAAAAAATACTGGAAGAAATTAATGAACCTCTAACAGCCATTGATAAACCTATCCGTATTCTTAAGGCTCGCTTGAGTTCAAGAAAGGAGTAGTTGCTCATGAGAAAAGTAAATCGATTGATTCGTATCCTTTTATTAGGAGTATTCATCCTTCTTTTTAATCCAGTTCGTGCTGAGGAAGAAACGACTCAAAAATTAACATTGAGAACAGCTAGTTTATTAAAAGTTCCAGTTAACTTCCCTACAACTAGTACTTACGATTCAGGAATTACGATACCCTATCCAAGAGATGGTGTTAAAGGGATTTATGTTCAAGCATTTAGAGCAAAAGGATCTGAACTAGATAGAATTGTTCAGTATGTTGATAAAACAGACGCTAATGCTGTTGTAATCGATGTTCGTGATGGATATGGAAAAATTACAATGCCGTTAGAAACTGATAATCAAACTATCAAAGATAATACCGTAAATGAAATCACAGACACAAAACAATTACTAAAAACTTTGGAAAAACATCAGATTTATCCGATTGCTCGAATTGTAAGTTTTGGGGACCACTTAGTTCCCTATCAAAATCCTGATTTAACATTCCGTACACAAATGGGAACTGTTTGGGAAAATGATGAAGGAGAATCTTTCTTAAATCCTTTCCTAAAAGAAAATTGGGAATATATTGCTGAAATTGCTGTAGGTGCAGCTAAAGCAGGATTTAAAGATATTCAATTAGACTATGTACGTTTCCCTCTTGGATTTGAATTAATTGAAAAATATTTAGATTACGACTTAGGAGATTACAGTCATTATACAGATATGGATGAGGCACGTATTGCAGCAGTTACAGACTTTGTAGAATATGTTCGTGCTAAGTTAAAACCATATGGCGTTCATCTTTCTGCTGATATTTTGGCACACGCGATTACCGCTTCAAAAATTGGGGGGATTGGTCAAAAATTCACGGATATTGCTGAACATGTTGATGTCATTTCTCCAATGATTTTTCCAAGTCACTGGGTAAATGGAGCTTTCGGTGTAAAAGAACCGGATAAACAACCGTATGATATCGTGAGCCAATATATGAAAATTGAGAATGGGTATTTTAAAGATTTAAATCCCTCTCCTACTTCAAGACCATGGATTCAAGCATTCACAGCTGACTATTTAGGAGAAGGAAACTTCCAATTGTATACAGCTGATGTAATTAGTCAAGAAATTAAAGCTTTAAAAGAAGCTGGAATTAAAGAATACTTACTATGGAATGCAGCCAGTCAATATTCAACAGAAATTGATTTTTAAGACAAAGAAAAGACAGAATCGAATTTGATTCTGTCTTTTTTATAGCCCAAAAACTTTCTATAGTAGTATGAGCAATGAAACTCGCAGAGCGAGTTTGCTAGCGCCCTATTACTACTATACTCAGAAAGTCTATTAAAGATTATACACAAACTTCTTCAAGACACTCTTAGTCAATCCATCCGCATCATTCAATAAAGCTGAACCATTACTTGTACGATCGACTAAACTTAAGTCCATTGGACGAATTTCTTTCATTTCTCCATTTGTCGAAACGATAGAATATTCTTGTTTAGAAGTAATAGAACCATCTAAATAAACAACACGATGAGGATTACTCTTCAATTCTCTTAAAACCATTAATCCTCTCTTAGCTCTCGTAAGCATAGAAACCTCTAAAACATTGAAACGTTTCACCGCTCCACGTTGAGTCACTAAGAATGCAGAAACAACTTTATGTTCTGGACTATAAACCATTGCTCCAGCAACAAAATCATCTTTTCTTAAATTAATTGCCTTAACACCACTAGCAACTGTACCAACAACAGGAACTTCACTTAATTCATAACGTAAACCAAAACCACAATGCGTCACAATAAAAATTTCTTGCTCTTGATTTGGAACTAGTTCAATTGCTACTACTTCATCCGTTGCTGTTTTTAATTTAATGGCATTACTTGTACGAGTTTTATAGCCTCGATACGTATTAAATTCATTTAACGCAGTTTGTTTTACCAGTCCTTCTTTTGTAAAGAATACAACTGTCCAATCTTGATAAATTTCCGTACTTTCTTTTTCCTTCACCATACCTGCTAAAATAGTTTCATTTGTAGCTAAAGAAATGGATTGACTTAAATGATGACCTACATCTTTCCATTTTGCTTCAGGAATTTCATGAACTGGTAAATGTAAATAATTCCCTTTAGAAGTAAATAACACTAAACTATCTAAAGTCGATACTTTTTGAACAAGTAACACTTCATCCCCTTCACGCAAGCCATTTTCTTCAGGAGCACTTGAAGCAAAGGAACGTGGACTAACTCGTTTATAATAGCCTTGTTTTGTAGCAACTACATACACTTCTTCTTCTGGAATTAAAATTTCTGTTTCAATCTTGATTTCTTTAATTTCCGCTTCAATTTCAGTTAAACGAGGTGTCGCATATTTTTTCTTTAATTCACGTAATTCTTGCTTCATTACTTGTAATAATGTTTTTTCTGATTTTAAAATACTTGTTAAAGTCGCAACACGTTCATTTAAGTCTAATTTTTCTTCTTGTAAAATTGTAATATCCGTATTTGTTAAACGATATAATTGCAAGCTAACAATGGCTTCTGCTTGAGTCATAGTAAAATTGTAAGTTTCAACTAATTTTTCTTTCGCATCTTTTTTATCATTACTATTACGAATTAATGCAATCACTTCATCTAAAATCGATAAAGCTTTCATTAATCCATCTACAATATGCAGACGATCTTGCGCCTTATTTAAGTCAAACTGAGTTCGTTTTGTAATGACTTCTTTTTGATGAGCAATATAAGAATCAATTATTTTCTTTAATCCAACTTGCATTGGACGTCTAGCATCAATGGCAACCATATTGAAGTTATAATTAATTTGAAGCTCGGTATTTTTTAATAAATAATTTAAAATTCCTTCCGCATTGGCTTCTTTTTTCAACTCAATAACAATTTGTAAACCAGTACGGTCTGATTCATCCCTTACTTCTGCAATACCTTCAATTTTTTTATTTAAACGAATTTCATCAATTTTCTTCACTAATAAAGCTTTATTGACTTCATAAGGAATTTCAGTGACAACAATTTGACTCTTTCCACCTTTAATGGCTTCAATAGATGTTTTAGAACGAACCACTACTTTGCCTTTACCTGTTTCATATGCTTGTTCTAATTCATCAATCCCTTGAATAATAGCTCCAGTTGGAAAATCTGGTCCTTTTACAAATTGCATTAATTCCTTAACCGTTGCTTTTGGATGATCAATCGTATGAATCGTTGCATCAATGACTTCACCTAAATTATGCGTTGGAATTTCCGTTGCATAACCTGCAGAAATCCCTGTAGCACCATTGACTAATAAATTCGGGAAGCGAGCTGGTAAAACTGTTGGTTCTTCTTCTGTATCATCAAAGTTTAATACAAAATCAACAGTTTTCTTGTCTAAATCACGTAATAATTCTTCAGAAATTTTGGATAAACGAGCTTCTGTATAACGCATAGCAGCAGCTGGGTCTCCATCCATACTACCGTTATTCCCATGCATTTCTACTAAAACATCTCTTAATTTCCAATCTTGGCTTAAACGAACCATCGCTTCATAAACCGATGAATCTCCGTGAGGATGATAATTACCAATTACATTACCGACAGTTTTAGCAGATTTTCTAAATTGTTTTTCACTCGTATTTCCCTCTACAAACATCGCGTATAAAATACGTCTTTGTACAGGTTTTAATCCATCTCGAATATCTGGTAAGGCACGATCTTGAATAATATATTTGGAATAACGTCCAAAGCGATCCCCCATTACATCTTCAAGATTTAACTCTTGGATATCTTGTTGCAAGCTCATATTATTCCTCCTCCATTAAAAGTGATAATTGTTCAACAGATGATGGAGAATTTATTTCTTCTTTTGTAGCTTTAGAAACTTTTGGTTGTTCATTCACTGTTAAATGTCCTTCTGTTTCTAAAATACTCTTTCCATCTTCTAAGCTAAATTCCACATGACTTTCAATCCATTTTCTACGTGGTTCAACTTTATTCCCCATTAATGTACTTACACGACGTTCTGCTTGAGCTTTATCATCGATAACAACACGAATTAGTGTTCTGGACTCAGGATTCATCGTTGTTTCCCATAATTGGTCTGCATTCATTTCACCAAGACCTTTATAACGTTGTAATAAGTAGCCTTTACCAACTTTTTTAATTTTTTCCTCTAATTCTTTTTCAGTCCAAGCATATTCTACAACTTGTTTCTTACCAGTACCTTTTGAAATTTTGAACAATGGAGGTAACGCTAAATAGACTTTTCCTGCTTCAATTAATGGCTTCATATAACGATAGAAGAATGTTAATAGTAATACTTGAATATGAGCTCCATCTGTATCCGCATCGGTCATAATGACAATTTTATCGTAATTACAATCTTCAATATTAAAGTCTGTTCCAACTCCAGCACCGATTGTGTAAATGATTGTATTAATTTCTTCATTTTTTAAAATATCGGATAAAGATGCTTTCTCAGTATTAATGACTTTTCCTCGTAATGGTAAGATTGCTTGGAATTTACGGTCACGCCCTTGTTTAGCAGAACCTCCCGCAGAATCTCCCTCTACTAAGTAAAGTTCATTCTTTTTAGGATTTTTCCCTTGAGCAGGAGTTAATTTACCAGATAGCAGTGTTTCTTTTTTCTTCCCTTTTTTACCGTTACGGCTCTCTTCTCTTGCTTTACGACTCGCTTCACGTGCTTCTCTTGCTTTTAGAGCTTTACGAATTAATTCTTGAGCAATTTCACCATTTTCTGTTAAAAAGATTCCTAATTGTTCAAAAATCGTATTATCAACAATACTTCTTGCAGCAGGAGTTCCTAATTTATCCTTCGTTTGTCCTTCAAATTGTAAAATCTCTTCCGGAACACGTAAAGAAATAATCGCTGTTAATCCTTCACGAACGTCACTACCTTCTAGATTTTTATCTTTTTCTTTTAATAGACCCACTTTACGAGCATATTCATTAAAAGCTTTTGTTAAGGCAGTTTTCATCCCAACTTCGTGAGTTCCACCATCTTTTGTACGAACATTATTAACAAATGATAAAATTGTTTCAGAATAGCCATCATTATATTGGAAGGCAAATTCTGTTTCTACTCCATCAATCGTACTATTGAAATCTACAATTGGAGATAAAGTATCTTTTTCTTCATTTAAATATTGAATAAAATTACGAATACCTTCTTCATAACAAAACTCATCACTTGTATTTGTTCTTTCATCCGTTAATGTAATCGTTAATCCTTTTAATAAAAAGGCTGATTCGCGTAAACGTTCCGCTAAAGTTTCATAAGACCAAACAATAGTTGAAAAAATATGTTCACTTGGTAAGAAACGAACTGTTGTCCCGGACCCTTTACGATTTGTTTTTTCTTTTTTAATGGAACTAACTTTTTCTCCACCTGTTTTAAATGTTTGAGTATATAATACGCCATCACGTAATACTTCAACTTCTAACCAATCCGATAAGGCATTTACAACGCTGGCTCCTACCCCATGAAGTCCTCCAGAAGTTTTATATCCACCTTGTCCAAATTTACCACCAGCATGTAAAACGGTAAAAATAACTTGAATTGTTGGAATTCCTGAAGCATGTTTTCCGGTTGGCATTCCTCGCCCATTATCTCTTACAGATAGTGAGCCATCTTTATGAATTGTGACATCAATCTTACTTGCATATCCAGATAAAGCTTCATCGACTGCATTATCAACAATTTCATAGGCAAGATGATGCAATCCACGATGGTCAGTTGAACCGATATACATCCCTGGACGTTTTCGAACGGCTTCTAAGCCTTCTAATACTTGAATTGAATCATCATTATATTGGTTAGTGACTTTACTCATTCACGATTCTCCTTCTTCCTATTTATAAAACATATCTACTCTATCATACTTAATTTTTCAAATATTGCAAGAATTCTTCCTAGCAACCTTTAAAATCGTACTAATTTTTTTAAAATATGCTATAATCAATGAGTATTATTTAAATTTAACGGATAAAGGAGAAAGACATATCTATGCTATCTATTTTTTTAGGTGCTATGATGGCATACTTATTAGGATCCATTCCTTCTGGATTATGGATTGGACGTAAGTTTTTTCAAATTGATATTAGACAACACGGAAGTGGAAATTTAGGGGCTACGAATTCTTTTAGAATTCTTGGTAAAAAAGCTGGAACGATTGTTTTACTGATGGATCTTTTAAAAGGTTCGATTAGTGTACTTCTGTTAAAGCAAATGGATTTACACGGGATTTCCCCTCTCATTATTGCATTATTTGCTGTAGTTGGTCATACGTATCCATTATTTGCAAATTTTAAGGGTGGTAAAGCTGTCGCTACTTTTGCTGGAGTTATATTAGCGTATAAACCAGAATTGCTAATTCCATGTTTATTTTTATTTGTTATTATTTTAGGAATTTCTAAAATGGTGAGTTTTTCTAGTATGGTCACTATTTCCATTGGTGTACTAGCATCTCTTTACTTCCAAGATATGGTTTTAACAACGATTGCATTTATTGTTGATTTGTTTATCATTTATAGACACCGTACGAATATTCAAAGAATATTAAATGGCACAGAAGCTAAAGTTGATATTTTTAAATGGAAGAAATAATTTATACACGTAACAAAAGATAGGAAGAAAAATATTTTTTGGTTGAAAGGTCGCCAGCAGCCTCGCTCTGCGAGTCTCATGGCTAAAATTCGAGCCTCGGTCTCGAATTTTACCTGTAATGAAAGCTACCCCTAGCTTTCATTACTTTCACTACAAAAAATTTTCTTCCTATCTTTTATAATATACTTGCGTTTTCTTACTATAAGTTCTAAACGTACGTAATAAAAAGGAATAACCTACTATTCGGTAAGTTATTCCTTTTTGTCTATAAATTAGCAAGTTCAGCATTTAATGCTTGGTGGATGTGTTGGTTCTTGATTCGTAAGAAGGTTCCTTTTGTTCCTAAACTTCTACTTTCAAGTACACCTGCAGATTCTAATTTACGAATCGCATTTACAATTACCGTACGTGTAATATCAAATTCTTTGGCAATTTTCAATGCAGTGAATCGCAATTCAATACCTTCAAATAACGATAAAATAATTTTTATCGCTTCAATTTCGCTATAAGAAAGAGATTTTAACGCTAAATGAACATTTTGTTTTTCTCGGTTTTCTTGTTCAATTCGTTTTGTTTGCCAGTGCAATAATTCTGTTCCAATTACAGTTGCAGCATGCTCTGCTAAAATTAAATCGCCCGCAGAAAATGACTCTTTAGCTTTTCCCATTACAACAAATCCTAAACGGTTACCAGAAGCATAAATCGGAATAATCGTTGTTTTTGCTTCCAGATATTCCTGTTTTAATTCCACAGGGAAAATGGTTAACTCAGCATCTACTGAAATATTTTCTAAATTTGTTTCAATAGAATTTAAAGCATTCATATAAAAATCAGGAAATTGTCTTGTTGAAACATATTCATGCATCCGAGCATTATTTAACTGGAATTGATCATGAAATCCTAGTATCCTACCTTCTGGTGAAGCAATAAATAAATCCACTTTCAATAGAGTCCCTAATACACCACTTAAAGTATTAAATGGTAAATCAGCTTTTTCATCTAATGTCCATAAATTATCATATTGTAAAACCGAATTGATTTTTCTTAAATCTTTAAGTACTTGTTGCAATGCTCTCTCTCCTTCCTATAAAATATAACGACTTAAATCACGATCAGCTGTAATCGTATTTAATTTTGATTCCACATATTGCTCAGTAATTTGAATACTTCCCATTTGCATTTGAGGAGCTTCGAATAATAATTCTTCTAATAATGTTTCTAAAATAGTATGCAATCTTCTTGCTCCGATATTTTCCATATTACTATTCACTTCAAATGCTGTTCTAGCAAGAGCAGAGACAGCTTCTTTTGTAAAGATAACTTCAACATTTTCAGTAGCCAATAATGCTTTATATTGTTTTAATAAGGCATTCTTCGGTTCTGTTAAAATACGTTCAAAATCTTCTTTTGATAAATCTTGTAATTCCACACGAATTGGGAAACGACCTTGTAATTCAGGCATTAAATCACTTGGTTTAGCAACATGAAAAGCTCCTGAAGCTATAAATAAAATATGGTCTGTTTGAATGGCACCATATTTTGTTTGAACTTGGCTTCCTTCAACGATTGGTAAAATGTCCCTTTGAACCCCTTCTCTAGAAACTTCCCCACCATTATGTCCTTTTGCAGCAATTTTATCAATTTCATCAATAAAGATAATTCCAGATGTTTCTGCTAATTTTAATGCTTCTGCATGTACATCATCTTTATTCACTAATTGATTTGCTTCTTGCTCCGTTAAAATTTCTAATGCTTCTTCTACACTCACGGTACGTTTTGAACGTTTTTTAGGTGTCATTTGGTCTAACATGGATTGGATTTGCATCATTTGCTCCATTCCATTATTATTTCCTGCCATACGTAATGGCTTTTCTTCTACTTCAATCGTAACTTCTTGATTTTTTAATAAACCATTTCTCAATTGTTGTTCAATTTCACGTCTTGATGCAGCAATTTCGTCTGTTACTTCTTCTTTTTCCTCTTGTTGTAGCTCTGGTTTCGGTAAGCCCATTGATTGGAATAATCCCATTAATGAATCTTGTTGTGGATTAGCCACTTTTTTCATGATGCCAGGTTTTAAAATTTTCGCTAATTTACGAACAGCCTTATCATAAGCTTGTGGACGTACCTCTTCTTGCTTTTGTTTATGAACGATAGTAATCGCATTTTCTACTAAATCACGAACCATAGATTCTACATCACGACCGACATAACCCACTTCAGTAAATTTAGTTGCTTCAACTTTTACAAATGGAGCATCCACTAATTTTGCTAAACGTCTTGCTAATTCTGTTTTCCCTACACCTGTTGGTCCAATCATTAATAAGTTTTTAGGCGTCACTTCTTTTTGCATTTCTTCATCCAATAATAATCGACGATAACGATTACGTAGAGCAACCGCTAAAGCACGTTTAGCACTAGCTTGTCCTACAATAAATTGATCTAATTCTTGTACGACTTCTCTAGGTGTCTTATTAATTTTTGAATTCATTTTCCCGTCTCCTATACTACTTCTGTAATAATTGCATCATTTGTGTACACATCAATTTCTGAAGCAACTTTTAAACTTTCTCTTGCAATATCTTCTGCACTTAAATTTTCATCCCCAAAACGTAGTAAAGCTCTAGCAGCTGATAATGCAAAGTTCCCACCGGAACCAATCGTTAAAATACCATCATCTGGTTCAATCACCTCACCAGTTCCAGAAACTAATAATAATTGATCCTTATTCATTACAATTAGCATCGCTTCTAATTTTTGTAAAGTACGATCGGTTCTCCATTGTTTTGCTAGTTCAATTGCTGCACGTTGTAAATTTCCTTTAAATTGCTTTAATTGATCTTCAAACATTTCTTCTAAAGTAATCGCATCTGCAACCCCACCAGCAAAACCAACGACTACTTCTCCACCGAAAATTCGTCTAATTTTTCTAGCGCTGCCTTTCATAATAATTCTTTCACCCATGGTAATTTGACCATCACCTGCAATCGCAGATTGATTTCCTTTTTTAACGGCACATATTGTTGTCATTTAAAAACCTCCTATGGTTTATGGTTAAATTTGGATGCATCAAAAGTATCTTCCTCTTGTTTTGCCCTTGGAAAATATAATTGATAATTTTGTTGCAAAGCATCTTTTGTGACATGGGTATAAATTTGAGTAGAGCTTAAACTAACATGTCCAAGTAATTCTTGAACAGTCTTCATATCTGCTCCATTGTTTAATAAATGAGTCGCAAAAGTATGTCGCAACATATGCGGATGAATTTTTAATTGTAATCCACTTTCTTGTAATAATTGATTTAAAATATAGCGAACTCCTGTTGTTGTTATCGGATCTCCTAAATGATTCACGAATACAGAAGCATGTTCTTTTTTATATTGGCTCATTAAAGAAGTTCGACTTTCTTCTAAATAAAGCTGTAAAGCTTCTGAAGCAAAATCACCGATTGGAACATATCTTTCTTTTGAACCTTTCCCAATGACCAAAATAACACCATTTTTTAAATCTAATTGCTGTAAAGTTAATTCGGTTAATTCACTCACTCGCATCCCTGTTGCATATAATACTTCAATTAACGCACGATTACGTTGGTCTAAAGGCTGATTTCCATCAATGGAAGCAATAAATTTTTCCATTTCGTCTTCATAAAAAAATTCAGGAAGTCGTTTTTGTCCTTTTTTATACGAAATACTCGCAAAAGGATTTTCATCAACAAGGTCGTGTTCTAATAAGTATTGATAGAACGAACGAAGACTTGATAAGAAACGTGATATACTCGAACGGTTATATTGTTGTTGATGTAATTTTCCAAGATAAATTCGTACATCCACTGCTGTAACTTCTGATAATTGTGTTAATGGAATTTCTTTTAAAAAGTTCAAAAATTGTTCAATATCACGTTGGTACGCTTCGACTGTTTTGTTTGAATATCTTCTTTCAACGGTTAAATATTGAATAAATACATGAAAATGTTCTTCCATTTAACGACACCCTTTCTCCATATAAAACTGTAGCATAGTTTCTAACAACTGACAACTAAATTGTCAAAATTTTCCAAACAATTTTAGGGAAATTTGAGACCGTGGCTCAAATTTAAGCTATAAGACACCAAAGGTGGCTGCTAGCGTCCTCAACTACCTCAAAAGAATTATTTATCTCTTGGATTATTACGTACTCGTAATTTAATTCGAAAAAAAGAAGCCTTTCGGCTTCTTCTCATAATTATTTTTGAATTTCTTCTTTATAATCGCAATGGCTACATACAATTTGTTTGCCACTTTTCACTTTTTTCTCTACAAGATAGTGAGAACATTTTGGACATTCTCTTCCTACAGGTTTATCCCATGAAACAAATTCGCATTCAGGATAACGATCACAACCATAGAATAGACGATTCTTCTTCGATTTTCTCTCAATGACATGCCCTTGATGACAATGAGGACAAGTTACACCGATTTCTTTAACAATCGCTGCAGTATGACGACAATCAGGGAAATTACTACATGCATAGAATTTTCCAAAACGTCCTAATTTAATGACCATTGGATTCCCACAAACTTCACAGTTAAATCCAGCAGGTTCATCTTTAATTTGGACTTTCTCAATTTGAATTTCCGCTTTATCGACTTCAGCCTTAAACGGTTGATAGAAACGATCAATTACTTGAACCCATTCTTGTTTGCCCGCTTCAATTTGGTCTAATTCTGATTCCATTTCAGCAGTAAATCTTGTATCAACAATATTTGGGAAATAATTTTGAATCATTTGATGAACAATTTCTCCCAATTCCGTTGGTTCAAAGCGTTTCGTTACCAATTTGACATAGTAACGTTTTTGAATCGTTTCAATCGTAGGCGCATAAGTTGAAGGTCGTCCAACCCCAATTTCCTCTAATGTTTTAATTAAAGTTGCTTCTGAATATCTAGCTGGTGGTTGAGTAAAGTGTTGCTCTGAATCTAATTTTTGTACAGATACAGTATCTCCCTCAACTAATTCTGGTAGAACATTAGATTTTTTAGAATCCACATTATCTTGATAAACTTTTTGATAACCAGCAAATTTAATAGTAGAGCCATTTGCTTTAAACACTTGTTGATTTTGAACTAATTCCACTTGAACTGTATCATAAACAGCTGCAGACATTTGGCTTGCGACAAATCTAGACCAAATTAAAGTATATAATTTTAATTGATCTTTTGTTAAATAAGATGCAATAGAATCAGGAGTTCTCATAACAGATGAAGGACGAATCGCTTCATGGGCATCTTGGGCTCCTTCAGAAACTTTTGTGGAACGTGTTGAATTTGAATACTCACTACCATATTCAGATAAAATATAAGATTTTGCTTCATCTTTAGCAGTTTGAGAAACACGAGTTGAATCGGTACGCATATACGTAATTAAACCGACTGAACCTTGTCTTCCTAATGATACTCCTTCATATAATTGTTGAGCGACCATCATTGTTTTACGAGTTCTAAAGTTTAATTTATTGGAAGCGTCTTGTTGCAAGCTACTAGTCGTAAATGGTGCAGCAGGATTTCTTCTTCTTTCTTTTTTCGTAACTTTTTGAACGGTAAATGGTGATTTCTCGTCAATTTCTTTTAACACTTGGTTCACTTCATCTTGTGATTTTAGCTCAACTTTTTCAGCTGTTGTTCCATAATAACTAGCTGAAAATTTCTTTGTTGATTTTTGGAAAGTTGTATCTAAAGTCCAATATTCTTCTGGAACAAAAGATTGAATTTCTCTTTCTCGATCAATAATTAATTTTACAGCAATACTTTGTACACGACCTGCACTTAATCCTTTTTTAACTTTTTTCCATAAAATTGGAGAAATCGTATACCCTACTAAACGGTCTAAAATACGACGTGCTTGTTGTGCATCAACTAAATCCATATCTAAATTTCTTGGATTTTTAAAGGCATCTTTTACTGCATCCTTTGTAATCTCATTAAATTCTACACGAATTGGTTTAGTTGTATCTAATCCTAATAAATGTGCTAAATGCCATGAAATAGCTTCCCCTTCTCTATCCGGGTCACTTGCAAGGTAAACAGCATCGGCTTTACTCGCCTCTTTTTTCAAAGATTTGATTAAATCCCCTTTACCACGAATAGAAATATAATGAGGTTCATAGTTATTTTCAATATCGATTCCCATTTTACTTTTTGGTAAATCACGTAAGTGACCTTTACTTGCCACTACTTTAAAATTTTTTCCTAAATATCTTTCAATTGTTTTCGCTTTAGTTGGTGATTCGACAATCACCAAGTTTTTCTTAACCATATCGAAACTCCCTTCACAGAAGTATATGCTTATTTTCAATAATCGTTATTCATCATATCGAACGAAAGTTTGTTTGTCAAATCAAATAACTAAATGAGTAAAAATTTTATGGAAAATAATGAAGAGAATCTAAAATGTCATTCGCATTTCTTATCGGAAATGCCCCAGCTGTAATCAATTCATTTGTCCCTTTTGAATATTCACTTGTAATGTTACCAGGTAAGGCAAATACTTGACGATTTTCACTTAAAGCAACATTCGCCGTAATTAAACTGCCACTATGCAGTTTCGCTTCAATCACACATAATCCATGACTTAAACCAGCAATAATTCGATTTCGATAAGGAAAATGAAATTTTAAAGGTGAACTATCCAATGGATATTCAGACAGTATCAGCCCCTTTTTTCCTATTACATCATACAAATACTGATTTTCCTTAGGGTAGCAAATATTAATCCCATTCCCAATAACCGCAATTGTTTCCCCTTTTAAATCTAATGTAAGTTGGTGAGCTAAACTATCTACCCCTCTTGCTAATCCACTAATAATAGATACTTTTCTTTCAAGTATATCGGGTAGTAAATATTCTAGCGCTTCTTTGCTATAGGGAGTATGGTTTCTTGCACCAACTATTCCGATTGATAATCGATTGAATAACTCCAATCTTCCCTTATAAAATAACACAACTGGTGGTAAATAAATTTCTTTTAAACGTTTTGGATACAAAGCATCTTCATACATCAGAAAATGAATCGCTTCTTTTCGATACTGTAATTCCAAACTGACAAAATCTGTATTTCTTAGCCAATCAATCTCTTCTAAACTTAATTCCTGATGAATCGCTTCTAATGTAAAAGTTCCTTCTGTCCATTCATTTTGACATAAACGTTGATACAACTCCCATCTTTGTTGACTACTCCCCTTATCCCTCATTGCTAGAGCAATCATTAATGTTCGTCTTGTCCATTCCATAAAAATAACCTTCTTTCTCGAAATAACATTTCTACTTGTTATATACGAAAAAAAAGGCTAAAAATATTTTTTTATTGCAAAAAATCTTTAATTGGAGCAAAAGTTTTTCGATGAATTGGACAAATTCCTTTTTTATTTAGTCCTTCCAAATGTTTTGTCGTTCCATAACCTGCATTATTAGAAAAATCATATCCAGGATATA
Organism: uncultured Granulicatella sp.; assembly: GCA_963535215.1. GTDB lineage: Bacteria > Bacillota > Bacilli > Lactobacillales > Aerococcaceae > Granulicatella. The sequence goes on along the minus strand of CAUSWE010000001.1, from coordinate 5,548 downwards.
ATTCATCAAATTCTTGCATCATTTGATCACGCACTTGCTTGGCAACAATACTTGCTGCTGCAATCGATATACTCTTGGCATCTCCTTTAATGATACCAATTTGAGGTGTATTCACATCAATTTTCATCGCATCAATTAATAAATAATCCGGTTGAATCTTTAATTCACTGACTGCTTGTTGCATTGCTAAACGACTAGCTTGATAAATATTGACTTGGTCAATAATATCTGCATCCACAATTCCAATTCCTATCGCAATAGCTTTTTCTTGAATCAATCGATAAATTTCTTCACGTTTAGATGCTGATAATTTTTTGGAATCATCAAACCCTAAATCTTCAATATTTTTCGGTAAAATGACTGCTGTAGCTACTACAGGACCTGCTAATGGACCACGTCCTACTTCATCGACTCCTGCAATAAAACTAGCTCCTTCTTGATAAGCTAATCTTTCATAATATTGCATTTCAATAAAATGTTCTGCACGTTTTTGTTCTTTCTCAATTCTTTTTTGACACGATTTTAGAGCTGTTTGCACTCCTTTTCTCATATCTAAACTTAATTGCTGAAACATCGAATCTTCAATCGAATGAATCGAACTTAGGATTTCTTTAATCTGACTAATGGTATATTTTTCAGTCATCTTAAACACCTTCCAAACTAATAGGAGCAGTATCTAATGTATATCGACCTAATTTACCACCACGAATATCAAAAATAATACGCTCACTTGCACGTTCATAATCATCTTTGAACCCTAACTTTTTCGTAATGAGCAATAATAAATCTACATCAGATAATTCTAAATCAGCTTCACTTAAACCATAAGGTTTTCTTAAAGCATCTGTATAGTAGGTTCTGAAAATATTAATCGCAAAAAGTGCTACATCATCCATATGTAATAATGAATCTTTAATCGCTCCTGTTACAGCTAATTTATTCCCAATCTCTTGATTATCAAATTTTGGCCATAAAATACCAGGCGTATCTAATAACTCAAAATCATTACCAATTTTTAACCAACGTTGTCCTTTTGTAACTCCAGGACGATTCGCAGTTTCAGCTTGATTTTTTTGAATCATACGATTAATAAATGTTGATTTTCCAACATTTGGGATTCCTAATACCATTAAACGAATCGGACGAGGACGAACTCCTTTTGCAGCTAATTTTTCAAATTCTTCTGCCATCAATGCTTTAATCGCTGCTTTTACTTGATTCAATCCTTTACCATCTTTAGCTTCAACTGTTAAAACTTCAATACCTTCTTCTTGATAATAGTTCATCCATTTCTTAGTTTGAATCGGATCGGCCAAATCCGTCTTATTTAATAGCATTAATTGTTTCTTTTGTCCTTTAATCTCATTTACAATTGGATTACGACTTGATTCCGGGATACGTGCATCAACTAATTCGATTACAACATCTACTAATTTTAGTTTTTCAATTGCTTCTCTTTTAGCTTTAGCCATATGTCCAGGATACCATTGTATCGTTGCCATCAATTTCACCCTTTCTTACTACTTGTAACTTTATTCTGAACTATTTTAACATACTCTCTTTTTATTTCAAAATTATTCATAGTCAGAGGTGAACTTTTAGTGTATAATCACAATACTATTTTTATTTTGAAAGGAAAAAAACATGAAAAAATTGATTCAACTGATTGATAAATTTGATGGTCCTCAATCAACATTAAGTAATGAAGAATTTTTCATTCGTGAAAAACTATTACTATATCTAAAATTATTTTGGGTATTTTCCATTGTTATTTTTGTCTTATTAGGAATCATTGTCAGTATTTCTTATTTTTTCTATTTCTTTTATTATGCCATTATTTTATGGGTTATTACGAAAGTGTTAGAGATGTTGCTATATTTTTACTTGAAGAAAAAGCCTTGAAGTGAGCTATCCTACTCCTTCAAGGCTTTCTAATATTAATTATCCCATTGTTGCTTTAAATTTAACTTTCTTAATTTTAAAATCAATGCCTTTTTCTTGAATTGTCTTTTTAAAATCTTGTACAAAAACACGAGCATCATTATCAATTTGAATATATAACTCATATCCTTCTGGAATTTTCTTCACTTCAACATTGGCAGCTTGATACTGTTTTAAATTACAATGTCTATGAATATCATGAATAACATTCAAATGACTAATCATTCCCGTAATATTTAATTGATACATTTTTCTATGAACGCTGAGTTTACGATGTGTCAATAATTGAACTATTACCACTACGGCGCAACAAATACTGCCAAAGAACCAGAATCCACCACCAATAGCCATTCCGATTCCCGAAGTTGCCCATAAACCAGCAGCTGTCGTAACACCACTAACACGCATATCACGCATGTAGATAATACCACCACCGATAAAACTGATACCACTAACGATTTGCGCAGCAATACGTGTCGTATCTGCAGCGTCTGGAGTTTCCCAAAATGCTTCTTTTGAAACAATCATCATTAAAGCAGAAGCTAATGCAACAATGACATGGGTTTTCACCCCCGCTTGTTTATTGCGTGACTTACGCTCATATCCAATTGCCCATCCGCATAAACATGCGAGAATAATGGATAAAAAATGACGTAATTCTAACAATACATCAAATTGATGTAAAAATATTTGATTCATTAAACTTCTCCTTTCCATTCTCCCTGATATCGTTCTCATAGAATGCTTATTATCGTATAATTTTTACAAGGAAAAGTCAAGCTGAATGCTGTGGTTAATATAATATTTTAAGTTTTTGATTATATTGATTTAACCACCAATACTTTGATATTTCTTTAATCCTTGTTTCCAAAAGAATCGATAAACTAAATAAAAAATAATCCATCCTGAACTAAAATTCATTAATGTTTCTAAAGTAAATCGATTAGTACTTAGTAATAACTCATGGACAGGAAAATATCCAATAAAACTAAATGGTATAATCATTAATACAGCTTTTAACCATTGAGGATAGATTGAAATTGGATAATTTCCAAGTTGAGAAACTTCCCAAAAAATACTTTTAAGCCCATCATTTGATACCCACCAAAATGCAGTAGAACTTAAAAATAAATAAATAGCATATCTAACAAAAATAGAAGAAAGTATAAAGAAAAGTAATTTAATAAAGAAAATACCTGTCCATAATCCAGATAATTGAGTGATTGATCCTATTAATAACAATAAAGCTACTACCGTTTCAAATACAGATTCTTCATCTAGTTGAAAAATAATAAATTGAAATAAAATATTTAAGGGTCTTACTAAGAAAATATCTAGCTCTCCACTTTGAATCATATATGGAATTTCAAGTACAGTTACAAAAAATATTTCCCATAGAGCATTTACTAACATCAAATATGAATAAAAAAATAACACTTCGTATCCACTAAACTCACCTAAAAATCCTGTATTCATAACAATGATATAAAGAACAAATAAGGTTGAAATTGTTTCTAGAAAAAAGCCCATATTTCCTAAAACAAAATCAATAGGATACATCATTATTCGTTTGATATCCATTCTTATAAATTCAGTATAAATTTTTCTATAAAATTTTAACGAACGAATCATCATGTTACCCTCCCATAATTTCAAGTTTTGAGTAGACTCTTTTTTGTATAATGAATAAAACTAAGAGAAAGAAAAGAATCCAACATAATTGAATTAAAAGTGCACTCGTATAAGAAAACAATTGACTTCCACTTAATATTGCACTAGGAAAATATTGTAATGCAACAAAAGGGAGTTTTAATACAATTAATTTTAAGGGTTCAGGATAAATATCTATCGGTAAAACTCCCCCTCCAAGTAATAATATTAAGCCAGAAATTAAACTTTTAGTTCCATTTATACTAATTAAATACGGAGAAAGTAATCCTATAATATGACCAATAATTAATGAAAGTATCCAACTGAAACATAAAGATAATAATGCCAACAAAAGAACACTATCCACAGTCATGATATTTATTTTGAAAAAAATAATATAAATAACCCAAATCGGAATAATTCGATAAATAATTTTATAAAAACTATTTCCAATTTGAATAGAGGAATTGACTAGAAACAGCATTTGTGGACGCTGTAAATAATTAGCTATTGTTCCCTTTAAAATAATATGATTCATAAAATCAGCTGAAGAAAATAAAGGTAATAAAGACGATAAAGTTAAGGCAAACATAGAATAAATAATAATTTTTTGTGTATTCATACCATTTGTCTTTTCAACATATGTCCAAATATAATACTGAATTACAATAGCGATAAATGTACTCATAATCGTCATAACATTATTCATACGATATTTTTTATTAGACTTAAACTGGTAAAGTATGTATGCTAATAAACCTTTCATTCTAACACCCTCTTTACCGTCATTAATTCTGATAAACTTAAATGAACAACTTCTAAATTATCAGGATGATAATTATTTTGAATAAATTGAATAGCTAATTCTTCTGAAATTTCACGAGTATCAAAAAAATATTCAGTAGAAAAAATATTCTTTGCTAATACTTTTATAGTTGAATTCTCTATCAATTCATGCTGTCCTTGTTCGTGATAAATGATAACTTTTTTCAAATAAGAATATTGATTTTTAAACTCTTCAATACTTCCTTGATATGCATTGATACCTTTGTCCAGAATAATAATTCTTTGACAAACTTTCTCAATCTCTTGAAAATCATGACTGGTAATCATGAATGTCGTATTTTTTTGCTCATTAACTTTTAAAATAATTTCCATCATTTTTTGTTTTGTTTGAACATCAATACCAATTGTAGGTTCATCTAAAATGACTAACTTAGGAGAATGAAGCAAAGCACAAACAAATTCTCCACGCATACGTTGTCCTAAAGAAAGTTCTCGAACTGGTTGATTTATATATGCTTTTACTTCTAATTCATTTATTAACCATTCTAACCATTTATCATCTTCAATAGAGGTTTTAGAATAAATTTTTTGTAAAAATTTGAAAGAATCTAACAATGGTAAATCCCACCAGAGATGAGATTTCTGTCCAAACATAACTCCAATTTCAGAAGCGTTTTTTCGACGATTCTTGAACGAATCTTTTTCAAAAACTGTTACATTACCAGAATCTGCAGGGATAATTCCTAACAACATCTTTATTGTTGTAGATTTTCCAGCACCATTCTCACCAATGTAACCAACAATTTCTCCTTCGTTAATTTCTAAATTTAAATCTTGAATAACTGTTTTCTTTGCCTTCTTTGTAAATAATCTTTCTTTAAAAGACTTTTTTAATTGTATATCTGAATCTATATATTCTTTATATACATTTTCAAAACGAATCATACTCTTCTCCATATATCATAAATAAAATTTTATCCGTACAGACACTCTATGCTCCACACCCCAATGACTTCTCATAGTAGTTTTAGGAATGAGACTCGCAAATGCGAGGCTGCTTCCGTCCCTTACTACTATATTTGAAGTCATTACAAAAACAATCGTTACTTTTTGAACAAATTCCTCATCGTAAACAATGGTTTACTACGTACAATGTTTTCTTCTCCAACAA